>CAYTCB010000032.1:0-12537 GCA_964436195.1 uncultured Elusimicrobiaceae bacterium
ATAAAGGAACGGTTACGCGTTTTACAAGCGTAAAAACAGGTCAAGAATATATTGCGTCTACGCAGCAAAAATCCGTTAAAACCATAAAGCAGGCGTTAAAAGCCGGAGGTATACTTACGGCAATATCAATATTGGCTAGTGCAGGAATCGTATTTTTTGCTTTTACAGGCGCATTGCCGGCAGTTGCGTTGATAGCTGCATTAAGCGGAACAACAACTTTAACTTTATTTGGGGCTACAACTCTTTCGTTAAAATTATATGAACAGAAGAAGATTATAGAGGCAAATAGAGCATCGGCTTCCGATTCAACTCCTAAAGAAACAATGAAAGAGATGCTTTTAAGAGAATTTCCTTATTTAGACGGTAAATTAGCAGATGTAATTACGGAAAAATTGGATGCAAGTGAATTTGGATATGCACAAAACGGATTGATTCATATCAATTATGAATTATTAAACAAAATGTTTATTAAAGACGGTAATTTTATACATAAAAATCTGCTTGAGATGTTTATAAGACACGAGATAAGACATATCAATCATCCTAATATTAGTGAAACAATAATCGGTTTGGCAGACACATTTAGCCTGATTACAATTTTTGTAAAAAATATCTTTAAAAAACAAGATTTGGCAAAAGACATAAAATCTTTAAAAGAAGTTAAAGGGATTAATAAAGCAAAGTTTCAAAACATAATTGACAGAATCAAAAACAATCCTAACGAGCCTATCAAATTAGAAGAATTTATAGATGCTTTGAAATTAGATTCAAGTTTGTTAGATGCTGAGTTAATAAATGCTTTCAGAGAATATCAGCTCAATGCAGGTAAAGATAATAAAACGCAGTCAAATATTCAGATAGCTTTGGCTCTTTTGATGTTGGAAGGACGTATAGGTGTTTTGGGTGTCGGCGGCGGTAAATCGGATGCATTTATTCTGGCAACGGCACAGGTATATAGAAAAGGAGATTCATCAGTTTTATTTACTTCTTCGTCAAAAGATTTGGTTTTTAGAGATGCGATAAAGCAAACGCAGGTATTAAACAGTGAATATTTTAGACATCTTTTGGTAGCTGAAGGCGAAAAAGTAGAAATAGTTTATGTACAGCCCGGTTCTCAGGCAAGTTCAGGTGATAAGGTTTATGTTTTATCGTTAAATGATCAAGGAAAAGTTATAGCAAACGGAACAGTTATAGAAGTAGTAGAAGTAAACTCAGACGGCAGCAAAGAAACCAAATTTGATTTGGGATTGGCGAAAGTAATCCCTTTAGATTATGAAATATTTAAAACTGTAAAATACGTATGTGCTTCACAGGAAGTATTTTCATATTTAAAACAAAAATCGGACAAAGGTGAAATCACAGATTTGCCGAAGTTATCATATTTTGCCGATGAAGCAGATTCGATTATCGAAAAACCTACGGAATATTCTTCGGCATTATCAATACAAACAGATCCGGCGCAAATATATATTACCGATGTTATTCAGCAAAATATTAAAAAAATGTTTACATCAAAAGATTATGAAATTAAAGGACAGGTTAATCTGTTCAGAGAAAACAAGCATGTTAAAGATGCAATAAAAGCACTTAAAAATAAGATACTATCGGGATATGATAAAAAAATAGATGATAAGAAGAAAGAAATAGCAGCAAAACAAGAGAACGATCCGGAAGTCGAAAAATTAAGAAAAGAACTTGGAGAATTAGAACGTGAGTCTAAAGAGGCTAAGAGAATAGTTGAAAGCCTTGATTTTATAGAAATGATAGAAGCCGCTTTAAATGTTAATAATACTATTACGGAAGAAAAAGATTATAAAGTAATAGAAAAAGACGGCAAATATCTAATTGTATTGAGAGGTCAGGACGGCTTTTTCAGTGATCCTAATGTTAAAAATCCTGAAAAAATTCATCAGGCGATTGTTGCATACCAAAAAGAAGAGAAAAAGAAAGAAATTGATATTGAGTCATCCGTATCAATGGACAGAGAAAATATTTTTGGATTTTTGAACTGGAACAATATTATACGCAAGGGTTTATCAACAGGAACTTCAAGCCCTTCGTTAGATGAAGTTGCAGAAACTGTTCAACTTCCTTCAATGAGAGGTGCAAGAGATGTAAGAGTAGGTTTGTTTTTGGAAGAAACAGAAAAAAACAAACGCAAAAGAATAAAAGAAATCATAGAACTTTTCCATCAGACCACCGGAACTAAGAAAAAAACGGCTTTTGTTTTTGAACAAACACCGAGTGACGTAAAAAAATTAGTTTTAGAGTTATTGGATGAGACAGGAACTGATTCTGATAAAATAGATTTAAACAGTGCAGAATACCAGGCAAAAATGAAAGAAAAAGCAATACTTCTTTGTGATGATACAGTTCCGGGATACAGTTTTGAAAAATATAAAGACGCTGTTAATCAAGGTGAATATAAAATTGTAATAGTAACACAAACTATAGACAGAGGCGTTAATTTAAATGAATTATCAGGAATAGATAAATTAGGTATAAGAGCATATCCTTCGGATTATGCAACAATGATTCAACAGGAAGGAAGATTCGCAAGAGATGAAAAAAATGCCGAAGCTTTGATTAATATTTATAGCGTGGACAGTATCAAAGATAATGCAAGAAAAGCAGGCTTGGATGAATATGAAATAATCACGATGCTCGAAAACGCATTAAATATAAAGAAAAATAAAAATGTTGTTTCAAAAATTAATGTTCTCAAAGGTAAAATAAAAACGGGAGAAGCTGATTATACGGCTTTTATAGAGGCCGTTACAGACAGACAGGATAATTTACTCAGCAAGAAATCAGGAGCTGAAATTGCAGCATTGTTGGAAGATTTCTTTAAAATGCTTGATGAACAAAAAAGAAGCAGAGTAAGAACCGGAATGATTTTGGCACCCTTGCAGAATGTCAGAAAAAATATTTTGTTCGGACAGGAAATAAGCACAGACTACATCAGAGAAAAATTATTAGGCAAAAAAGAAGTAAATTATATAGATTTCTTCGAACATTATAAAATCGGTATTTTTGAAATGTACATGGGCGGGATATTTTCAAAAGAAGAGATAGAACAATTAAAATTAAAAAATAAGGCAGTGCTGGAAAAATATGCTTCGGCCGTAAAAGATTTTGAGGCTCTTAACGATGAAGAAAAAATTATTTTGGCAAAGCAATTTGAAGAAAAGAGTTTGGCAGAAATAATTTCCGGTTCAAAAATTGCTGTTTGGAGCAAAGATATATCCGAGATTGATAAATACAGCAACAGAGTTAACAGAGAATTTTCTTCACAGTCAAAAGGAATGTTGTTTAATACCGTAGGAGCAGATTCAATCAGTTTAATTGTACGCAAATTAACACATCTGCCACAGCAGCTGTTTAAAAATTCACAAAAAACTGCCTTGGAAAGATCAAAACAATTTTATAATGCATTTGGTTTGGAAACTTCGGTTATTGATAATAAAGAATTTGTAGCCAAACATTCTTTTGGAATAAAATTCGGTAAACTTACTGCAAACGGTTTGAAAGTATTTTCAATGTTGGGTTCGTTTATAATTCTTGCAGTTATATCATTGGCAGTGCCGTATATACTGCCTTTGTTAGGTTTGTCGGCAGCTGCAGTTTCTCCTTTGCTGGTATTAGGCGTATTAACGGTAATAGTGGCCTTGTTTGTGTTAAAAAAGTCTGCTTTTGACAGAATCAATGCGTTTATATCAACAGAAGATAACGCCAATATCGCAAAAGCTTCCGAAACTGGTAATATGCAAGATTTAAAAAAATCAGCACTTTCTGTATTTTTTAACAAAATACCGGCATCGCTTATGACAATAGGTATGTCATTTGGATTCTTGGGTATAGTCTTGGCAACAATAATGGGTTCTCCTGCACTTGCCTTTATTTCATTAGCTGTTGCAGTTGTTGCGTTAATAGCGGGAATTATTTTTGTTGTAAAAAATAATAAGGTACTTGCAAAACAGAAAAATGTTCTGTTAGATACAACAAAGAAAAAAGTATCACATACAGTTACCGGTATGGTAATTACAGGCATAGTCGCCGTACTTGCATTTTTGGCTATAGGTCCGGCAGCAACGATAGCTCCGGTTATAGCTGTTTTAGCCGGTGTAGTCCTGATAGGAGCTTTTTTATATGCACAGTACGGTATACCTAAAAAGCAGGGAGAAAAATTTTCTGTAAAAAATATTATTTTGTATTCATTGGTCGGAGTCGGGGTATTGGCTTTATTTGCTGTTGCATCACAGTTTGGATTGGGACTTATTGCATTATCTGCCGTATCGCAGTTTATTATGCCCGTATTTATGACTCTTACTGCAATTGCTTTCATCACATATGAAAGAATGCAAAAAAGAATAGAAGATACGGCTAATTTAAAAACAACATTAACAAGATTTCTTAAAGATTTTTTTGGTTTGCAGCTTGTGTATACTCTTGGTTATGCGGCATTTGCAATGATTCAGGGCGGTTTTTCATTAGCTGCAATATTAAATCCTTTTACCTTGGTAGTAGGCGCAGTCGCCATAATACTCGGACTTCTTTTAAGTAACGCTTTGATAAAAGAAAAACATACAAATGCAATAATATATTTTATGACGCTGCTTGGTTTTGTGATGGGAGCTTCGGGCAGAGCCGTAAGTATTTTAAATCAGCCTGTTACCAAAACAGAAAATATTGAAAATAAACAGCAGGCAACGGCAGATGAAACTCAGCAGACGGAAAGTTTTAAAGCGGCGGATATTACGACCGAATCTGTAAATAATGCTTTGGCAAGTTTTTACACTTCAGACGGTTCTATTTATCCGTATTCTTCATATGCTGAAAATCCGGATTTCAAACAATTATATGATAATTCGTTGGCAGGCATTGCCAATTTAGTAAATGATAAAGCAAAAGCGAAAGAAGTATTGCAGACAATCGCGCAAAGCGGTTTAAGAAGATCAACTTCTGAAAATTATATAGGAACAGGAGAGGCTCTTTGGGCCGGTATATTTGCTTATTATTGCAAACAGACCGGAGATGCCGAATTGGAGACTTTAGCAGATTCTATAATAAAAGATGTCGACGATTATCTTGCAAAAGTACAGCAAACTTCAGGAAACGGGATATATTTTACCGGTTCAAAACAAGACACATGGGTATCTACCGAACATATGCTCGATTCCGCATTGTATTATGCTTTAAAAGGTGATACTGAAAAATTAAATAAAGTTTTATCATATATTAACGATAATTTGGTAACGAAGGATTCGTCCGGAGGAACATCTTTTTACAATCTTAAAATCGGCGCCAATAATAATATGCAGGCAACAGATACTTATACATGGGGTTTCATGATGTTGTCTGCCATAGACAATATGAATTTGCAGGGCGTAAATATATCGGATACTTTTGGAGATGATTTTTTAGCCGGTCTTATAAACAGTCTGATGAAAAATCAGAGGGCTGACGGTTTATTCGGATTTTCAACTAATGCGGCAAGCGACGTAAGCGGCGAGTTTACAATGCAGGCTTTTGCAGCTTTGGCAGCCGCAGGCAGAAATGAAGAAGCAATGCAGATATTGCAATATGCAATTGATGCAGGTTTGATAGTAAAAGAAGGAGACGGGATATATGTCCGTTATACGACTTTAGACGGAAAATTTAACGATACGGCAAATGTCGTAATTGCTTCGGACAAATCTCTTGCGGCCACCTTCTGGCTTAATGCAGGTTTGCAGGCAATTGAATCAACGAAATCTTCAAATCCCTTTGAAATATTTAATAACGGAAATAAACTTACTCCTGCAGAGACAGTTAAAACTGAGACTGCTGTGCCGGTTGTTGCAGAACCGTCTGTAAATGCTCAAGCTGCAGAGTCTGCAGAATTTTTAAGTATAAAAAATAAGATAACCTCGAGCATCAGTATAGAAGAAATAACTGTTATAGTGCAAGAAATTTATAATTCAACATTAAAACCTGAAGAGAAAACATCTCTGTATGCAAAAGCACAAGAAAAAGCCATGGAAATAGATTTAAAAGACGGCAGCGCTCTCAGGCAGAGATTTGTCTCTGATGCGATAGTTACAAAATCAGCGATAAGACAAGCAAGTGTAAGGACAATTGATGAAAACGGCAAATTGGAAAGCGATTACAATTATGCAACACGCGTGGATTCTATAATAACAAAAGATTTCAGAAAAGATATCAAGAGCCGGATGACTGCGGCAGTTGCAGAACAATTAAATTCAGTATTTGGGGTAGATTATATAACCGCCGGCATGCTTCCTTCATTAGTTAATAAAATTATGAAAACCAAAGTAGTTTCTTCCGATGAAATTGCCGCGTGGTCCGTAAGAGCAGTAACGGCTTTGATTGGTTCGGCAACAGAAAATGATATAAAAACCGCTATCAATGAAATAAATAAGTCTGAAGAGTTAAATGACGATCAAAAAACAGAATTAATAAACAATATAAAACAAAAATATGCCGAAAAATATTTGCAGCAAATAGGTGCTGCGGCTAAATCAGAAGATATCAAAGACATAATAAATGCTATAAGCAAGTCGAAATACTTAACGGATGAACAAAAATCTCTCTTGCTGGAAAAAGCATATACAAAACAAATTGATGTTATTGCCGCAAGTCATTCTGTGGATGATATAAAAGATCTTCTCGGAGAAATCTATAATAAAAATAATTCAAAATATTTGACTCCTGAGCAGCAGGATGTTTTGGGCAAAAAGGCTGCAGCAGAAATTTTAAATATAGATTTGAACGGGTTAAATAACGGATATGTTATTGAACTTATAAAGTCAAAATCTAAATACAATTATTTAGTTATAAAAGCTGGAATAGAAGCGACAGGCGCAAGAAATCCTGAAAATATAGGCTCGGGCGCCGAATATGCAAAAAAAGTAATAGAAACGATTAAAGCTTATGTCAATGAGAACGGTGAAACTCTTGAACAGCAGGTTGCAAGAGAACAAAAAGAAAAATTACAAACGGCTTTAACGGATATATTCGGACAAGCATATAAGGATTTTATATCGGAAGAACAGTTGGCTGAAATATCTGATACGGAAGTTTTGATTTCGGACACGAGTGAAACTTGGGCCGTAAGAGCGGCTGAGTCTTTATTTAATTCGGATGACGATATAAGCGCAGTAATAGCAAAAATAAGCACTTCTTCTTTATCCGCAACTGAAAAAACGGCTTTAATTACTGAAATACAAAACAGGTATTACAACATAGTTGCAAAAAAATTGGATGCCGTAAGTTCAACAGATGCCGTAAAAAAAATAATATCGGCAATTAAAGAATCAAAAGTGTTAACTCAGCAGCAGAAAGAAACTTTAACCAAACAATCCGATCTTTTGCTTACTGATATGATAGATTTATTAAGACAACTGCCCGGTGTTGCCAAGGTTGTTGATAAAACTTATCTTGATCAAAGAGACGGTGCCGGATATTTTGTCGGAGAAGGCGCGGATCGTCATTTGGAATATCCTAAGATATTTCGTTATTTGATGGTTATGGAAGACGGCACTCAGTTTTATGTCTACAAATACGGAAAAGATGAAAGCGGGAAAACAACAAATACGTTTTCAGTCCAAAACAAATTGGATACTCTTGAAAGCATAAGAAATATCTTGGAAGCAAGGGCGGACTTAATAAAAGCAGGTTTTACGGTAGAAAATAATATTGATAAAGACACCAAGGCATTTTATTTTACTGTTACAAAAGACGGCGTAACATATCCTGAAAATATTTATCCGTTTAATGAATCCGGTAAATATACATTTAATATCGACACATTCTTAGTAACATATGAGATATTAAATTCACAATTTGAAATTAACGATAACTTTTATAAGTTAAGCGAATTATTGAAATATTGCGCATTCGATTATGAAGCTAACAAATTTATTTATGATTCAAACGGATTGATAAAAGTCAAGTATCAAAAATATTACGATTCAAACGGTGTTTTAATAGAACGTACAAAAGATGAATTTGTTAATTTATTGCGTAATGATATTAAAAACAGTATTTCTACTATCAGCCAGTTTATATTTACTGCCGACGACAACGGAAATTTGATTTTAGATCAGGTTTTTCTTAAAAATTTCAATGATTATATGGCTGCTAACGGCAAACCTGATTTATTGCAAAAAGATTCTAACGGTAAAATAACATATGTGTCTACCAAAGCTCTTGTGGAATTATCATATTCTCTATATGGTTCCGACGGAAATTTAAACTTCAATGCAGATCAGATTGCGGAGTTTAAAGAACTTTTGGAAAAGAATTTTAAAGTAAGAGCATATGCCATTGAACATAATACAGGAGTTTTGGAATATATATTGCCGGGAGATACTTTAAAATCTTCAAGTGATAAAGTTCATGACTATTTCAAAAAAATACTGAGCGGTGAAATATCTATAAAGGCGTTAAATGAAATTATTAACAATCTTTATGCCAATGAGATTGTTCCGTATAAAACCATTACATTTGTAGATGTAAACGGCGAAACTCAAAGTATACAGCAGTTTGCGAGAGTTTCCATTAATGTGAATAACGTTATAGAAACTAAAGACGGTTATTCAGTTGTTTACAGCATGTCATGGACGCCGGTCGTTAAAAATGACGGTGGGGAATGGGTTGCTCCTGTCGGGACTGTTATTTCAGAGGAAGTTGTTGAAAATATTGTTGTTGATGCAAATAACAACATAACAGGCAGTGAATATCTTAAGGCGTATTTGCCGCAATCTATTCAAGAACAGGTTGATGCTGCATTAGAGTCTATAGGGGTAGAAGGATTTAAATACGCAGATAAAGATTACCCCGCCAACATAAAAGATATTTTGAAAATGAACGGATTTGATGAATTAGTTAACTTGGAACTTAATTTGGGCAACGCCGATATAGGAACTGTTTATTCAAGCAGAAGAACCATAAAGCTTGACAACGGAGAAGTTCTAGATGTTAAAATAACTTATAAAAAGATAAGCGCTTTTGGTTATGAAGTTACTGTGGAAAATTTGATAGGAGCAGGAATAGTCTTAAACGGAAAAATTACGACATACAATAACAATTTCGGTATGTATGCCGCAAGTATTGCCGATGTCGTTTCAAAACAGACGGATGAAAATAATGCAAAGTCAGATTATTTATTCCAGACTCAAGAGGGAATTTGGATTGTTCCTGTTGTTATCATTAACACGGAGAACGGGGACATAAAAGATGAAGCCAAAAAAGTTGTCGTAAAAGACGAAGTTGTAGATAATGCATTGGTTACTACAAACTTTACGGGAATAGATATTAACAGTGACGGAACAATAAGAAATGTTCCTGTAATTAATGTATACGGAGAATACTCATCGGTTATAAGAGGAAGCGCGGAACAAATACGAAATAATGTTTCAGGCGGAAAAGTCGGGATGGTTGTTTCCCAGGAAAGAGCCTATGTAGGCAAAATTACAATAAGAGTTCCGATAATACAAATTGAAAACGGTGTGGAAACTACAGTTTACGTCAACAGGGAATATGATTTCAGTAAACCTGTTGAATTTAACAATGATAAAGAAAGAGATATAGTCAATCAGTGGCTTCTTTCTCACGGATTATCTCTTGATGAACAGGGTAATCTTGTAGTTGCGGCGGTTGTTTCGGTAACAACGCCTACGGGAGTATATGCGGACCAGGCTCCGGATGGTACGTATCTTGTAACAATATCATCATTGGATAATAAAGGTCAGCCAGTTAACTCTGCCATATGCGCCGCGGAAAAATTATCCGACGGGAGATATCGCGTTGTCGCATGGCTGGCATCAAGTGAAAATTTACCGTATGGCGAGTTATTCAAAAAATCAGGCGTAAATCAAAATGTGCGTGTCGCTTTGGAAGCAGCATATAGAGATGCAAACGCAAATAATGATTTTAATTTTCCTGATTTCAAAGATTTGACATGGCAGTATACTTTAAATAAAAAAACGCAGCAGGTTTCCATTGTGGCGTATTATAAAGGCCAGCCGATAATTTATGTAAGCGATGACTATGCCGTATTTACAAAAAAAGACGTAAGCATAAAAGACGGCATTGTTTCATACGCTCAAGTTGCTACTAGCATGTATGACTTGAACACGGTAAACGCAACGGCCGAATCTGAAAATCCTGTCAGAATATTCAGCGCTCAGGAATATAAAAATACGATACAGCTTTTGCAGGAAAATTATGTAACCGTAAACGGAACACAGTTGACTCTGTTGGAATTTTTAAATAAGTATGTAAAACAGTTTGCCGACGAAGGCAATAATAAGCTTTTAGAGAACGGTATTTTGGATGCAGCCGATGCACAGTACATAATGTCTCTCTTATATACCGTTGAATATGATGATTTGGGCAGGCCTTTGGCATACGTAAGAGACGCTAACGGAACAATTTCGATAGTTACTGTTACCGGTTCAATTGATGATTTGCCCGGAGAGTTTGTCGGGTATAAAAAAACACCTTCGTTATGGTCTACAAATCCTCAACTGGCAGCTCAAACGATGTCTGCCGTTTTTTCAATGTGGACACAACTGGATGCTGATACTTTAAACAGAATTTCTGCAATATATTCAACGACGGATTCGGAAGGTATAACAAGTCCTATGACGATAACTCCGTATTCCGATTCAGCGCTTATGACCGATAAGGATATTGAGCAGTTATACCAATTTGTAATGGAATCCGTATATAACAAGTATGGAGAATATGAAGAAACGCGTGTTGTAGACCAAAACAATATAGGTAACACGACACAATATACGCAGGCCAGAATTAGAGCCATACAAGATGAAATGAATTTTATTGAAACAATAAGAAATACAAAAATTGTTTCCATAGAATTTAAACTTTTCGGAATTATTCCGATACATATCAAATTAACCGGCATATCGGCGTTAAAAGCAGTATATGACATAGATATTCCGGAAACAGGGCCGGTAACGCCGGAATCATTCAAAAAACTTAGACAGATAATGTATACAAATCAGGGTGATGCTTCTTATGTAATTTCCCAGATGTCAATTAACGGTAAAAATCTTATAGGTCCCGGGAAATTAATACGTGAAGCTTTGCATAAAAAATTATTTGAAACGCCGTTGTTATATGTTTTTCCAATAGTTTTAATGTATTCCGTTATAAATTGGATATGTAAAATATTTACGCGCGGAAAGAAAAAGGAAGCAGTAAGAAGAAATATTAATGCAGGTAATGCCGGAGATATAACAAAGAATTTGTCTGCTTTTGCAAAGAAATATAACAGAAGCAAAAAATCATCCTCAGAAAAAATTTCTTTTGAAGAAATGGGAGCGGCAGCGGCTTCAATAATTGAAAACAGAAGCATATCCGGAGAAATCAAGCTTTTTATGGCTTTAAATAAATCTATGAGAATAGATAATAAAGAAAAACTAAAAGAATTCTTTATGCTGTTGACCAATGATTCAAAAAAAGCCGACTTTTTAGTTTCTGCTATTGAAAAAGGCTATCTAAATATAGATTCACTGCCGGTCTTACTTGAAGACAGAAAAACAGAAGCCCCTTCAATCTCAGATCTGGTTAAAAAATTAAAAGCAATAAGTCCTGATACAAAAATAACGCCTGATATAGTAAAGAATTTTGCCATATCAAATCTTATGGATTATGAGGATTCTTTCGTTGTTGTTGAAGCAGCTGTTACTCTTGGGCTGACTGCTTCCGATTTGTTATCAATAATAAAAAATACAGAAGTTAATTCTGACAAAGACAATTCTGAAAATAGGGCATATATGTTTGAAAGCCTGAAAAAGGTAGTTATTCAGAAAATGGAAGCGGAAGCTTTCAAAAGATTATCAGAAGGAAAAGATTTGGATGAAGTTCTTTCATGGGCATTTCCTACTGATACTGTAATCATTTTAAGAAATTTAAGCAAACAGGGTGTTATTAGTAACGAGAATATAAAATCAATATTGGCTAAGGCGGGTTCGGATAAAACATTTACTGCTTATGATTCTTTTGTTGACGAAATTGTATATCAATTCATCGTTAAGGCCGAGTACGATAAAATGGCGGCAGATTTACCGGAAGGCATGAAAAATGCCGTTGAGTATACAACAGGTATTAATCTTACTGAAGCAAAATTGAGAGAAATTTCGAGAATTACAAAAGCTTCTTTAACAAGAAATCCGCTTAGAATTCAAACAATAAAAGAAGAGGGTAAAGTTATCGGTATTGAAATTGAACAGCCAGAAGGTCCTGTTCAGGCTGTAGTTCTTACTCTAAGAGAAAAAATATTATCAGAATTTTTGCAGTTAAATCTTTACAGTACAAACAGCGACTCATTAGGCATGAATTCTATTTATTGGCCGATGACAATATATCTTATAAGAAGCATAAACAGAGTAATGGATAATCCGGATATTCAGGATAAACAGTCCGTGATAGACCGTATGATAGCAGACAGTGTTCTTATGTCTGAAATGCAGTCATATTTTATTCAGGAAATGAAATCAAATGTTA
>CAYTCB010000033.1:0-12513 GCA_964436195.1 uncultured Elusimicrobiaceae bacterium
GAAGACGTAAGAGTTTCAGAAGAAATATTAAAAGGTCATATTGACGCTTATAGAAAAATAAGAAATACGATAAGATTTCTTTTAGGCAATATAGGCGATATGAATTTTTCTGATGCCGTTGAATATAATAATTTAAATGAAATAGATAAATATGCTCTTCATTGTTTAAACGACGTAATAAAACAATCTACGGCTGGTTTTGAAAATTATGAATTCCATAAAACGGTAAATGCCGTGAATAATTTCTGCACCGTATTTTTAAGCGGTTTTTATCTTGACGCTTTAAAAGACATAATGTACTGCGACAAGCCTAACAGCAGAGACAGAAGAAGCGCACAGACTGTGATGCTTGAAATCGTTACTGTCTTGACTCGTCTTTTGTCTCCGGTTTTATCTTTTACGGCTCAGGAATCATGGAATGAAATAATCAAAATAAATAAAAATCTTCCGGAATTTGTGATATTGGCCGATTATCCGTGTGAAAATACCGCTTATAATGTTGAAGCAAAAACTCTTTCAAAGTGGGAAAATCTTGTTTTAATAAAGCAAAAAGTTCTTGTTGAAAATGAAAAATTAAGACAGCAAAAGATAATAGGTTCAAATCTTGAAGCATGTTTAACGATAAAATACGGCAAAAAATATGATGATGCTTTAAATGATGAGTCCCTTGCAAAAGTTGTTTTCGGCAGCTGGGATATAAAATTTCAGAAAGAGGCGGACGATAATATTTTGGAAGTCTATTCCTCGAAGTCGTCATTTGAAAAATGTGACAGATGCTGGAGACATATTGATGATGTTAAAAACGGATTATGCCCAAGATGTGCAGAGGCCGTAAAGTAAAAATATAGATCTCTGTTTTTTACAATGAAAATAAAAAACAGAGATTTTTTAATTAGACAGAGAAAAACAAATGATATATTTAATTCTTGCATTGGTTTATACAATTTTCGACCAAGTATCCAAGTGGCTTGTTCTAAATAATATTCCTTACGGTTCTGGTATTTTTATCTGCGATTATTTCAATATAATACACGTTACAAATACCGGAGTTGCTTTCAGTATGTTTCAGGGTTTGAATATATTTTTTATTTTGATGACTGCCGCAATTGTTTTTGGAGTATCTGCATTTGTTTTTAAATACAGGTCCGAACTTACCAAATTGCAAATGCATTCAATGACGCTGATAGCTGCAGGCGGCACAGGGAATCTTATTGACAGAATTTTCAGAGGAGCCGTAATTGATTTCATAGACGTGGGATATAAGACAGTTTACAGATGGCCGACATTCAATATTGCGGATTCATGCGTTTTTATAGGCGTAGGATTATTTGTCTTTTCAATGCTGTTCAATAAAAAAAACAAATCATAAAATAAAATCAAAAAAAAGGATCAAAAACAAATCATGTTCAGACCTAAGTTATTTACTTTATTTAAAAATAAACCTGAAGAATTTACACCGCATAATATTTTAAAAGAAATTATAGTAGGGCTTATAGTTTCTTTTATATCCATACCTTTATCAATAGCTCTTGCCATTGCTTCAGGCGTAAGCATTGAAAAAGGTTTGATAACAGGCGTAATAGCAGGTATTATCGTTTCAGTTTTCGGAGGCAGCAGGGTTCAGATTGCAGGTCCTACCGGAGCATTTGTCGTTATAGTTTATGCTATAGTGCAGAAATTCGGGGTTGACGGATTAATAGTCGCTACAGCAATGGCAGGAATTATCCTTGTTATTATGGGATTTTTAAAATTCGGGAGTGTTTTGAAATATATTCCCGATCCTCTTGTAATAGGGTTTACAAGCGGCATAGCCGTTGTGTTATTTTCGACACAGATTAATGACTTCTTGGGATTAAATCTTAAAAATATACCGAGTGAATTTATTCCGCAGTGGCGGCTTTATATTGAAAATTTAACGAATATAAATTTGGAAACTTTTATTATAGGAATAGGATCTGTTTTATTTATGGCTTTTTATCCGAAAAGATTTAAATTTTTCCCCGGCAGCCTTGCAGTTATAGTCATTGCGACATTGGCGGTTAAATTTTTACATCTTAATGTTGATACAATATATACTCATTTTGGAGATATATCAAAAAATATTTCATTTGTTCCTAAAATACCGTCTGTTAATTTTGATATGTTTGTCCATCTTTTACCTTCGGCTTTAATTATTGCATTTTTGGCTGCGATAGAATCGCTTTTGTCTGCTGTTGTTGCCGACGGAATGATTGAAAAAAAACACAGGTCAAATACTGAAGTAATTGCGCAGGGATTTGCAAATTTTGCTTCGGCTGTTTTCGGAGGGATCCCCGCAACGGGAGCAATAGCAAGAACTTCGGCCGGAATTACAAACGGAGCAAGGACTCCCATCGCCGGCATAGCAAATGCCGTATTTATATTTATAGCAATGATTTTATTTATGAAGTATGTTCAGCTTATTCCGATGGTTGTTCTTTCGGCAATTTTATTTAATGTTGCTTACAGAATGATTGACTTCAGGGCTTTTTCCGAGATAAATAAAGCGCCTTTAAGCGATTCGATAGTCTTTATAACTACTTTTCTTCTGACAGTTTTTGTAAATCTTATTTATGCGATAGAAATAGGAGTTATTCTTGCTTCGGTTCTTTTTATGAAAAGAATGTCAGATATGACAAATATAACGGTTCTTGACCAGGAAAATGACCTGGAAGATGAAATAGAAGATGACGACGGGATAGATAAAAAAATATTTGACAAAGATGTTGTTGTTCATGAGATAACCGGAGCGTTTTTTTTCGGTGCTGCAAGTACATTCGTCGAACATATGGAAAATATAAAAAAATGCAAAGTAATTATCATAAGAATGAGAAAAGTGCCGGTAATGGATGCAACCGGTTATAATGCTTTGTATAAAATGCATAAAAGATGTAAAAAGAATAGTACAAGGCTTATTTTATGCGGTTTAGAAAAACAACCTTTAAAGCTTCTTACAAAGTATAATTTTATAAATGATATAGGCAGAGAAAATATATGCCTAAATTTGAATTCGGCGCTGAAACAGGCCGATAAATATATCAAATCATTGACCGACAAACAGCAGCCTGCCGTTGACATTTTAAACAAAAAGATGCAAAATTAGTCTCAAATACCAAAAAGGAGAATTCTACCATGGCAAAGTTGTTTGTTAGTTTCTTGTTCGTTTCAGCGTTGGCAGTTGCTGCATTTGCAAGCACTGATACTGTGAAAACAGTTGTTGTTTCTACACCGACAGTTGCAGCTTCTTCAGAAACAGTAAAAGCTAAAGAAGTAAAAGCAGAAGTTAAGAAAGAAGTTAAGAAAGAAGAAGTTAAGAAGTAAATTTTAAATTTAAAAGACACTTAATAAATTATTTATTAAGTGTCTTTTTTTTATTTGGCGTTTTAATTTTTTACTTTGCTTTTCCCTGATTAGCAACAGCTTCCATCGCTTTTTTAACGGCTTCAGGATCTCCCACATAGTAGCTTTTTATCGGTTTGAGATTTTGGTCTAATTCATAAACCAAAGGCATTGCCGTAGGAAGATTTAAATTTACGATGTTTTCATCGCTGATATTGTCAAGATATTTTATTAATGCTCTAAGGCTGTTGCCGTGTGCGGCTATTATTATTTTTTTGCCGGCTTTAATATTAGGAACTATTTCGGATTGCCAAAAAGGAAGAACTCTGGCAACAGTATCTTTGAGACACTCCGTGAGCGGGATGTCTTTTTTATCTAAATCTTTATATCTTTTATCATTTCCTGCATAGCGCGGATCTGATTCTTTTAAAGGTTCCGGCGGAGTGTCATAACTTCTTCTCCATATTTTAACCTTATCTTCACCGTACTGCTTTGCGGTTTCGGCCTTGTTCATGCCCTGCAATGCTCCGTAATGTCTCTCGTTAAGAGTCCACGATTTTTTTACGGGTATCCATAAAAGATCCATTTGATCTAAAACATTATTTAGAGTCTTAATGGCTCTTTTTAAAACAGATGTATATGCCAAATCAAATTCAAATCCGTCTTTTTTAAGCTGCTGTCCGGCAGTTATTGCTTCCTGTACTCCTTTTTCGGACAAATCAACATCCGTCCATCCCGTAAATCTGTTTTCTTTGTTCCATGTGCTTTCACCGTGTCTAATCAAAACAATCTTATACATCCTTCAGCTCCTCCCGATTTATATTTAGTCAATATTATATTTATATCTTATTTATTTGGCAATCTTTTTTTGAAAATATCATTGACAAAGCAAACATTATGCATGATAACAGTATTATGGTCGCGCTTACTGGCAGATTTAAAAAAGTTGATAATAGAAGTCCGGTGATACATGATATAACGGCAAACAACGAAGACAGCAGATACATTGTTTTAATATTATTGGTAAGCTGGTAGGCCGTTGATGAAGGAATCGCTATAAGACTGTAGATTAAAAGACCTCCTACGGCATGCAGATTTAAACTTACGGTGACAGATGAAAAAATCAAAAGAGCATAAAATATTTGTTTTTCCGCTATTCCGCATGAACGCGCGATTTCTCTGTTAAACAGAACGGCGAGAATTTCTTTATGGAACAAATAAGCAAAACACAGCAATACAAACACTGCCGAAACAGATAAGTATATATCAGTCCATGAAGTCATTAAAATGCTGCCCCATATAAAGGTAAGGATATTTGCGTTAGAATTTTGCTCAAGGCCTATAAACAAAAATGCCAGTCCTATCGTAAAAGAAAAAATCAGGCTGATTATCATATTGTTGTTGAGTTTTGCTTTATCGGAAAGAGGTCCTATAATAAATGCCGAAATAATGCCGAAAATAAAACCTGTAAGCACCGGATTTATCCCGAAAGCGATTCCAATGACTGCTCCGGCAAAAGCCGAATGAGCCATTGTTACGCCAATAAAAGGAATATTTAAAAGAAGAATCCATACGCCTATAATGCCGCAGGACACTCCGCCAAGAACGGACATTATAAGCGCTCTGTAAAAAAATGCGAAGTGAAAAAAATCAAAAAAATCTTTCATAAATTATATAGTTCCGTGAAAAAATTATTTTTAAATGCATTTTCCTTTATGTCAAAAAATTTAATTTCTCCGTTATGCAATAAAATAACTTTATTACAGCATTGCGGTATTTGGTTTAAATTATGCGCTACAATTACAAAAGTCATATTGAGTTCTGTGTGTATAAAGTCAATGAGTTTTAAAATGTCAGTCTGTGTTTTATTATCCAAATTTGACAGAGGCTCATCCATAAGTATAAGTTTTGGGTTTTGAGCAAGAACTCTGGCTATTGAAACTTTTTGTGTTTCTCCGCCTGAAAGCTGTCCTATAGGCTTATCAATTAAATGATAAATATTTAAACCTTTTGCGATTTCTTCTACGGATTTTTTATCAAACGGAGTAAATTTTTTTAACATGCCGTACTGGGCAGTCAAACCTATAGAAATTACATCTCTGACAGACACAGGCATATTAACGTCAAAATTATTATTTTGCGGAATATAACCGATATGTTTTTTTATATGTTTATTTAACTGTTCTCCGAGTATTTTGACTGTTCCGCGGTCATTGTTTTTTATAAGACCGTTTATAACTTTTAGAAAAGTTGTTTTTCCGGCGCCGTTTGGTCCGAGCACCGCTACGCTGTCTCCGTATTCGATTTCAATATTTATATTTTTTAAAACAGGTTTAGAGACTCTGGATATACTGATATTTTGTAAAGATATAACAGATGGCATTATGAGATGACCTTGTCAATTTTTGAAATATTATCTTTCAAAGTATAGATGTACGAGTTGCCAAGCGGGAAATTACTTATTGTTATATGCTTTAAATTCAAATCTTTATTCAAAACACGGCCGACATCTGTTCCGGTTTGAAGATTGTCTACGACATAATTTACTTTAAGTTTTTTAATTTTTTTTATAAGTTCTGCCATTTGAGACGGTGAAATTTTATCGGAAGCCGGATATTCCGCAACAACGTCAAATCCCAGCCATTTCATAAAATCAGAGATCATAACATTGCATACGATTTTTACGTTGCGGGAAGAAGTGTGGTTTCTCATGATTTCATCGGAAAGCTGGTTGACCTTAAAAACATATTTTATGAAGTTATCTTCATAAAATTTTTTATTATCAGAATCAATTATGACGAAAATATCTTTTAATTCTTCGGCGGCTCTGACGTTTATATAGGGGATCATTAAATTGCCTTCGGTTTTAAACTCCTTATACAATATTTCAAGACTTGCTATTTTATATTTTAAATCCTTTGCCCACGGCTGCCAGCTGTGGTACAGAAGAATGTTGCTTGTTGAAATTTCTTTCATTTTTTTTGCGTCTATATCGTTGTGACTCGGACATACAGTCGGTTCTAGTATCGTTATTACGTCAATTTTATCGCCGCATATCTCATGCATGAGCGTGGATAAATGAGAAGTTGTCACTGCCACTTTAAGTTTTTTTTGTTCTCTTGCAAAAATATTTTGCGCAAATAAAATAAACAGACATATAAAAACGGATAAAATCTTTGATTTCATTTAAACAAGCCGTCCTTTGGATAAGTTATTATTTTACAAATCTGTATTCTATTTCGCCCTCGGCTATAACGCCTAATTCGGACTTGACCATTCTTTCTATATGTGACGGAACATTCTCAAGATAGTAAAGTCTTTTTTTATACTTTTCATTTTCTTGTTTGATTTCGGCTATTTTTGACATTATGCTGCATTTTTCTCTGTATCCTGAATATATTTTTATTGCAGTCGGATTTAAGGTAAGAATGGCTATTGCTATAATTGTTGACGTATATCTGAATTTTAAATATTTCATCATAATCGCTCCGGTTAATAATATGTGTTTGTCTGAAATAATTATATCATTTTTGCCTATATTCAGACTGAATGTCCGCTGTTTTGGAAAATATAGCCCCGAAATCTTTACCTGCAGTTCCACACAGGAGACATTTTTCTTACTTTTTCAACAAGTTTAGGAAGCACATCAAGCACATAATCGATATCTTCCTGAGTATTTTGTTTGCCGAGGGAAAATCTTACAGTTCCCTGGGCGGTAACTGGATCAACGCCTATCGCCTGAAGGACATGTGACGGTTCGGTTGAACCTGAAGCGCATGCCGAGCCTGTAGAAACTGCGATACCTTCCATATCAAGCATAAGAAGAAGCGTTTCTCCTTCTATAGAATCAAAGCTTACATTTAGTACATTTGCCACAGAATTTATGAAATCCGTATTGATGACTGATTTAGGTATTGATTTTAAAATACCGTCTGCCAGCCTTTTTCTCAATATCATATATTTTTCATTTTCTGTTTCAAGTTCATTATTTGCAAGTTCAAGAGCCTTGGTCATTCCTATTATTCCGGCAATATTTTCAGTTCCCGGTTTCAAACCGTTTTCATGATGACCGCCGTATAAAATCGGTTCGATTTTTGTGCCTTTTTTTACGTATAAGGCTCCTGTTCCTTTAGGCCCGTAAAATTTGTGGGCGGAGACAGATAAAAGATCCACTCCTAATTTTTGGACGTCTAATTTTATTTTACCTGCAGTCTGCACCGCATCCGTATGAAAAAAAATCTGATTTTTTCTGTTTTTATTGGTCTCTTTTATGATAGATGCGATTTCCTCAACAGGTTCAATTATGCCGATTTCATTATTTGCATGCATTATGCTTACTACCGCCGTTTCGTCTGTTATTTTTTCTTTTAAAACATCGAGTTTTATTCTGCCTGAAGCGTCTACGGGTATGTAGTCTACTTTATAACCGCATTTTTCAAGATGCTGGCATGTATGCAGAACGGCATGGTGTTCCAATGCGCTGGTTATTACGTGTTTTCCTTCGACGGCATTTAAAACTCCGGTTATAGCCATATTGTCGGATTCTGTTCCGCAGCTTGTGAAAATTATTTCCTCCGGATCTTTGGCGTTTAACAAGTTTGCAAAAGTTATTCTTGCCTGAGAAAGGGCGTTTTTTGCATCCTGTCCGAATTGATGTACGGACGAAGCGTTTCCGTAAATATCGGAAAAATAAGGAAGCATTGCATTCACAACTTCAGACCTTGTATATGTTGTTGCGCTGTTATCAAGATAGATTTTTCTTTTTTTCATTTTTCGCCTTCTTTATCATTTTTTTTGTATCTTTTTTTTGACTTACATGCTCATTTAAAGTTGTTGCAAACATATGTGTCCCGTCGCCTTTTGAAACAAAATATAGATACGGCGTTTCTTTCGGAAACAGAACTGCTTTAACGGTTTCTTTTCCGGGATTGCATATCGGTCCCGGAGGTAAACCGGCATGTTTGTATGTGTTATAAGGAGAATTAAATCTTAAATCTTCAAACGAAAGTCTCTCTTTGTTTATTCCCATTGCGTATAAAACTGTGGAACACGATTCAAGTCTCATTTTTTTTGAGAGTCTGTTGTAAAATATTCCGGCTATTACAGGCCTTTCTTTTGAAGATACAGCCTCTTTTTCTACGATTGAAGACAGTATTATAATATCCCGTTTTGTCATGTTAAGTTCTCCGGCCCGTTTTTCAAAATCTTTTGACCAGAATTTATTGAATTCGTCGTTCATCGTTTTAATGATTTCGTCAGCAGAAGATTTTGGGTCAATAAAATACGTTTCGGGCAGAAGAAATCCTTCCATATTTTTATCTTTTGCGGCTGTTTCAAAAACACTGCTTTTGCAGATTCCTTTTTCTTCAAGAAGCAAACCTATTTTTTTTATGTCAAAGCCTTCCGGTATGGTTATCTTTATATTCAAATTTTTGCCGCTTTTTATTTTTGAGAGAATTGTTAACATATTGTCATCTGAATCAAATTCATATCTCCCGGCCTTAAGATGTTTTTCATCGCCGGATAATTTGATTACCGCCATAAACATGTTTGCCGACAATATAAGTCCTGAATTTTTGAGTTTTAAAGCGATTGTTCTTGGCGAACTTCCTTTTTCAAAAAAAACTTCAATTTTAGAGCTTTTTTGAGAGCATGCCGCTAAATTTAAAAATAAAACACATATTGTTGAAAAAATAACTATTTTTTGTTTAACCATTTTTCAATAAACTCGCTGTTAATTTGTTCAGTCATATTCTTATCTGCGGTTTTGTTTTTATCTTTATTTTTGTTCTGTGAATTTTTTATGCCTTTCAAAACGAATTCATCCACAGATTGTATTTTTGCGCCGCTTCCGCCTAATCTTCTTTTAATGCCTTTATCATTTGTCACGACTGTAGTCGCATACGCATTTTTTGATTTTTCAATCAAATCCACTATAACGTCATCAGCCCGTAATTGCCCGTCGCTGAAAATTATCTTCATCCCTATTATTGTTTGAGAACTGAATCCGTCGAAATCAAACGGATTTTTGCTTCTGCAGTCAAAAACTACCGTAACTTCGTTGTTGCCTTGAGGCTGACACGAATAAATAAAGTTCAATAATTTGTCTCTGGATTTCTCAAGAGAGACAGCGTTGAACAAATCTGAAAATCTGTCATTCTTTATGATATTATATCCGTCAAGAATATATTCCATAAAATTAACATCCGGCTTTCATATCGAGATAAGTCTGTAAAATAAAAGTTGCCGCTATTTTATCCCTTACGTTTTTCCTTTTTTCTCTGGACATATTGGCTTCTTCTGTGAGCATCCTTTCAGCTTGTGCCGTCGTAAGTCTTTCATCTATAACGTCTATTTTTATTTCGGAAGTAAGAGTTTTTAATTCTTCGGCAAGTTCTTTTGTAAGAACTGCCATTTCGCCTTCGCTCGTATCAAGCCTTATCGGAACTCCCAAAACTATGCATGAAACTGAATTTTCTTTTGATATTTTTATAAGTTCAATGGCATCTTTTTTTATGCCTTTGCTTTCAATAACGGTAAAAGGCTGCGCGACTATACCCATAATATCCGATATCGATACACCTATTCTTTTTTTACCGTAGTCTATTCCTAAAAATCTGCCCATTATTTGCCTTTTTTTTGTTTATTTTTTAAATTCAGTAGTTTCCTGCGCAATAAATCAAGCGCTGCGTTAGATGCTCTTTCTCTTACGTCATTTCTTGTGCCGGAAAATAAATGTTTTGTAATTTCGCGGTTGCCGCAGCAGGAAACGCCTATATAAACAAGACCTACAGGTTTATTTTCCGTTGCACCTGAAGGTCCTGCGATGCCTGTAACCGACAATGCGCAGTCCGAATTTGAAATTTTTAATATGCCGTCAAGCATTTCACCTGCGGTTTCTTCGCTTACGGCTCCGAAATTGTCAAGAGTTTCCTTTTTAACTCCGAGAATGTTTATTTTTGCTTCGTTTGCATAAGCGACCACGCTTTCTTTAACGCAGATAGAACTGTTTGGAACCGATATCAATTTGCTTGATATAAGGCCTCCCGTGCATGATTCGGCTGCGGAAAATGTTTTTTTATTTTCGGACAATAGTTTTTGAATAATACTTTCAAGAGTATCCCCGTCGTATCCGAAAATATTTTCACCAAGAATATTTTCAAATTCATTTTTTATATTTGTCAGAGTTTCGTCTATAAGCATTTCATCTTCACCTTTTACGAACGCTTTGAGCGTAATAATATACTGGTGGGCTAGTATTGCAAACTCAACGTCCTTATTGCTTTCATAGATTTTCAAAACAGGTTTTATCTGTTGGTCTACCAAAGATTCTGGCATTCCGCATATGTGCATTATAAGAGCTTTTTTCATTACGGTCTGGTAGCTTTTGAGAAAAGGAAGAATGTTTTCTTCAAACATCGGCTGCATTTCTCTGGGCGGACCGGGCAGAAGAAATATCGTTTTCCTTGTTTTTTTGCCTTCTTTATTAACATGTTCAAAATGGACCATTTGCCCCGGGGCCGTTCCAAATCTGTTTTCAAGAACTTTTGCAGTTTTTATTATGTATGACTGTCTTTCGTTATTTTGCGACGGCACTATTCCGCGTTTATTAAAATAGCCGAGTATTGATTTCCAAACATTATCATCTTTATATAAATCGAGTTTTAAAACTTCGGATGTCGTTTCCACTGTCAAATCGTCAAAAGTAGGGCCGAGTCCGCCGGTAACGATTATTACCGAACTTCTTTCTTTGGCAAGATTTAAGATTTCACGCAGTTCATTTTTTCTGTCTGAAACCGCAGTTATAAGAGACAGGTCAAGGCCTATAAAGAAAAGCTTTTGGCCTATATACGATGAATTCGTATTTAATTTGCCCGTTAATAATTCGCTGCCAGTGCATATTAATTCTATTTTCATTTCAACCCGCTAATTATAGAATTCGGATTTTCCGTGAGAAGTGTTCTGGCTTTTTATTTGTCCGAATTTAATTTCATGTTTTGCAATATTTTCTTTAAGCGCTTCAGATAATTTTTTTGCGTGAAGAGGAGATAAAACAACTCTGCTTCTTACTTTTGCTTTTGCATTTTGAGGCTGCACAAAAATAAAATCGATTATAAATTCAGTTTCAGAATGCGTTATAAGAGCCGAATTAGAATAAGCTCCGTTGGCAGTCTGATCGTCTATTTCAATTTTTATTTCCTGTTTTTTTAATTCTTCAGTCATAATATAGCTCCTAAAATCCTATTGCTTTGATTATATCCTGCATATTAGCTTTTACCTGAGTCGGTTTTTTTGAACACACGACTGCTCTGTCAGGATCTTTAAGTCCGTGACCGGTCAAAATACATACGGCTTTAAGATTTTGCTGATTTTTGAAATATCCGTTTCTTGTATATTTTAAAAGACCTGCAAATGAAGACGCCGAAGCAGGCTCTGCGAAAACGCCTTCATGAGCCGCTATCATTTTATAAGCTTCAATTATTTCGTCATCGCTGACCATATCGATTACGCCTTTTGATTCGTCTCTCGCTTCCACGGCAGTTTTCCAAGAAGCCGGATTGCCTATCCTTATCGCAGTTGCAAGCGTTTCAGGCTTTTCGATAGGATACCCTTTTACTATCGGAGCAGAACCTTCTGCCTGAAAACCCATGATTTTCGGAAGTTTATATTTTGATGGGAACAAAGAATTGTATTCTTTATATCCTTTCCAGTATGCCGTTATATTTCCGGCGTTTCCCACAGGCATAAATTGATAATCGGGCGCCTGATTTAAAGCTTCGCATATTTCAAAAGAGCCTGTTTTTTGTCCTTCAATTCTGTAAGGATTGACGGAGTTTACAAGAGTAAGAGGATAATTTTTGCTTAAATCTTTAACAAGTTCAAGAGCTGCGTCAAAGTTGCCGTCTATTGCAAGAACTGTTGCACCGTGCATTACGGCCTGTGAAAGTTTTCCGAGGGCTATTTTGCCTTCCGGTATTAAAACAACGCACTTTATGCCGGCTCTCGCTGCATAAGCGGCTGCCGATGCCGATGTATTTCCGGTTGAAGCGCAGATAACCGCTTTGCTTCCTTCTTCTACGGCTTTTGAAACGGCCATCGTCATTCCTCTGTCTTTAAATGAACCTGTCGGATTTAATCCTTCATATTTAAAGTATA
>CAYTCB010000034.1:0-12297 GCA_964436195.1 uncultured Elusimicrobiaceae bacterium
CGATAAGAGAAGGCGGAAGAACTGTAGGATCGGGCGTTGTAACTGAAATAAAAGAGTAATCAGTTCAATATATTGGAGAAAGCAAAATGGGTGACAGAGTAATAATAACAATGGCATGTACCGAATGCAAAAACAGAAACTATTCTTTTGCAAGAGGAAAGAAACAGGAAGGAAAGTTAGAAGTTAAAAAGTTTTGCAGAGCTTGCGGAAAACACGTTTTGCATAAAGAGACTAAATAGTTTAAATAAATTCCCGGTTCTTTCATTCTTGTAGTGAAAGAACCGGAATTAAAAAGCCATGGGGGCATAGGCTAACGGTAAACTTCTGGTCTCCAAAACCAGCTTTGTTGGTTCAAATCCAGCTGCCCCCGCTTTAAAGTTGTGTGATAAAAAAATTGCAGAGGATGAAAAATGTCTTTAATAAATAGCGCGATTCAGTTTTTTAAAGAAGCTTATGTTGAGTTGACAAAGGTTACTTGGCTGGGCAAAAAAGAAGTTGTAGCAACGACTGTAGTCGTTATTATTTTCATTATAATACTTTCTATTTTCGTAAGTTTTGTTGATTTAATATTGTCGACAATTTTAGGCATAATATTAAAATTGGGGTAAAAAATGGCTAATCAATGGTATGTTGTCCATACATATTCTGGACATGAAGACAAGGTAAAAAACAGTATCGAAAGAACTGTTGAAAATCTTGGAATGAAAAATATGATTTCTCAGGTTTTGGTTCCTACCGAAGAAGTTGTCTCGGTAAAAAACAATAAGAGAAAAATCAGAAAGAAAAAATTTTATCCGGGTTATGTTTTTATAGAAATGACTATCAATAACGAAACGTATTGGTTGGTTAGAAATACAACAGGCGTTACGGGCTTTTTAGGAGGGGTAAAACCTATACCTATGGCTGAAAATGAAGTTTCGAATTTGATTAACGCGATAGTAAATCCTGACAGTGCAAAACCAAGACCGGCAGTTATGTTTGAGAAAGAAGAAAATGTCAGAATTGCAGAAGGACCTTTCAAACATTTTGTCGGAGTTGTTGAAGAAATCAATCAGGAAAAGGGCAAGCTGAAAGTTATGGTTACAATTTTCGGAAGACCTACTCCTGTAGAACTTGACTTTTTACAGGTTGAAAAAATATAACCTGTTATAATATTTTGCCGTGTTACGGCGGCGGAAAATTGAATATTTTTGAATTTGCTCTGAATTTAAAAATACAAAATTTGCAAAAAATTAGGAGAAAAATAAAATGCCACCAAAGAAAGTTAAAACACAAATTAAATTACAAATACCTGCAGGCGCAGCAAATCCTGCACCGCCGGTAGGTCCGGCTCTCGGTCAGCAGGGCGTTAACATAATGGATTTCTGCAAACAGTTTAATGAAAGAACGAAAAAAATGGAACAGGGTATGGCAACGCCTGTCGTCATAACGGTTTATGAAGACAGATCTTTTACCTTTATAACAAAGATGCCGCCGGTTCCTGCATTGATAAAAAAAGCCGCAGGCGTAGCAACAGCTTCAGGAACACCGAACAAAAATAAAGTAGGTTCAATAACTTCAAAACAGGTTGAAGAAATAGCAAAGCAGAAAATGCCTGACTTAAACGCAATAGATCTTGAAGGCGCAAAACTTATGGTTGAAGGCACTGCAAGAAGCATGGGTATTGAAGTAAAAAAATAAGAAGTTTATATTTAGTGGGAGCGGCATATAAATGCCGTGTTTGAACCACGGGAGAAAAAAATGGCAAAAAGATTAAATGAAGTGTCAAAACTTGTAGACACTGGAAAGTTGTATTCAATCAAAGAAGCTGCAGACTTGATTAAACAGACTGCAAAAGCTAAGTTTGACGAATCTGTTGAAGTTCACATCCGTTTAGGCATTGATCCAAAGAAAAGCGATCAAAGCGTAAGAGGAACTGTTTCTCTTCCGAACGGCATAGGAAAAACCAGAAAAGTTGTCGTAATAGCAAAAGGCGAAAAACAAAATGAAGCTAAAAACGCCGGAGCAGACGCATTCGGATCCGCAGACATTATAGATCAGATAGCCAAAGGCTGGCTTGATTTTGATATTTTGGTCGCAACACCAGATACGATGAAAGACTTGTCAAAAGTTGCAAAAATATTAGGTCCTAAAGGCTTGATGCCTAATCCAAAATCAGGAACTGTTACGTTTGATATAGAACAGACAGTAAAAGATTTAAAAAAAGGCAGAGTTGAATATAAAAATGATGCTTACGGCATAATACATTGCGCCGTTGGAAAAGCTTCTTTTGAAGCTGATAAAATAGCCGAAAATATTAAAACACTTCTTGAAGTAGTCCAGAAGGCAAAACCTTCTGTAGCAAAGGGACAGTATATTAAGAGTATTTCCGTATCGTCGACAATGGGTCCGGGAATATTCATAGACCATAACCAGAAATTTTAAATTTTCCGGTTAAACATAAGTCATTTTGCAAAAACAAGAAGATGTTAAGTTTAGCTCTTCTTGTTTTTGCAGTTTTAAGAAGCAAAAAAAAGTTGTAAAGAGTTTATTATGAAAAATTTAAAAAAAGATTTATTATCGATATACGATTTGAATGCGCAGCAAATATGGGAACTTATAGAAAAAGCGATAAAATTTAAAAAATCGGGATATACCGATAAATTTAAAGGCAAAGTTTTCGGACTTATATTCGAGAAACCGTCCACAAGGACAATGGTTTCATTTGCGACGGCAATTGCACAGGCCGGCGGAACACCTCTTATCTTAGATACTCAAAAACTGCAGACCAAAAGAGGCGAATCTGTTTATGATACCGCGAAGGTTTTATCAAGATATCTTGACGGGATTATAATAAGAGCATTTAAACACACATATGTTGAAGAATTTGCGGTCAATGCCTCAATTCCGGTAGTCAACGCCTTAACCGATTATGAGCATCCGTGCCAAATACTTGCTGATATTATGACAATCGTTGAAAAATTCAAAATAAAATCATTAAAAGATTTGTCAAAAATTAAAATAGTTTTTGTAGGCGATTCTAATAATGTATTTAATTCATGGTTAGCTTTGGCTGCCGTAACGGGACTTAATTTTACGCTTATAGGCGCCAAAGGATATATGCCTAAGAAAGAACTTTTGGATAAAGCCTCTGATACCGCAAAGAAAACTAAAGCATCAATAACTATTTCAAGCAATATTGAAGCCGTAAAGGGAGCAAATGTAATTTATACCGACGTATGGACTTCAATGGGCGAAGAAAAAGAAGAAGCAAAAAGAATCAAAGCTTTTACTCCTTATCAGGTTAACGCCGAGCTTCTTAAAAAAGCAAATAAAAACTGTATAGTTATGCACTGTCTGCCGGCCGTAAGAGATGAAGAAATATCTACGGAAATAATGGATATTCAGGAAAAAAACATTCTTGATCAGGCTGAGAACAGGCTTCATATTCAAAAAGCTATTTTGCTGGAACTTGCAAAATAAAAATAATATATAAACCGGGTTCAAAACCGCAATAACGGTTTTGAAGATTTTTTAAATGGTTGGGTCACCATTTTCTGCTTAGTGGTGACCCTTTTTTATTTTTTGGGCTTAATGGAGGAAAAACTATGAAAATAACATGTATAATTCCGGCGTTTAATGAAGAAAAAACTATCCAGAGTCTCATAAGAAACATTAAAAAAGTCGAATCCATAAACGAAATCATAGTGGTCGACGACGGATCCTCGGATAAAACCTGCGATTTGGCACAATCAGAAAACGTAAAAGTATTAAAGCATGAAAAAAACAAGGGCAAAGGCGCCGCAATAAAAACAGGAGCTGCTCACGCCGAATGCGACATAATACTTTTTCTGGACGCAGATCTTGCTAATATGTCTCCCAAAAAAATAGCGTCTCTTCTTCAGCCGATTGAAAATGATGACGCCGATCTTGTTAAAGCGTCTTTTTCCCGTT
This sequence comes from uncultured Elusimicrobiaceae bacterium, assembly GCA_964436195.1. Lineage (GTDB taxonomy): Bacteria > Elusimicrobiota > Endomicrobiia > Endomicrobiales > Endomicrobiaceae > Proruminimicrobium. Next base: position 3,934 of record CAYTCB010000034.1, read on the forward strand.
CCAGAGGGCGCGTAACCGAACTTGTAGTAAAACCTCTTTTTCAGGTAATACTTCCTTTTTTAAATTTTAACCAGCCGCTAAGCGGGCAGTTTGCGATTAGAACTGAAATATTAAAAGAATTAACTATTGATGATAAATGGGGCGTCGATATACAAATTCTTCTGCAATCTGTAAAAAAAGGACTGCGTATAGTTGAAGTTGATATCGGAGAATTGATTCATAAAAAACAGCCTATAGAAAATCTTGCAATAATGTCTGAACAGGTAATTAAGTCAATCCTGTCTGAAATCGGAATGATTGCCAACAAACATAAACTTATAATATTTGATTTTGACAAAACTCTTATAGAGGAAAGCAGCATAGAAATTTTTGCAAGCCAGTTCGGATTTACAAAAATGCTCAACGACTTAAGATGGAAGTATCAGCAGCATCTTATAAAGGATTCTGATATAACCCTTAATCTGTCTCAGTTTTTTAAAGGCAGAACGGATAGCGATTTAAAAACTGTTTACGATAAAATCCATCTTCAGGATAATATAACTAAAGTTATTGAACGACTTAAAAAAAGAAGATATGAACTCGCAATAGTTTCTCACGCTTTTTCGCCTGTCGTTTTTTATTTTGCCGAACAGCTCGGAATTCCAAAAGAAAATATTATATGCCCGGTTCTATTAAAAAATAAAAAAGGCGTTTATACGGGAGAAGTACTTGCAAAAACGCGTCATAATGCATCATGCTGCGACAATATAATCTGCAAAGGCGATGCGGCAACGGAGTTAATGTCAAAACTTGACGTAAAGCCGGAAGAATGTCTTGCCGTAGGAGACGGACGTTCGGATGAATGTCTTTTCAGGGTTTCAGGACTTGCTCTTGCTTATAAACCAAAGCAAAAAATCGGAGATATTTCTATATCACATTTAAGCGAAATATTGATATACGCGGAATAACTCCGAATTATTGTATTCATTTCTAAAATTTAGTATAATCTTTGGCAAGTTTAGTCTCTTAGCAGCTAAATACACACACAAACGGATTCTTCAAAGGTCCCTTAAATAAAAGGGGTTGAAGCCGGAAGTTTGTGGAGGCATTCTTTTTAGAATGACAAAAACCAAAGGAGCGTAAAAGTATGGCAAACGTAACAATGAAGTCGTTGTTGGAATCCGGTGTTCACTTCGGACATCAGACAAGAAGATGGAATCCGAAAATGGCGAAATTTATCTTCGGAAGCAGAAACAAAATTCACATCATTGATCTTCAGAAAACACTCAAAGAACTCAAAAAAATCTACAAAGTTGTAAGAGATTTTTCAGCTGAAGGAAAAGAATTTCTTTTTGTAGGAACCAAGAAACAGGCTCAGGAACCAATCAAGGAAGAAGCTTTAAGATGCGGTTCTTACTTCGTATCAGACAGATGGCTCGGCGGAACTCTCACAAATTATGATACTCTTAAAAAATCAATAGCAAGACTTAAAGATCTTGAGGCAATGAAAGAAAACGGAATTTTCAAACTTCTCTCAAAGAAAGAACAGTCTCAGAGAGAAAAAGAAAGAATTAAACTTGAAAAATCACTTGAAGGTCTTAAGAATATGTCAAAGCTTCCGGATGTAATGTTTATAATAGATCCTGTTGAAGAAACGACTGCGCTTGCAGAAGCAAAAAAACTCGGTATTCCGGTAGTTGCGGTTTGCGATACAAACTGTGACCCTGATTTGATAGACTACCCTGTTCCAGGCAATGACGACGCTATCAGAGCCGTAAAGTTGTTTTGTTCCGTTATAGCAGACGCAATACTTGAAGGAAAAGGAATCGAAAACAAACAGGAAAATCCTGCAAATACGATAGAAGAAGCCGATGAAAAACCTGCTTCAGAAGAAAAAAAAGAAGAAACAATTCAATAAGGAGAATAAAAAATGTCAGTTGAACTTATATCAAAACTCAGAGAAATGACAGGTGCGGGAATAAAAGACTGCAACAACGCACTTAAGGAAGCAAATAACGATATTGAACAGGCAGTAAAAATATTGAGAGAAAAAGGAATCGCTTCTGCCGTCAAAAGAGCAGACAGATCGGCAAAGCAGGGTACGGTTGTGGCAAGAATAAGTGCTGATAAAAAAACAGGAGTTCTTGTCGAAGTAAACTGTGAAACGGATTTCGTTGCAAAAACAGACAACTTTAAAAAGCTTGCAAATGACATTGCCGTTCATGTTGAAAAATCAAGTTCTCAGGATAATATACTTGAACAGAAATATGACGCAACCCAGACGGTAAAAGATCTTATAACAAACGCAATCGCCACAATCGGTGAAAATATAGTTTTAAAAAGAGCTGTTAAATTTACATCGACAGGCATTATAAGCTCTTATATTCACGGAGAATTCGGCACACTCGGCGTTTTGGTAAATTTTGAATGTTCAGAAGATATCGCAAAAAGCGAAAAATTCCAGAATCTTACAAAAGAAATAGCAATGCAGATTGCGGCAGTAAGTCCTTTGTACGTAAACAGAACTCAGGTTCCTCAGGAAGAACTTGCAAAAGAAAAAGAAATTTATGTTAAACAGCTTCAGGAAGAAGGAAAACCTGCAAATATAATCGAAAAAATCGTAGTAGGCAAATTAGATAAGTATTATTCTCAGGTATGTTTGATTGAACAGCCTTATATGAGAGACACCACTGGAAAACAGAAAGTTCAGGAAATAATAGATCAGGCCGGAAAAGGCATAACGGTAAAAGAATTTGCAAGATTTAAAATCGGAGAATAATGAAACCTCAAAGAGTTTTGCTTAAACTTTCTGGCGAGACGCTGTCGGGAGCAAATAGTGTTGTCGACAGCATAAGCCTTCAGAATATAGTTGAAGAGTTAAAGCAGCCTTTGTCGCGCGGCATACAATTTGCAATAGTTGTTGGTGCAGGAAATATTTGGCGCGGAGCAGGAAAGGAAATAGACAGAGTATCCGCAGATAAAATGGGAATGCTTGCAACGTCTATAAACGCCGTTGCAATAACTGAAATTTTAAAGTCAAACAATATAAAAGCCGTGATGCTCGGCGCACAGGATGTCACAGGTTTTTATGAAACTTTTACACCCGAGAAAGCTCTTAATTATCTTGATGAGGGATATGTAACAGTTTTCGGAGGCGGACTCGGGAAACCTTATTTTACGACAGATACAACGGCAGCTGTAAGAGCTTCAGAAATTAAAGCAGATATTATTTTAAAAGCGACTCAGGTTGACGGTGTTTATACGGCAGATCCTAAAAAAGATGCTTCTGCAAAAAAATATGATCTTTTATCCTATAAGGAAGCCATCGACAAACAGCTTAAGATAATGGATTTAAGCGCATTTGAAATCTGTTTAAAAAATAAAATAGCGATTTATGTTTTTGATTTTTATAAAAAAGGCAATCTGAATAAAATACTTGACGGACAAAAAATAGGGACTATTGTTTCTTAGGGGGAAAAATGTTACCGAAAGAACTTTTAACAACCGGCGAAGACGCAATGAAAAAAACCATAGAAAAGGTAAAACATGATTTTTCTGCGATAAGAACAGGCAGAGCAAACCCTGCTATACTTGAAACTCTTAAGGTTGAAAGTTACGGATCAATGATGGCTTTAAACCAGCTTGCAGGCGTAAGCGTACCCGATGCAAGAACTCTTGAAATAAGACCTTGGGATATATCACAGCTTAATGCAATAGAAAAAGCAATACAAAAATCAGATTTAGGACTGACTCCCGTAAATGACGGAAAAATAATCAGAATATCGATTCCTCCTTTAACGGAAGACAGAAGAAAAGAAATAATAAAAACAATCAATAAAATGTCTGAAGATTATAAAGTTGCCGTAAGAAATGAAAGAAGACATATTGTTGACGGCATAAAAAAATCAGAAAAAGATAAACTTATAACGGAAGATGACAGAAAAAAATATGAAGCTGATTCACAGAAACTTACTGATTCGTATATAAAAAAAATAGAAGAACTTGTTCTTTTGAAAGAACAGGACTTAATGAAAATATAAATCACGGGAGGATTGTAAAATGGCATACGTAATTAATAAAGAAACTTGCGTAGGATGCGGAGCATGCGAATCTACATGTCCTGCAAGCGCAATAAGTGCGACTGACGATAATAAATATGTTATCGGCGATGCTTGCGTTGACTGCGGTGCATGCGAATCGGCATGTCCTGTTTCAGCAATATCACAGAAGTAGAAATCAGTGTCTTTAAAAGCACGAATTGATTTTTCAAATTTGCCTTCTCACATAGCCGTTATAATGGACGGCAACGGAAGATGGGCAAAAAAAAGATTTCTGCCGAGGAATTTAGGGCATACAAACGGGGTCAAAACTGCAAAAAATATTGTTGAGCTCGCTAGGTCAATTGATATTAAAGTTTTGACCCTGTATGCTTTTTCAACTGAAAATTGGAAAAGAGCCCAGGATGAAATATCAGGACTTATGTTTCTTTTGAAAACATATCTTAAAAGCGAACTTCAGTCAATGATAAAAAACAACATATCCTTCAGGGTTATCGGAGATATTTCTAAGTTTCCCAAAGATATTCAGGCAGAGCTTAAAAATACATGCGAAATAACTAAAAATAATGACGGAATGATTTTAAATTTTGCCTTAAATTACGGATCAAGACAGGAAATATTAAGAGCACTTAAAAATATAATAGACAAAAAAATAGATAATCCTACTGAACAGGATATTTCCGACAATTTATATACGGCAAAACTGCCCGATCCGGATTTGCTTATACGAACTTCAGGCGAAATGCGTATATCAAATTTTATGTTATGGCAGATAGCATACAGTGAAATATATGTAACAGACGTATTGTGGCCTGATTTTTCTGAAGAAGAGTTCTACAAAGCTATTCTGGCATACCAGCAAAGAGAAAGAAGGTTCGGCGGAGTATAAAACAAATAATACCCGTAAAGTTTATGATTTTGAAAATCAGACTCTTAAAGTTTACGGATTTTAACCGGAGAAAACAATGTTACTGCATCGAGTTTTAGTGGCGCTTGTCGGAATTCCTTTGATTTTGTGGTGTATATATCTGGGGGGCATTCCTTTTTTCATAATGTTTTTTGCGATAGTATTCTTTTCAGTTCTTGAATTTTATTCTATTTGCAAAAAATATAATCCAATGACTCTTGCCGGAACGGCTTCAGCATCAATATTTTTTACGGCTCTTTATCTGGACTATCATGTTCAAGCAGTCTTGATATCGCTCCTTTTTGTTATATTCTTATTTCAAATGATGTTTAGTAAAACAGATAATGCTTCCTCAGAAATATCGATTACTGTTTTAGGGGCATTTTTTATACCGTGGACTTTTTTTCATATGATTTTAATAAGAGATATTCATGTCTACGGTACTCAGTACATAATATTCCTTTTTGTAAACGTATGGCTGCTTGATACGGGCGCAATGTTTGCCGGCAAAAAATTCGGCAGACATAAACTTGCCGAACATATAAGCCCCAAAAAAACGATAGAGGGAGCTGTTGCAGGAATACTGACGGCTGTTGTAGTTTCTCTTTTATGCAGAGAAATATTCATGAAAGATATAATAACATTTAAAGAAGCTTTTATTTTTGCTTTAATTATAGGCATAGTAGGGCAGTTTTCAGATCTTGCCGAATCGTTATTTAAAAGAGACTGTAATATAAAAGATTCCGGGAATCTTCTTCCCGGACACGGCGGAATGCTCGACAGATTTGACTCATATCTTTTCTGCGCTCCGATTTTTTATTATGCAATAATTCTTATAAAAGGTTAATATGAAAAAAATAGCTGTTTTAGGATCATCAGGGTCTATCGGAATACAAACTTTAGATTTCATAAGAAAAACAAAAAATGAATTTAAAGTGTGCGGGCTATCCGTTAATTCAAATATTGAATTGTTAAAAAAACAAATAAAAGAATTTAAACCGGCAGCAGTGTCTGCAGGAAACCCCGAAGATGCCGCACAACTACAGTTATGGTGTAAAAAAAATAAAATAAATATAAAAGTTTATCACGGAATAAGCGGTCTTAATAAAATAGCGACTCTTAAAGAAGTTGACATTGTTTTGTTTTCTGTGGTCGGTTCTATAGGCCTTGAACCGCTTCTAAAAGCAATAGACGCCGGTAAAGACATAGCAATAGCAAATAAAGAATCTCTTGTTATGGCCGGATCAATAATAATGAAAAAGGCCAAAGATAAAAATGTAAAAATTCTTCCAGTAGACAGCGAACATTCGGCAATTTTTCAGTGTATCGCCGGACAAAAAAAAGAGTCTGTAAAAAAAATAATATTGACGGCATCCGGAGGTCCTTTTTATAAATCCTCAAAGAAACTTGCGGATATAACCGTTGCCGATGCTCTTGCCCATCCTACATGGAAAATGGGAAAAAAAATAACTATAGATTCCGCGACTTTGATGAATAAAGGACTTGAGGCGATCGAAGCCTCTGTTTTATTCGGAATTCCAATCGAAAAAATAGAAATAGTAATTCATCCGCAGTCAATAGTGCATTCAATGGTTGAATTTCAAGACGGATGCGTTATCGCGCAGCTTTCAAATCCGGATATGACTCTTCCGATCCAATATGCTCTTTCTTATCCTGAAAGGAAAAAATGTTTTATAAAACCGCTTGATCTTGCCGAAGCCGGCAAACTTGAGTTTTATAAACCGGATTTTAAAAAATTTGAATGTCTGCAAATAGCTTATGACTGCGCAAAAACAGGATTTACAATGCCGGCCGTAATGAATGCCGCAAATGAAATTGCGGTTAAATATTTTTTGGACGGCAAGATATCATTCTGCGATATTTCTAAAATAGTAAAAACCATAACTTCAAAACATAAAGTATTAAAAACTTCAGATATTGAACAATACAGAACAATAGATGCCGAGACCAGAATTTTGACGGCAAATTTAATAGAGGAGCGCTATATTTAATGGAAATAGTAAAACTTTTTTCGGGTTCATATTCGATAATTTTGCAGATACTTGCCGTTGTTTTCGGGTTGGGGCTTCTCATTTTTGTCCACGAACTCGGACATTTTGTAATGGCAAAAATTTATAAGGTTAGAGTTTTAAAATTTGCTTTCGGATTCGGACCTGAGCTGTTCGGATTTTCTAAAGGCGAAACAAGATACGCCGTATGCGCGCTTCCTTTGGGCGGAATGGTTGAAATGGCAGGCGAATATACTACAGAAAAAGGGGCTCCGGAACCAAAGCCTGGCGATTATCTTTACTGTCCGTGGTATAAAAGAATGATGATTGCATTTATGGGTCCTATGATGAATTATATCCTTGCAATATTTTTATTTTGCGCTCTCTTCAGCATATGGGGTCTGACAGTAATATCGGAAGAATCTTTTATAGGAAATCTTGCCCCGGGAATGTCGGCTCAAAGAGCCGGAATGCAGGAAGGTGATAAAATAATATCCATAGATAATGTCGAAATAAAATCATGGGAAGACATAATGGACAACATGCAGGATAAAGCCGATAAGCAAATTCATATTTCTGTTTTAAGAAACGAAGAAAAACTTGATTTTACTTTTGTGGCCGATAAAAATCCTATTACAGACGTAGGAATGCTTGGGATTCAGCCTAAAATAACTATGGAAAAGACGGGAATATTCAGATCCGCGTATTTAAGTGTTCAAATGGTATGGCTGCAGACGGCAGTAACTGTGTCTTATCTGTGGGATAAACTTGTAAAATGGGAAAAACCCGAACTTGCAGGTCCTGTCGGAGTTATTCAGATAATGGCAAAATCTGCAGATGCCGGACTTTCCAGTTATATAAGACTTATTGCAATTATTTCAGTCGCACTCGGTCTGTTTAATTTATTTCCTATTCCTCTTGTTGACGGCGGAATGATAGTACTTTTTATTGCCGAAGGCATTACACGTAAAAAAATAAGCATGAAAGTAGTTCAAATTTATAATACAATAGGGGTCGGAATTATTCTTTTAATTTTAATTTTTGCCACTTACAGTGATCTCATAAGATTGGGTATAGGCAAGATATTTAGTAATTAACATGTTGTAACGGAAAAAGATTTATGTTTACAAGAAAAGATACAAAAATAATCAATGTCGGCGGTGTTAAAATAGGCGGCGGCAATCCTGTTACTGTTCAGTCCATGACTAATACCGACACAAGAGACTGGAAAGCAACCGTCAGACAAATAAAAGAACTTGAACTCTATGGCTGTGAAATAATAAGAATTTCTGTGCCAGACATGCAGTCTGCCCAAAATATAAAAAATATTAAGAAACATATTTCAATACCTCTTGTAGCTGATATTCATTTTGACTATAAACTTGCATTAGCGGCTATGGATCAAGGAATT
>CAYTCB010000035.1:0-11952 GCA_964436195.1 uncultured Elusimicrobiaceae bacterium
AAAATGAAGAGTTAAAGAGAATAGAAGAACAGCAGCAGGAACAGGAAAGACTTCGCCAGGAAGAATTAAAGAAAGCGGCTTTAGCCGAGCAGCTTGCCAAAGAAGAAGCCGATAAAAAGGCCAAAGAAGAAGCATTATTAAAACAGGCGGAACTAAAAAGAGCCGCCGAGCAGGAAAAGCTTGCCCGCGAAGAAGAAAAGAGAAAAGCGAAAGAAGAAGAGAAGCTCAGAAAACAAGAACTTAAAAGAATAGCCGAGCAGGAAAAGCTTGCCCGTGAAGAGGAAAAAAGAAGAGCGAAAGAAGAAGAAAGATTAAAAAAAGAAGAACTTAAAAAATTAGAGCAGGCTCAAAAAGAAAATGCTTCCCAGCCGTCCCAGACTGTAACGGTAAATTCTTCCGTTGAGGATACGTCAAAACAGCAGGAAGAAAAGAAGTTTTCAATAACGGGCCGAGTTCTTAAAGGCAGATACGGAGTCCCGAAAATACAGATAAAACTTCTCAGCGAAGGAAGATCGGATGCTTTTACTACGGATAAATACGGTTATTATACGATAACCGACCTTGAAAAAAATAAAGATTATGTCGTTACGGTTGTTTCCGATACCAATATACTGAATATATCTCCTAAATCGCGCGTCTATAAAAATATAGAACGGGATTTTACAAATGACAATTATTACGTGGTCACTACGGGAAAATAAAAACTTCGGAACCGGTTTTTTAAATTAAAATGAAAAAAATAAATTTAAATTTAACATCATACGGATATCCCGTAATCTTTTTGAAAAACTCGGATTTATACGGACAGATTAAACGCTTTATTGCGAAAAAAAAAGTTTTTATAATTTCAGATACCGTTGTCGGCTCGTTATATCTTAAAGATTTTAAAAATCTTTTGGAAAAAGAGGGGATCCTCGTCCATTCCTATGTTTTTAAAGCAGGAGAAGAACAAAAAAGCATAAAAACACTCTCGGAAATAATCGCCTACGCCGTATCTTCAGGCATCGACAGACAATATGTCGTAATAGCTTTGGGCGGCGGAGTTGTGGGAGATATATCTGGTTTTTTTGCATCGGTTTATATGAGGGGTTTGAAATATATACAGATCCCGACTACTCTTTTGGCTATGGTTGATTCGTCTATAGGCGGGAAAACGGCGGTTAACACGGAAAGCGGCAAAAATATAGCGGGAACTTTTTACCAGCCTCTATGCGTTTTAATAAACACGGAATTTTTAAGAACGCTTGATTCAAGACAGTTAAAAAACGGAATGGCGGAAGTTATAAAATACGCTGTCAGTTTTGACAAAGATTTTTTTGAAAAATTAAAAGATATATTTAAAAAAGCAGTCATATCCCAAAAAGATTTTGATTCCATAATATACAAATCATGCAAATACAAATGCGAAATTGTTGAAAAAGACGAAAAGGAAACTAAAGGAATAAGAGAACTTCTAAATTTCGGACATACTTTTGCGCATGCTCTTGAAACTGTAACGGGATATAAAAAATTTTTGCACGGCGAAGCCGTTGTTTTGGGGATGATATTTGTTTCAAAACTTGCCGAAAAAATAAATTTTGCAAAAAAAGGAACATGCGAAGAACTCAAACAGCTTCTTTGCTCATGCGGATACGAACTGACGGTCAAGTTAAATAAAAAACCCGAACAAATTTTAAATTTAATGAAACGTGACAAGAAATCCGTTTCAAATAAAATAAAATTTGTTCTTCCAGAAAAAATAGGAAAAATAAAAGCAAAAATTGAAGTCGACGATAAAATTGTGATAAATTTGATTAAGGATGTGTTAAATGAAAAAAATACTTGTAATTAACGGTCCGAATTTAAATCTTCTCGGCACGAGAGAACCTGAAGTTTACGGCAAGGTCACTTTAGCCGAAATTGAAAACAGGCTGAAAGAATATGCAAAAAAAATAAATGTTGAAATTGAATGTTTTCAGTCTAATCACGAGGGCGAAATAGTGGATAAAATAGGAAGCGCAAAAAATAATTTTGACGGCATTATAATAAATCCCGCCGCATATACCCACACTTCCGTGGCCGTAAGAGATGCCATTTCTTCCGTAAATATTCCGGCAGTGGAAGTTCATTTATCAAACATATACGCCAGAGAGCAGTTCAGGCATAATTCATACATAGCCCCTGTCGCAGTCGGGCAGATTTCAGGGCTTGGCGTCGACGGTTATATTTTCGCTCTTGAAAAATTATCAAAAATATAAAATTGAGACAAAAATAAAAACACCCTGTCTAAAAAGACAGGGTGTTTTTCAATGATAGCTAATTATATCTTTCTTATGTTAGCTGCCTTAGGTCCTTTGTCTGATTCTACAACGTCAAATTCAACACTGTCACCTTCAGCAAGAGATTTGAATCCTTCAGACTGAACTGCTGAATAATGTGCAAACACATCTCCAGATCCATCATTGTTGGAAATAAATCCATAACCCTTTTGGTCGTTAAACCATTTTACTTTACCTTGTGCCATTTACTTCTACTCCTTGTTTATAGTTCGAAACCGAACTTTTTCTGGATGATTTTCACACCCACGAGCAATATTAAAGTATTTATTTAAAGCTTTGTCAATAGCTGATTGAAAAATACTTTGCGGTAAAATCTTTACTATCAATTTTTTATTTTGTAGAATCACCGGACTTATTAGCAGGTCGGAGGCGTAAAATGATAAGAGCCGTTTATCTAAAAGACAGCATATGCGAATGTGAACTGAATGTTGAAAATTTAAATAAAATTTACAATTCAAAACCCAGCCTTTTATGGGTTGACCTGACTTTAGAGAAGGGAGATCTGTCGGCCGATGAAATCGCTCTGCTTTCCGAAACTTTCCAGTTTCACGAACTTTCAATCGAAGACTGTCTGTTCCCTTTGTACAACCCGAAAGTAGAACAGTTTAATAATTATATATTTGTAAACATACACGGAATCCGCCAGAAAACAATGGATATAACAGATTTTGACGAATCAATATACGAACTTGATATTTTTCTGTCCAAAAATCTTCTTGTAACGGTTCATACCGAAGAACTTGAATTTCTTGACGTTCTTATGCAGAAAGCAAAACTCAAACCGCAGATTGAATTAAAAAATATGGATAATCTTCTCTATAACATTTTGTCAAAGGTAGTAGCAAATCTTGAACTTACTATGGAAAAGATAAGCGGTAAAATTGATTTGCTTGAGGATAAAATTCTTGAGGATGCAAGACCGGAGTATATGCAGGAAATTCTTGATTACAAAAAAGTGCTTTTGTCTTTAAAAAAGATTGCAGATCCTCAGCAGTACGTTTACAGTTTCTTTTCAAGGGGCAATATCGAATATCTTCAGGACAGCTATTCTGCGTATTTCAGAGATATAACATACCAGCTGGACAGACTCAACAAAACTATAACTTCTTCAATACAGATGATAGGCTCTCTCGTTGCCATATATATGTCAGCCGTCACTTTGAAATTAAATGAAATAATGAAATTTTTAACTATTATAGCCACGATATTTCTGCCGATACTTATAATAGCAAGTTATTACGGCATGAACGTAAATTTTATTGAAATAGACATTCTCGGCCCCAGAGGCACATGGATTTTTGCCGTAATGGCGATACTTGTCGCAACAGTTTCCCTCTATTTTTACATGAAAAAGAAAAAATGGCTTTAGTTTCTTCTTTTAAATAAAAATATTCCTAAAAATTATGAAATTTGATTTAAACTGTAAAATCAGCATCGGCGTCACTTTACTTTTTTTTATTCTTTTGCCTGTGGTTTATTATGCAAAAAATAAACAATATAACAAAGAATTGTTTCAGTTTATAGCTGACAATAATTTTTCTCAGGGCGATTATTTTGAATCTTCAAAATATTACAGAAAGCTTATTGCGATGGGCGCAGGCAACGAAACCGTTTATACGAATATGGCCGTATCAATGGTGAAACTCGGATATTACGACCGCGGCATAGAATATCTTAAGAAAGTTCTCAGAAGTACAAATACGGCGCAGATTTATTATTCGATAGGATATGCTTATTTTCAAAAAGCCCGTACAATAGGTTCCGTACCTGTTTTTAACAAGGCGCTTGGATATATAAATGAAAGCATAACTTTGGATAAACAGAGTATAGACGGTTACCGCATGATGGGTCAGATTTTTGAACGCATGAAAAAATTTGACAGGGCAAGAATATGGTATAACAAGGCTCTTTCGGTTATTCCGGATAAAAGAGAATTTTACAATCTTATAGCTTACACTTATATGCAGCAGAACGATTTGGACAATGCGGCGGTTTTTTATAAAAAGGGTACGGAAAACAACGATAAAAATCTTCAGGCTTACTGCGCGCTGGGCGAAATTTACAGACAAAAAGCCGACTTTAATATCGCCGTAGAATATTATAAAAAAGCAATAGACACCGATTCCGGTTATATAACCCCTTATTATAAGATAGGGCAGATTTATTACGATGCAAAAGATTATGAACAGGCCCTGCTTTGGTACGGAAGAGCGCTTCTTATAGACAATAACAATAATATAGTCAATTACTGCATCGGCAAAGTTTATAAAGATCAGGGAATGAAAGACAAGGCCGTTTCATATTTTAAAACGGCGGCTTACTGCGGTAATGACGATGCAATAAAGGAATTAAGGGAAATTTAAATGTTTTATACCAATAAATATTTATTCTTTGCGGTGCTTTTGATATTGTCGGCGGTGCTTGCCTATTTTATAGACCAGAAAATTATACTTCTCGGAATATTTGAAAATTTATTTTTTCTGACGCTTTTTATTTTTGCGGCTGTTGCCGCAGTTTCGTTTATTACGGCTGTTGGAGCGGTAATCATAATAAAAATTTTAGTTTCTTTGATTTATAGAATGCTTGCAAAAAGCGAAGAACGCTATAACTCATTTTTTGTGTTTTGGCTTAGTTTTACTTTTTTTGCCTATATTGCGGTTCTTGGCGTTTTTATGGTTTCAATAACGTATTAAGCAAAAAATTTGGTATAATATGCGCCACGTGCCGACATAGCTCAGTTGGTAGAGCAATCGCTTCGTAAGCGATGGGTCGGAGGTTCAAATCCTCTTGTCGGCTTTTTTATTTGCCGGATTCCGGCGGGTGCAAAATGTCTAATGTTATAAAAAATATTTTTTCAAAAGTTTTGCTCTACGGGGTTCCTCTTTTTTATTTTCTCGTAGCCGTCAGTTTTTATCTCGGGACTTATGATTCGGCCCAGATAAAAATAACGATAGTCCAAATCGGCGGCATAATATTAATATGTTCATGGCTTATTTTAAAATTTGAAGATGATTTATTTTCAAATCTCAGGCAGAATCCTGTCATAACTGTTCCCGTTCTTTTATTTTTGGTATCGGGATTTGTTTCGTTTTTATTTTCATATTTCCACTATGCTTCGCTTAACGAATTTTTAAGAAGGCTTATTTACTGTCTTCTTGCCCTTTGCATAACGGATATTTTCACGGATAAAAAAAGTATAAACAGGCTTATCAATTTTCTTATATTTGCGACATATATAGTATGTATATACGCCGTAGTGCAGTATATAGACATAAATTTCTTTCCGCCTCCTCCGGATAAAGGGCTGGATCCTTTTATATGGCGCCAGGCTTTCGGGCCGAAGATTTTTTCAACGTTCGGGAATCCCAACTTTTTAGGCGATTTTCTTGTAGTTATGAATCCTATAGTTTTAGCCATGTTTTTTAAGAAAAAAAGATTTCATCTTTTATTCTTATGGCTGATGGTTGTTTTTTCAATAATCGCAACTTATTCAAAAGGAGCATGGATAGGATTCGGAATAGGAATACTTGCTTTTGCATTCTTATACGTAACTTTTATACTTAACATAGAAAAACGGAAAAAAGCTTTCATATTAATAATAATGTCGGCGCTTACTATTTCTACGGTAACGGGAGCCATAATGATTCAGATGAAAAAGCGCCCCGACAGCGCTTCTTTCAGAACATGCACATGGCTTTCAACTTTTGAAATGATAAAAACAGCTCCGGTTCTCGGCACGGGAATAGGTTCTTTCTATGTTACATACCCTTCTTACAGAAGACCTGAAATATTTTTTATAGAAGCTGCCCACAATACGGAAACAGACCACTGTGAAAACGAGTATCTTGAAGTTTTGTACGATGAGGGGATAATAGGCCTCGGCATTTTTCTCACGCTGCTTGCTTTGTTCCTTACAATGGGTCTAAGAAATCTTTCGTATTTCAAAAGAAAAAATTTAAATGACGGAACCCTCGCTTATCTGCAGCTCGGAGTAATAAGCGCCATAGTGGCGCAGCTAGGCCATAATATGGTATGCGTTTCGCTCAGGTTTGTTTCTTCGGGCGTTATGCTGTGGCTTTTGATAGGTCTTATAGGCGCGATATCTTTTCAATATATAAAAAAAGATGATTTGGGTCAGGTTTCATTCCCTGCGGTCATAAAGAGAATTTTGCAGGTCGTTGTTTTTGCCATGATGACGTATCTCATAATAGTATTTTACGGTTTTTTCCAGGCTGATAAACTTCATGCGACGGCAATTTTCTATTCAAAACAGGGCCAGTGGGAACAGTCCATAGATTTTTTCTCAAAAACAATAGAAAAAAATCCGTCGTTTTTGATGCCCAGATATTTTAAGGCAAATAATTTTAACGACAGATTCCAGCAGGGCGACGTTGAAAGATCTCTCAGGGAATACGAATCTTTATGGAAGCTTGCTCCAAATTACGTCCAGTCTAAATTTATGGTCGGAGCTCTCTATACAAAATTATGGGTTGAATATAATCTCAGGTATCATACTTTGCTCAACCAAAAAGATGAAAAAAATGCGGCCGAAGTCCTAAAAAAACGGAACGAATATTTTAAACTGGCCGTTAAATATTATGACGAGTATAAGATGATAGACCCTATTTTCCCCGAAACTTACTACAGACTTGCATGGCTTTATACCCAGAACGGAGATTATAAAAAAGCATTTGCCGAATACGATGCTCACCTTACGGCCCCCGACAGGCTTATGAAAAAGGCTGATTACTGGAAACCGAGAAGAAAAAATGAGTATGCTTTTACATATATAAATATGGGCAGCTTATATTTTATGACTAATAATTTCAAAAAAGCAGAAGAATCATTTTTTAAAGCTCTGGAACTTGTTCCCGATAATCTTGAAGGTTTAAAGGGGCTTGCCATAGTATACGACAAAACGGGCCAGAAACAAAAGTATAACGACATGGTCGCAAAGATGAAACAGCTTTATTCCGACGATAAATCTATTGCAGAACTGAAGTTCAAACCTTAAAATACCGCCAATTACTTTAATTAGCACTCGCATGTAAAGGGTGCTTGACAAATCAAAACATCTGTGTTATAATTAGCACTGTTCATAAATGAGTGCTAAAAAATATTGTTATTACGGGTGAAACAATGAGACAGATTGCCGAGAACATTTTAAAAGAAAGAAAGGCCAAAGTGCTTCATGCTGTTATCCACCAGTTTATAAAAACAGGTAAACCGGTGGGCTCTAATATTTTGGAAAGCGAATATGATTTTGATTTGTCGCCTGCGACGCTCAGAAGCCTAATGGCCGAACTTGAAAAAGACGGCTATCTTACTCATCCCCACACTTCGGCCGGAAGAATTCCGACTGACGCAGGATACAGGGCATACGTTAATTCAATAGTAGAATTGCAGAGGCTTGCCGTCGAAGAAGAAGAAAAAATAAGAAAAGAGTATGAAAAGAAAACGAAAGAAATAGATACTTTGTTGTCGCAGACGTCAAGAATTTTGTCGGGCTTATCAAATTATACGGGTTTTGTTCTTGCTCCGAAAGTTGAAAATAACGAAATAAGAAATATTGAGCTTGTTCAGGTTGCAAAAGACCAGATACTGGTAGTTCTTCTTACAAAAACGGGCGACGTCAAAAATAAGCTTGTAAACATAAGCATAGACGCAGAAGATCTTGAAGAGCTCAAGAAATTTTTAAACAGAAAATTAAGAGGGCTTTCTCTTTCCGAAGCAGGCAAAAGAATATTCGGAGAAATACAGAAATACGAAACAAAACAGAAAAATATGATAGGTTTTGCAGAATGCATAAGCGAAGTTATAGACAGCATAAGAGACGACATATATATGGACGGCGCTTCAAATGTTTTGGCGGTGCCAGACTTTAAAGATTTGGAATCGGCAAGATATTTGATGCAGTTAAACGAAGACAGAGACAAACTAAAGAAGATGATTGGCAGAGATTTAAACAATAAGATACAGGTCAGAATAGGGGCAGAGCATAAAGATTTAAGCGTAATAACGACGTCTTATAATTACGGGAACCGCGTGGTCGGGGTTTTGGGGATAATAGGGCCCAAACGAATGGAATACGAGAAAATGATAGCGCTTGTAAATTCTGTTTCAACAATAGTTAACGGATATTTATCCGGCATAGGAGAGGATGAGGACGATGAGTGATAAGGAAAAGACGGCCGAAGAAACAACGGATACGCAAAATGTCGAAGATATGGCAAGAGACGAAAAGCTTTCGGAACTTGATATTTTGAAACAGTCGGTTGAGGACAAACAGAAAAAAGCCGACGAATATTACGACCAGCTTTTGAGATTAAAAGCTGATTTTGAAAATTTCAGAAGAAGAACCGAAAAAGAAAAACAGGATTTTTTGAACTGGGGCAGGGAAAAAATTCTTATAAAGCAGATAAGCATATATGATGTTTTTGAACATGCAATTAACAGCGTAAAAGCGGGGCAGAATCTTGAAAGCATAATGGTCGGCCTTGAGATGATTCAAAAAGAATTTGCAAAAATGCTTAAAGAAGAAGGCGTTGAAAAAATAGAATGCCTCGATAAAAAATTTGATCCGAATTTTTGCGAAGCGCTCGTTCAGATTGAATCTGACAAAGAAGAAGGAACGGTACTTGAAGTTTACCAGAACGGATATAAATTCAACGGAAAACTTATGAGAGCCGCAAAAGTAAAAGTGGCAAAAGCGCCGGAAATACAGAAGAATGGAAACTTAGAGGATGAGAAGTTTAGCAAAGGCGAAGACAAAACAGAAAATACGGACAACAACGAAAATAAAAAAGAAAATAAATAGAAAACGGAGGGTATCATGAGTAAAATTATAGGGATAGACTTGGGAACATCAAATTCCGCTGCGGCAATAATGGAAGGCGGAAAAGTTACGCTTATTCCGTCGGCTGAAGGAACAACTCTCGGAGGAAAAGCATTTCCTTCGTATGTAGCTTTCACAAAAGACGGACAGCTTCTCGTCGGAGAGCCGGCAAGAAGACAGGCGGTTACAAATCCGGAAGGAACAGTTTCGGCATTTAAAAGAAAAATGGGAACCGATTTTAAATACCAGATAAACGGCAAGGATTTTACTCCCCAGCAGCTGTCGGGATTTATATTGCAGAAAATTAAAAAAGACGCAGAAGCTTATCTCGGTACTAAAGTTGAAAAAGCGGTTATTACCGTTCCTGCATATTTTAACGACCATCAGAGACAGGCTACAAAAGATGCGGGAGCAATCGCCGGTCTTGAAGTTGTAAGGCTTGTAAACGAACCTACGGCGGCATCGCTTGCTTACGGTATCGATAAAGTGGGAAAAGAGCAGAAAATAATGGTATTCGATCTCGGCGGCGGAACTCTCGACGTAACCATTATGGAAATGGGAGCGGAAGGAACGTTTGAAGTATTATCTACTTCGGGCGACACGCAGCTCGGCGGAACCGATATGGATAAAGCTATAATCAATTATATAGCAGACACTTTCAAAAAAGAAAACGGAATAGATTTAAGAAACGATAAGATGGCCGTTCAGAGACTTCAGGAAGCTGCGGAAAAAGCAAAGATTGAACTTTCAAACGTTCTTGAAACAGATATCAATCTTCCTTTCATAACAGCAGACGCTTCAGGTCCTAAACATTTGGCGATAAAACTTTCAAGAGCTACTCTTGAAAATCTCGTAGATTCTATCGTTCAGAGATGCAAAGCTTCGATAGACCAGGCTCTTTCTGACGCGAAACTTTCAGTTTCAAATCTTACGAAAGTTATTCTCGTCGGCGGACCTACAAGAATGCCGATAGTTCAGAAATTTGTAGAAAAACACGTCGGTTCAATCGTTGAAAGAGGAATCGATCCTATGGAATGCGTATGTAACGGAGCGGCGGTTCAGGCGGCTGTTTTGACGGGCGAGGTAAAAGATATTCTTTTGCTCGACGTTACTCCTCTTACGCTCGGACTTGAAACTCTCGGAAACGTAAGAACTCCGATCATAGACAGAAATACGACTGTGCCGGTAAAAAAATCGCAGGTTTTCTCAACTGCGCAGGATAACCAGCCGGGCGTTGAAATACATATTCTTCAGGGTGAAAGACCGATGGCTAAAGACAACGTTTCTTTGGGAAGATTTATGCTTGAAGGAATTCCGCCTGCCCCCAGAGGCGTTCCCCAAATTGAAGTTACGTTTGATATAGACGCAAGCGGTATTTTGCATGTAACGGCAAAAGATCTCGGAACCGGAAAAGAGCAGTCTATTAAGATAAGCTCGTCTACGAAATTGTCAAAAGACGAAATAGATAAATTCGTAAAAGAAGCGGAACAGTATGCCGATGACGATAAAAAGAGAAAAGAAGAAATAGAAGTTAAAAACGAAGCCGACAATTTAGTATACGCGACCGAAAAGAGCCTCAAAGAACACGGCGATAAAATTACTCCTGAAGAAAGACTTCAGGTCGAGCAGGCTCTTAACGAAACGAAAGAAGCTATTAAAGGCGGCAACGTTGACACTATAAAAGCATCGAAAGAAAAATTGCAGACGGCGTCATATAAACTTGCGGAAGCTGTTTATAAGCAGGCCCAGCAACAGCAACAGCAGGCAGGACAAGCCGGAGCTGCAGGGCAGCAGGGCGCGCAGCAGCAGAACAATGGAGATAATGTTGTGGATGCGGAAGTTGTTGATGATAAGAAATAATTATTGCGATAAGTAATAGCGACTGTATAGTTTGGGCTACACCTTTGTATTTTCAAGTCTCATGTACCGCGTACGCTTTCGTACACCACGACTTGAAAATACTTCGGTTCGCTCCAAACTATTCAGTCTTTAAATATGAAAATATTTTTGTGTTTAGGAGTAATTCATGAACGAAAATGAAAAAGTTAGAACTATTAAATCAATAAAGTTTGGTGATTTAGATGGTTTATATGATCCGAATTTACAAAAATATTTTTTAGATGAAAATTTTTGGGAAAAAATAGTAGATTCAGATATTTTTTATGTTATAGGCAGAAAAGGAACTGGTAAATCGGCATTATATCAGTGGATCTACTTGAATCAAAATGATGAAAATATTATGGTGTCAAATTTATCATTTACAGATTTCCCATTTGAAAAATTATTAGAATTAAAGGATGATGAATATTCAAAACCAAATCAATACCAAAGCATATGGCGCAATATAATTTTAGTAGAAATTGCTAAATTAATAATTACAGATCAAAGTAATAGTCTATGTATTTCTCCAGAATATAAAATATTGAAGGAGTATCTATATTACCTCCATGGTGAAAATTTATCTGACCTTCACAAGCAAGCAACAAAAAATATTACAAAAACTAGTTCTGGATTGGAGTATAAAATTGTTACTGCCAAAAAATGCAGAGAAGATAATAGTGAATATGAACAAAACAATATTAAAAATATTACAATTTTGAATAGAAAGCTTGAGGAAACAATAGGTAAGTTTTTAAAAAGCAATATAGCTAATAAAAAATATATAATACAATTTGATCAATTAGATGATAATTATAATTTGTATACACATAAAGAAGAATATTTCCAGTCAATAATTAGTTTGTTCAAAGTTATTTATAATATTTCTCAATCATTTAGGAGAGATAATATTAATGTTAA
>CAYTCB010000036.1:0-1368 GCA_964436195.1 uncultured Elusimicrobiaceae bacterium
TAAGAGATTCAATCTAAGACTTAAATGTTCTTATTTCTCTTATATGGTAAAAAAAACCCCAGTCATTGAACACGATTTCGTCAAATATATGCTTATTTTTTGCTATAAAATCCAGCGGCTTTATAATTTTTTTAAAAGCCGACTGCGGGATATACGGAAAAACAGCCGTAATTTTTCGGCCATGCGCTTTATTTTTTAAAACTGCAAGATCCTCAACAGAAGGCATCTTATATTCGCAGAATTCGTCTCCGAAATAGATCCTTTCAAATCCGCGGCATAAATCGAGCTTTAAAACCGAATTAATTATTCTTGCTTTTTCTTTTTTCATAAATTATAAAAACACTGTGAGCCGTTACATTCAAAAAGCCCTTTTTCTTTGAGAATTTTTTTGCATAATTTAACATATTCTTTTTTTGATTTAACGGTATCAAGGGCGTCTGAGGCTTCTTTTACCGCTTCCACAAAAGACAGCGTCGACTGTTTTCTGTTTACTATTTTCAGCGATATGTTTTTGGCGTTTTTAAGATCATACAAAAAACATAAATTGCATGAATGCCTCATATTTTGCGAAAAATTCCCGGCGTTAAGACCGTATTTCTTTTTATAATATCCGGGAAATTTTAAAATATTTTCATTGATCAGATGACAGCCCGTTTCGCACATGTTTACGTTATAGGTGCTTATAATTTTACCGTTTTTATCGATATTTTCGGAACAGTGGAAAAAAGAACAAAATCCGTCTATAAAAAAACAGCTGCCTCCGAAAGCAAAAATTTCATACTGCATCGATTTGTCGCTCTTGACTATTTCAAGAATGTCTTTTGCGCAAAGCTGTCTGTCTAAAATTACTCTTTTTGCTCCCAGCGATTTATAAAAAGCGACTGTCCGGCTGTTAAAAACGGTTCCGCCGGTTGAAATAACTATATCCTTTTTATATCCGTTTTGTTTAAGAAGCAAAAGCAGCGAAATATCATTTACTATTATGCCTTTAACTCCGCGCAAAGAGCTTACCTTTTTTATTGTTTCCGTTATAAGCTTATATTGGTTTTCGGTGTAAATGCCGTTAAAAGTGACATATACCGGCAATTTATTTTTTTCTGCAGAACTTACGGCTTTTTTAAAATCGGTCCAATCGGTAAAATTGGCATCCTCGCCGCGTCTGTTTAAAATATTAAAAGCTATAGGATATTTGCCGTTTACGGATTTATCGAGGAAGCCTGCGTAAAGTTCGGTTGCCCCTGCTTTTTTAAGCTCTCCGGCAGAACCTGAATTATTGAAACCTGAAGTTATATTGAATCTGTATTTCACGCAATCATTATATTAAAAAATAATATTTGATACTACTTTTGTTAAATGATAAAATGGATT
>CAYTCB010000036.1:1468-4835 GCA_964436195.1 uncultured Elusimicrobiaceae bacterium
ATAGACAAGAAAAAATTTCTGCTTTATGCTTTTGAAAAAACAAATTCATACTGCGCGGCAAAAACTTTTACAGAAGTTTATTACAAACAGAAAGATTCCGTTACCGGAGACGATTTATTTCCTGCGGTTGAAAAAACGCTTCTGAATTTTTTAAACAGCGACCGTTTAAGATGGATTTTTGAAACAGCTTTAAAAGCAAGCGAAAACTGGGTTATAGAGCCTGACGGATTCGGAGAAACCAGAATAGATAAATATAAAGCTTACTGCAAGGTGGATTATCTCATACCTGTTGACGGCAAAATACATATTCTTGACTGGAAAACCGGAAAGCCTGATATTCAGAAACATTCAAAGCAGCTTACCGGTTACGCTCTGTGGGCATGTTATCATTTTGATGCCGCTTTCGGCGATATACTTCCTTCAATCGCCTATCTGTGTCCTTCATACTCGGAAAGCGCCGTTGAGTTAAAAGAAAATGATCTTGAAAATCTAAAAAAACAGGTAATTGAAGAAACTCTTCAGATGTACGAATATTTGTCTGACATTGAAAAAAACAAACCGAAACCGAAAGAATTGTTTGAAAAAACCGATAACGGATTTTTCTGCAAATACTGCAACTACAGAGAAATCTGTCAAAATAATTACTAAATACTTGACAACTAATACTTTTGTATGGTATGCTTAGCCTTGCTTAAAAAGCAAAATAAATACCGGAGGCACAAATGAGCAAAGACGAAAAACTTAAAGCGCTTAATCTGGCGTTAACACAAATTGAAAAAGATTTCGGCAAAGAAGCCATAATGAGACTCGGCGAAAAAAACGCACACGTTGACGTTGACGTTATTCCAACCGGAGCGCTGCCTCTCGATATAGCCATAGGAATAGGCGGAATACCCAGAGGAAGAATAATTGAAATCTACGGACCTGAATCATCGGGTAAATCAACGCTTGCCTTATGCGTTGCAGCGGAAGCGCAGAAACAGGGCGGAATAGTTGCTTACATAGACGCAGAACACGCAATGGATCCCGATTATGCTTCAAAACTCGGAGTAAATATAGACGATATGCTCATATCTCAGCCTGATTCCGGCGAACAGGGACTTGAAATCGCAGATAAATTGGTTCGTTCGGGCGCCGTTGATTTGATAATAGTAGATTCTGTTGCGGCACTTGTGCCGAGAGCTGAAATTGAAGGTGAAATGGGCGATTCTTTTATGGGCCTTCAGGCAAGACTGATGAGCCAGGCATTGAGAAAACTTACAGGCACAATATCAAAATCGAAAACTTCAATAATATTTATAAACCAGCTGAGACAGAAAATCGGAGTTATGTGGGGCAACCCGGAAACAACCCCGGGCGGTTTGGCTCTTAAATTTTATTCGTCGGTAAGGCTTGATATAAGAAAAATAGAATCGATTAAAAAAGGCGATGAAATTTTAGGAAACAGCGTCAGAGTAAAAGTTATAAAAAATAAAGTCGCGGCACCTTTCAAACAGGCAGAATTTGACATATTATTCGGAATAGGAATAGACAAATTCGGATATCTGATAGACATGGCGGCAAATAACGCTATCGTTGAAAAATCAGGCGCTTTTTATTCGTATAAAGGTGAAAAAATCGGACAGGGAAGAGATAACGCAAAACAATATCTGCACGATAATCCGGCAGTATCTGACGAAATAGAAAATTTAATCAGAGAACAATATTTTGCGAAAAAAGAAACTGTAAAAGCTGAAAAACAGGAATCCAAAAAAACAGAAAAAGCTGAAAAGAAAACCAAATAAATGGATACACCTATTATTTCAGATTTTCAAATTAAGGATCTGCAGAGAATTCTTGAAATTCAGAAAGAATCTTTTTCGGATAACTGGACAGACAAAATGTTCATGTCAGAGTCGGAAAATAAATTTTCAAATTTCAAAGTATGCAAAACCGGCGGAATTACCGCCGGTTTTATAATTTACAGACTAATAGCAAATGAAGCCGAAATATTAAATATAGTTGTCGCAAAAGAGTTTAGAGGCAGAAGCTTAGGCAAAAATATGCTTAATTACGCAATAGACGATTTAAAGAAAAAAAATGCACAGGCAATTTTTCTTGAAGTTAACGAAAAAAACTCGATAGCAATAAACTTATATACAAGAAACGGCTTTAAAAAGTACGGGATAAGACCGAAATATTACGGTCTTGACGACGCGGTTCTTATGAAATTTGATATATGAAAAATAAATTTTACTTTTTTATAAAAAACAATCTTTCATTTATAGTTTTGTCTCTTACAATAACTGCCGTTGCCGCAATCAATTCATTAAATCATATAGGGCTCATAGAAGACGGCGTTCATCATTTCTGGGAAGTGTTGATTTCAGGCAACATATGGACAGGCCATGAAGGTTTTGCGCATTTCCCGTATAATTCAAGATTTTTTCCGTCTATAATATCGCATCTCGGAACAGGACTGGCGATAAAAGCAGGCGTTACAAATATACCGGTTCTTTTATATATTTTTACCTTTATATCTTACATTTCGCCTCTTATTTTTCTGGCATTCGTATATTTTAATCTGCCTAAAGACAAAAAAATATTTTCGATTTGGTCCTTCTTTCGTTTTTAATATGCATGCCGTTTATGATTTACCAGATATGGATGGAAAATCTCAATACTGCTTTATTTCTTTGGATAATTTTTGCAATTTATTTTTGCCGCGATTTTAACAGCTTATCTCTTTTTAATATTTTTTCCGTTTTGCTTTTCTCAACAGCTCTTATAAGCAGCCATCCGATGACTGCCGTTTTTGCGCCGTTTCTTTTGTTTATAGGCATAAAAAAACATATTAAAACAAAATATGACGCATTTCTTCCGAAAGCATCCGTATTATTAAGTTTTGCAGCTCTTATTTTCGCTTTTTTCTTCAATGTTTATTATATAGTTAATCCGATTTTTAATTCTACCGGAGAATATATTCATTCCGGTATTTTTCGAAGCGGCACAGTAATAAGACTTGCCGTATCGCTGATTCTGGTTTTTTTTATTTCGGCGGCAAAAAATTCTTCATTTAAAAATAGAATTTTTCTTGCCGTATTTATCGCGGCCTGCATAAACATATTTGATAATTTTATATTTAATATCCATTCGTCCGACAGCTATATATACAGAACCGTCGGATTTTATGCCGTTTTATTATTTATGCCTTTGTCCGTTATTTTTAGAAATTTAAAAACGCATTTCATAAAAACGCTTAATATCGTTTTTATGGTTGTCATCGTTCTGAATTCTATGTATTATGCGCGTATATGGCAAAGATACCTGCAAAATACCGCCGCTTATCTGAACGAAACGCGATTTGAAAATATTCTTTACGATTCAA
>CAYTCB010000036.1:4935-11743 GCA_964436195.1 uncultured Elusimicrobiaceae bacterium
AATACCGCCGCTTATCTGAACGAAACGCGATTTGAAAATATTCTTTACGATTCAAACCTGAACATTTTCACGTCACAGCCTGTTTTCTTTCAGGTTTACCATTACCATCTGCATCCTTTTGTTTTGCTTTTACTGCCTGAAACTTTCGGCGTATGTACTGACGGAAAATATAAAATAACGGTAATTTCCCAGTCGCAGGGACTTGCTGATTTTTATGCTTCAAAAATAACTGAAAGAAAAAATATTCTCAAGAAATTTTCGATAAACACCGGTGAAAATTTTAAGCTTTATTTTAAAAAAGGAAATGAATTAATAGATTTTCAAAGCTACAAGAAGAGCGGTTAGAAAATAATCGGATATAAGTATCAAAATCATTGAAACCATAACGGAGCTTGTAGTTGCTTTTCCGACGCCTTCGGCTCCGCCGCTGCATCCGAATCCTTTATGACAGGCCACTATAACGATAATCACCGCAAAGAAAAATGATTTTATAAATCCGTGCATAAAAGACGAAATCTGCATAACGTCGAGAATATCTCCCATGTAAACGGTTGACGGAATATCCCAGTTCATATTTGTAACAACAAGTCCGCCGTATATTCCTATTATATTTGCTATCGCAGTTAATAACGGAACCATTGTTATGCATGCAAGAAATCTCGGCACCGCAAGATATTTAACGGGATTTGTTCCGAGCGTATATAAAGCGTCTATCTGCTCCGTAACTTTCATTGTGCCCAGCTCTGCCGTTATCGCGGCTCCTACTCTTCCGGCAATAACTATGGCGGTAAGAACTGGACCCAGTTCTTTCACAAGAGCAAAACCGGTAATCATTCCTATATAAACCGGCTCGTTAAACATATTTGAAGTTGCAGAACCTACCTGGAGAGCAAGCACCATCCCCGTAAAAAAAGAAGTCAAAAGTATAATAGGAAATGATCTGTAGCCGACTTCAACCATCTGCGCTACTGTATTTTTAACATTTATCTGGCCTCTGAAAATCCAAAGAAGCGTTTCGGCAGTTATCTGCGCGGCCGTACCGGTACCGTTTATAATCTGTCTGATTATCCGTCCGGTAAAATCGAAAGGAGTTGCCGTCGTTTTTTTTATGATTGTATGAGTCTGTTTTAAAACCATAGTTTATTTTATAACAATTTGAAATTTATTGAAATAACGATTCCCGCAAAAATTTTAAACTATAATTCTCGGTATTCTGGCCGATATCGAACACGTAACTTCATAATTAATTGTATTTTGAAGTTTCGCGAGTTCTTCGGCTTTTATTGATTCTTTTCCCTGTGAGCCTATGAGAACAACTTCGTCTCCGATGGCAACGCCCTTTACTCCGGTAACGTCAACCATCATCATATCCATTGTTATTCTTCCTGCAATCGGACATCTTTTGCCTCTTACAAGAACATCACCCTTATTTGATAATACTCTGCTGTATCCGTCGGCATATCCTACAGGAATTGTCGCTATAACGGAAGCTTTATTTGTAACAAAAGTTCTGCCGTAACTTACGCAAAAACCCGCCGATACTCTTTTTAAATTTATTATTCTTGTTTTCCACGATAAGACCGGTTTAAGTTTAAGATTTTTATGAGCATGGTCAAAAGGCGTAAGCCCGTAAAGCCCGATTCCGGGCCTTACCATATCAAGATGCGTTTTTTTATTGCTTATAAGAGCCGCCGTATTGGCGGAATGAGCGATAAATTTCAGGCCAAGTTTTCTTGCGTATTTTGTTATGTCGTTAAATATATCAAGCTGGTTTTGCGTATAAGCCGCATCGGTATCTGCAACGGCAAAATGGGTATAAATGCCGGCAAGTTTTATCTCGGGCATTTCCGATATTTTCTGAAGTACGGTATATGCGTCCTGAGGAGAAACTCCTATCCTTCCCATTCCCGTATCTATTTTTAAGTGAAATTCCAAGACTTTGCTGAACCTTTTTGCAAGGTTTGCAAGATACTGGATTTCGTGAAGATTTGAAAGAGTCGGTATTAAATCCCAAAAAACGGCAACAGAAAGACTGTCGACGGGATAAGGAACCCCGAAAACCAGGAGATTTGCTTTTATTCCTGCTTTTCTAAATTGTATTCCTTCTTCGATTGACGTTACGGCTATCCCGTAAACGCCGGCTTTTACGGCTTCTTTGGCAAGTTCAATGCCGCCGTGTCCGTAACCGTTAGATTTTATAACGGCAAGTATTTTTGTGTCCTTTTTTAAATATTCTTTGATTTTTTTTAGATTAAAATGGAAGTCGCTTTTGTCTACTTCTACCCATGTCTGGCGGAAAAAATTTCTGAACTCTTTTTTACTGCTTGCAGATGGCGGTTGTTCCTTCATTGATATTCCTCCGAAGAATATGCTTTATTAAAAAATTTTGTGTATTTACTTTCAAATGTAAGGTCCACTATTCCGGTAGGTCCGTTTCTTTGTTTTGCTATTATAATCTGGGCAAGATTAGCTTTGTCGGGATCTTCTCTGTCATAATAACCTTCTCTGTGAACAAACGCAACTACGTCTGCGTCCTGTTCTATTGCTCCGGAGCCTCTTAAATCCGAAAGCTGAGGCGTTTTATCTTTGCCTCTTTTTTCGTTTTCTCTTGAAAGCTGCGAAAGAGCTATTACAGGTATTGCCAAATCTCTCGCGACTGCCTTAAGAGATCTGGAAATATCTGCAATTTCCGCTTCCTGAGAATCCGATTTATAACCTGCGGCCCCTCTCATAAGCTGCAGATAGTCGACGATTATAAGATCAAGTTTTTTGCCTTTTGTTTCAAGCTGTTTTGAAAGTTTGCGCGACGATGCTCTTAATTCTGTAACGTTCATGTTTGCTTTATCAAGAATATAAACTGCAGATTCCGAAAGTTTTCTTGCTGCCGTCGTAAGATTGGCCCAGTCTTCCGATTTAAATTTTCCGTTTTTCAAATCAAGGCCGTTTACAAGCGCACATGACGCCAGAAATCTCATCATCAGAGCTTCTTTTGACATTTCAAGAGAATATATCGCAACCGTTCCCTTATTATGCACCGCAATATTTTCGGCTATGTTTAAAGCAAAGGAAGTTTTTCCCATTGAAGGGCGTCCTGCAAGAATGATAAGTTCCGAAGGCTGAAGACCGGATGTTTTTTTATCAAGTTCGTCAAATCCCGTTCTAAGACCCGAAACATCTTTTTTATCGTTATGAAGTTTTTCAAGTTTTGTAACCGTTTCTTCTATCATTGCCGACGGAAGAACAAACTCGCTTAAAGTGTTTTGCTTTGATATGTTAAATATTATTTCCTGCGATGAATCCAGTATTTCGACGGGCGCTTTTTTTTCGCTGAAAGCTTCGGTAACCATTTTGCTTCCGGCGTTGATTATTTGTCTTAATATTGATTTGTCTTTTATGATGTTCGCGTATTCTTCTACGTTTGCGGCGGTTTTTACTTTATCGATAAGGCTTGTAAGGTATCTCATTCCGCCGGCATCGATATAGAGCGGATTTGTTTTGAGCTTATCGTTGACGGTTATTATATCTATGTTCTGCACGTCGACCAGTTTTCTTATTGCGTCAAAAATTATCTGGTGGACTTTGCCGTAAAAATCTTCCTCCTTAACCATCTCGATTGCCTTAACGGCGGCATCTTCTTCTATTAACATAGCGCCTATAAGCGCCATTTCGGCATCGAGTGATTGAGGAGGAACTTTTTCTAAAACATTCGTTGACATATTTTTTAGTTTTTCTGTTTTTCTTCTATGATATCAACTTCAACTTTGGCCAAAACTTCAGGATGAAGTCTTATCGTTATAGTCTGTTTTCCTACTTCTTTAACAGGAGCGGGAAGCAGTATGTCATGTTTATTTATCGTAAAACCTTCCTGAGCGAAAAGTTTCGCAAGGTGGTTTGTAGTTATGGAACCGAATATTTTTCCGTTTTCGCCGACTTTTACTTTCGTCGAGAAAGCCGCTTTTTCTATTTTTTCCTTAACTGCCGTAGCGTTTGTTATTATTTCTTCTCTCTGTTTTTCAAGTTTTACTTTTTCTCTTTCCCAGATTTTGAGATTCTGAGGAGTAGCTTCCATGGCAAGTTTCTTAGGAAGCAAGAAATTTCTTGCAAATCCGGCCGCTACGTCTTTTATTTTTCCCTGTCTTCCGACGTTTGTTATATCAGCTCTTAAAATAACTTTCATTTAAAATATCCTCCCTCTAGTTTGCCGCAAAAGGCAGTAATGCAAGCATTCTGGCTCTTTTAACAGCGCTGCAGAGTTCTCTTTGGTGTTTTGCGCAGGTGCCTGTAACATTGCCTGAAAGAATTTTTCCGCTTTCAGTAACAAATGCTCTGAGCAAACTGACGTTTTTATAATCTATTTCTATTTTATCAACACAAAAACGGCAGACTTTTTTCTTCATCGGTCCGCCCTTTCTAAACTTTCCCGCTGGCTTTGAGCCGGCCGGACGAGGTGCTCCTGGTTTTTTATCCATTGACATATTTTTAATCCTCCGATTATTCTTTAAAACGGAACTTCTTCATCGCCCATATTTACGTCGCTTTCCGATACATAATCGCCGTTATCTGAACCTTCAACCTGCGATTTGCTTACCGGCGCTCCGTCTGTTCTTACAAGAATCTGTACTCTTGAAGCTATTACTTCAAGCCTTGATTTTTTTGTACCGTCGGTAGCCTGCCAGCTGTTAGTCTGGAGTCTTCCCTCAACGTGAACAGGCATTCCTTTTTTGAGCCTGTCTCCGCATCTGTTTGCCTGGTCTCCCCAGACAATTACGGGTACAAAAGTAGGATCTGCATCTTTCCATTCGCCTGTTGCTGCATCTTTGAATCTTCTTCCTATGGCAATGTCAAACTTACAGACCGACTTAGAGTTTGAAGTTCTTCTTGTTTCCGGATCTCTTGTGAGTCTTCCTACCAATACTACATTATTCTGCTGTGGCAGTTGGTAATTCTGCTGGCTCATTGGCTGTCTCCGTTTTTTCCGCTGCTTTTGCTTTTGCTTCAGCTTTTTTTGCAGCGAGTTTTTTCTTCGGTTCAACTTTAACGGTTAAAAATCTTATTATAGGATCGTTAACTTTAAAGAATGTTTCCAAAGAAGACACCATGCTTCCGCTTCCGTCAATTTCCATATAGACATAAATGCCTTCACGGAACTTCTTGATGTTGTAAGCAAGTTTTTTCTTACCCAATTGTTGCAGATTTTTGATTGTCCCGCCCGATGCTTCAATGATTTTTGAAGCCTTGGCTGTAAGTTCTTCTACTTTCGCGGTTTCCAACTCTGGTGAACAAATGAATGTACATTCGTAACCCATGTTTACCTCCTTTTTGGATTTCCGTTGCCTTACGGCTAACGGCTCAGCCCCATACGGAGCAAAGTTTGAAATGGAAGTATATATATTTTGAAAATAAAATGCAAATAGTGTTAATGCTTAAAATTTATATGAAATTGCCGTTTTTTTGAAATTTGTCCAAATATAATGTTAGAATATTATGCCGTTTTTCAGATTATTTTATTTTTTATATATTTCCGGGAGCAAAAAGTGGAGCAAAAACCTGCAATTAACGTCGCATTCTGTCTTGACAGCAAATTTCTGATGCAGACGTGCGTTTCTATAACAAGCCTTCTTACATCCGCAAAAGACAAATGCCGGTACAACATATACTGCGTTCTGGGCAAAGATATTTCCGAAAAAAACAGAAAAGAGCTTGAAGATTCTGTCTTTAAATTCTCAAATGATTCAAAAATAATATTTTTAAATGAAAACGGCAGCTATGACAATGCCCATATTCCGCCGGGAAGAGACGAATGGTCAAAAGCAGTATATTACAGGCTTATGCTGCCCGATCTGATTCCAAACGCCGATAAAGTGATTTATATTGATTCCGATACCGTTATTTTAAGAGACTTAATTGAAATGAATAATATTGATTTCAATGATAATTATGTTTTGGGCTGCCTTGACTTTTTAAACGATGACGTTCTTTGGGAACAAAAATACGGCAATTATTGGCTTCATCTTGAAAAAAGACAATGCATAAATACCGGAATGATGATTATGAATCTAAAAAAAATAAGACAAGATAATTTATCTGAGAAATGGATAGAACTTGCCAAAAAAGAAGTCCGCTGCGTAGATCAGGACGTTATAAACAGCACATGTTTAGGCAAAATAGGACTGCTTCCCACAATATATAACAGGGCCGTTGTTGATAAAACAAAAATTAAATCTGCAATAACCGAAGAAGATCTGCAAAAAATCGTGATTCTTCACTATGTGTATCCTAAACCATGGATCGAAAAAGGGAAATTATCCGACTTGTGGTGGAACTGTGCCGAAATGACAGATTTTTATCCGCAGTTAAATTTAAATTATTCAATAAACCGCTTAAAACAAACAAAAAACAAAGAATCTGAAATAAACGCCAAACCTAAAGCTTTCTTCGAAGATATTTAGCTCAATTTCAAATCCAGAAATCTAAAATAGTACATATTATTTTCAACGTGTTATTGACATATGCCGGAAATAGTTGTATTATTCTGTTACTGACATATGTCAATAACAGGAGATTTCAATGGTACGACCTCTTAAATGCAGAAGAGTATGCAATATGCCCGCCAATTCATCGTTCGGCCCGCAAAATTCAGCAGCCATTATAGAAATGACGGTTGACGAATACGAAACAATCCGCCTTATTGATTTGGAAGGACTGACCCAGGAACAATGTTCATTAAGAATGGAAGTTTCAAGAACGACGACACAGGCCATTTACAGCAGCGCCAGACAAAAACTTGCCGACTGCCTGATAAACAATA
>CAYTCB010000037.1:0-11694 GCA_964436195.1 uncultured Elusimicrobiaceae bacterium
TTTCGGACGGCGTTTTGTTGCCGAGCGAGCTTGTTTACAGAGCAAAATTTAAAGGCTATAAAGCAATAGCTTTAACTGATCATGTCGATTATTCGAATTTTGAGTTCAATATACCTAAAATACTGAATGTTGCAAAGATACTTCGCAATAATTATGACATAGAGGTTATTGCCGGAGCTGAGATAACTTATGTTCCTCCTAAACTAATCGGAGATATTGTTTTAAAATGCAGAAATTTGGGGGCGGAAATAATCGTTGTGCACGGCGAGACGGTTGCCGAAACAGTTCCTCCTGAAACTAATCACTATGCCCTGCAGGCAGGTATAGATATACTTGCCCATCCTGGACATATAACAAAAGAAGATGTAATAATTGCAAGGGATAACGGAGTATGCCTTGAAATTACAACAAGAAAAGGACATAATGCCACTAACAGAGAAGTTGCGGCTTTAGCGCTTGAATACGGAGCAAAGCTTGTTTTAAATACAGATTCACACTCTCCGGAAGATTTGATGGATAGTTCAAAAATAGAAAAAACGCTTTGTGACAGTGCAATCGATTTGAAATATTTTGAAATAATGCAAAAAAATTCACAAAATATAATCGACAGAATAAGAGGACAAAAATGAGAAAAAAGGAAGATAAAATAGTAAAGATAGTAAATCTGATCAAAGAAAATAAAACCACTTTTTTAACGGTTGCCGGTTTTGTAATAGGAATAACTGTATTTACGCTGTTTGTTTATTACAGACTTCAGCTTACAAGAGATACGGCTTCAGCAAAACTTGCGGTTGCTGTTAATTATGTCGCTGCCGGAGACGCGCAGAACGGGCTCAAACTGATAGATGAAGTTATAACAAAATATTCGCGCACTCCTTCGGCTTACCGCGCTATGCTTATGAAATCGAATTTTTTTATTTCGCAGAAAAAATATGATGACGCCGAGCAGATGCTTAAAAATTACATAAAAAATGCCAAACCCGAAACATTAAAACCTTTGGCATACCCGACTTTAATACTTGTTTACGATAATACGGGACAGCTTGAAAAAGCCATAGAAACATCAAAGGATTTTTTATCAAAATATCCTGATAATTATCTTGTTTTAAGCATTACCGAAAATCTTGCAAGGTTATATGAACTTGCCGGAAATGAGACCGAATCGTTAAATTTATACAAAAAAATAATCGACAGCTATCCTAATACGGATTATGCTGAAAGAGCAAAAAGCAAAGTAAAATAACCGTCGGGATTTAGCGAATGAAAAAAGTATATCTGGCATTTTTATGGCATCAGCATCAGCCCATATATAAAAATCCTCTGAATAATGTTTTTGAACTGCCTTGGGTAAGGCTTCACGCCACCAAAGATTATTATGATATGGCGGCCATACTGGACGACTATCCTAAAATTAAGTCAAATATTAATCTTGTTCCTTCTCTTTTAGTGCAGCTTGAGGAATATGCAAAAGGAACCGCAAAGGATAAATTTCTTGATTTAACGCTAAAACCTGCCCTTGAACTTTCTGAAGACGATAAAATTTTTATACTGATGAATTTTTTTATGGCAAACTGGGAAACAATGGTTTTTGCCAATAACAGATATCACCAGCTTCTTGAAAAAAGAGGCAAGCAGACAAACCAGTCCGATATAAAAAGAATACTTAATTATTTTAAAGATAATGATATGAGAGATCTTCAGGTATGGTTTAACCTCGCATGGTTTGACCCTTATTGGAGAAAAAAAGACGAATTTATAAATGAACTTTATATAAAGGGAAGGGATTTTACCGAGGAAGAAAAACAAAAACTTATACAAAAACAGCTTGAAATATGCGGAATGATAGTTTCAAAGCACAAAGAGCTGCAGGACAGAGGACAGATTGATGTTTCAATTACTCCTTTCTATCATCCTATACTTCCTCTTTTATGCGATACAAACAGCGCTCTTGAATCTGCTCCGAACATAGTTTTGCCTGAAAAGAGATTTACTCACAGAGAAGACGCACAATGGCATGTTAATAATGCCGTAACATATTATGAGAATATTTTCGGGAAAAGGCCGTCAGGAATGTGGCCGTCCGAGGGTTCTGTGTCAAACGAGGTAATCAATATAGCTGCAAATAACGGCATCAGATGGCTTGCTACCGATGAAGCGGTATTATTCGGGAGTTATGAACCGGCTTTTCAAAACAGACAGTATTTATTCAGACCTTACAATGTAAACATAAACGGCAGTTCGGTCAATATGATATTCAGAGACCACGGTTTATCGGATTCAATAGGTTTTGTTTATTCAAAATGGAATCCGGATGATGCCGTAAGGGATTTTATCGACAAAATTAAAAATATAGGCAATTATGTCGGAGATTCATATGAATACCCGTTAGTTTCAGTTATACTTGACGGAGAAAACTGCTGGGAATATTATAAAAACGACGGATGGGATTTTTTGACAAAACTCTATTCTGAGCTTTCAAAGGAAGAAAACATAGAAACCGTCAGAATAAGCGATTATTTAAACAGATTTCCTCCTAAAGATACTGTGCGTAACTTGAGGGCAGGTTCATGGATAAACGGTAATTTCGGAATATGGATAGGCCACAGCGAAGACAATACTGCATGGAATTATCTTGGCAAAACCAGAGAATATCTTGTTGATTACACGCAAAAAAATCCGGGTTTTAAAGATACGGAAGAAGGACAAAAAGCCTGGCAGATACTGTACGCGGCTGAAGGTTCTGACTGGAACTGGTGGTATGGAGAAGAACATTCTTCAAGCAACGATGAAATATTTGATAAGCTTTTCAGGCAGCATTTGATGGCCATATATGAACTTACGGGACGCAGGGCGCCGGATTATTTATATAAATCAATCAAGATATTGAGGCAGTCGTTTTCTAAGTTTGTGGTGACATATCCAAAGTCGATGATTTCTCCCAAAATAGACGGAGAAATATCAAACTTTTTTGAATGGAAAAATGCGGGACAGTATTCCGTTGGTTATACCGGCGGGTCAATGCATCAGGTTTCAACGGTTATAAAAAGTTTTATGTTCGGTTTTGATCTGAATAATATATATCTTAATATTCATACAAATGTTCCTTCTAATTCCAAGGATATAGAAAATCTCTATTTTAACATCAATTTTCTTGCTCCGGCAGTAAAAAAAATAACCGTGAATTTTGATATGAACAATAATATAAAAGAATTTTTCGTTACGGACAACGGAGTCAAAACAAATCTTAAATTTGACGGGGTTTCAATCAGAACGGTTATAGAAATAACAATACCTATTGAAATTTTGGCGCTTCCGGAAAATTCAAAAAATATAGAGTTTACGGTAAGCGTAGATAAAGATTATATGGAAATTGAGAGATGGCCGTATCAATCTTCGGTAATAATTCCGAAACCAAGCGAAAATTTTAACGATGAATCATGGATGGTGTAAAAAATGATAATAAAAGACATAAATGTTAATGGCAAATTGTTTAAGGCTGTTGAAATAGATTTATGCGACAACAGCAAATTGCTTATGATTACAGGCAATAAAGGCTATATTATGTGCGGTTATCTTAATATAAATACAGCGCAGAACCGCGGTGATGCGGCTTGTATTGTTACAGGTGTAAAAACGATAGAAGATGTTTTAACTTCAAATATAGTGGCTTTAACCGTTCAGGCTCAAAACCTTGGCATAAAAATGGGGATGCCGGTCAAAGAAGTCCTCGAGAAATTTGCCGTTTAATCCTTGTACTTACTCAAAATATTCAATGCCGTTTTATTTTCAGGGTCCTCTGAAAGAGTTTTAGCGGCAAATTTTAAGGCGTTTTCACTGTCGTTTAAATCATCATAGAGAAGAGCAAGAATAGAAAGATATTCTGTGTTTGTTTTGTCATTTTTGAGAAGATAAAGAAGAATTTCAGCCGCTTTTTTATATTCTCCGCTTACGGAATAAATTTGCGCGAACTGTTTAAATGATTTTATATTATAAGGGGATAGTTCCATAGATATTTTTGTAAATTCAAGAGCTTTTATAAAATCAAGTTTATTCATATAAATATTTCCAAGATTCAGATAAAACTGATATTTAAGGTAATTTTCGGTATTTTTGTCTAAAGCATTTTGAAGTAATTTTTCAGCTTCATCAAAATTTTTCTCCGCTATTAAAACAGCTGCTAAAGTAGGCAGATAATTGTAATATTTATATTTCAGAGCGCCGTAAAGAAGTTGTTTAGCCTGCTCATATTTATGCTCTGCGATAAGAACTTTGGCAAATCCGTGCATAGCTTCGGGGTAATGAGGGACATCGGCATATGCGTTTGTCCAAAATGTTTTTGGATTTTTATATCGTTGGCAGTATACGTATGAGCTTGAAAAGAAAACAGGGAACAGAATAAAAAATAATACAGCAAAATATTTTGCCGTAAAAGGAAATTTCTTTAAAAAATTGCCGCCCAAATCCGCAATAAAAATAACAATGCCTGCCGAAGGTATAACAAATCTGTGAAATAAGAGCAGATAATCCGGAATTAAAAAAGTCGGCAGCAGCGTTATTACAAACCAGACCGAACAAAATAAGAGTATTTTTTTTCTGACAAATCCGTATCTGTACATTAAGAGCAAAAATATTATAAAAACTAAGTTTACGGCTAAAAGTTTAAACGAAAAGTTTATTTTGTAAAGCATGACCGGTATATAATCAGGTATAAAAAACTTTATCAGATAAGTCATAAAACCTGTCAGCATAACTTTTGCAGATTCGGAATAATTGGTTATGTATGATGTCAGTTTTACGGTTGTGACCGCATTGTCGCGTAAAATAAAATATATCGCAAAAATCGGTATTAAAAAAATAAATATGCGCAAAGTCTGACTTTTTGAAAATTTATAGCCGAAACAATAAAGAGCAAGAGGAAATACAGGAATTAACAGAAGCGATGTTTCTTTTGTAAATAAAGCCGCCGTGAACATGAATAGGCAGATAAAAAGATGTTTTGTAAGAGAAGTTTCTGCAAATTTCAGAAAATATATTAAAGAAAGGGTTATGAAAATTATAAGAATAGTGTCATTTCGGGCCGGAAGCCATACAGGGCATGACATTAATACCGGATGAACCGCCATTATAAGAGTTATAAATTTTAAAACAGTTTGGTTTAAATTTAACTTTGAGGCTAAAAGAAAAATACAGAAAATGCTTAATATAAAATATATTATATTTGCTAAATGGGAGACTGTCGTATTGTATCCGAAAAGAGCCGCTTCAATCGCAAAGGATATGCTTAAAACAGGTCTGTAATAAGGGAACTCCTTTGAGTAATAACATGATTGTGTAAAAAAATCAGGGATATTTTTTAAATTCGATATATAAGAAACATTTTGTTCTATAAGATAATCATCATCAAGATTTGTGATTTTGTAATTAATGCTTTTTCCGTATAAAGCAAAAATAACAATGCACAAAACAGCAAAAAAAAATAAATTTGTCTTATAAAAATTTTTAATGGAAAAAATCATTTTTTAAGGTGGAGGTGGCGGGAATTGAACCCGCGTCCGAAAATGTTTCAGTAAGACCGCTACAAGTTTAGCCCGGAAATTTTTTCTCGTTTATAAAACCATCTCCGGACAGGACTGTTTTATAAACCAGCGCCGTTAGAATTTCGCATCAATACGACGGCACAAGCATTTTGACGCTAACCTACTCTTGTCGTTTTATCCCGCCAGTAGGTGTCACAGGTAAAACGCAGCTGACTTAAGCAGCTATTGGCATTGCACCAAAACCCATGAAAGGTTTGAGCATGCCGTTAGGAACGATTTGTTTGTCGTTTCTATTTGAGCCGATTTTTACCGAGCCATCGGCCAACTCGGACTTGCTGTCTTTACCTCTTTCATTCCCGTCGAACCCAACTCACCCCCGAAAAAAAGTTAAAGAATTATCTTCTGTTTTTAAAGAACTCTTTCATTATTGTAGCACACTCTTCCTGCAAAAGTCCACCTGAAACTTGTATTTTATGGTTTAGCTTTTTTTCGTCTGTTATATTGAATACGCTGCCGCAGGCGCCTGCTTTGGAGTCGTAAGCTCCGAATATTATTTTTTCTACTCTTGCCCATATCAATGCCCCAGCGCACATTGCGCACGGTTCGACGGTTACATAAACAGTGCATCCGTTTAAGCGGTAATTGCCGAGTTTTTTGCAGGCTTTTCTTAAAGCAACTATTTCGGCATGGGCTGTAGTATCATTTGACGTTATGCTTTTGTTGAAGCCTCTTGATATAATTTTGCCGTCTTTAACAATTACGGCTCCTATCGGAACTTCATCAAGCATAAAAGCTTTTTTTGCGCAAATCAGAGCCTGCTTCATAAAAAAAATATCTTTATTGTTTTTCATCTGGCGTAACGTGTTTTTCAAGTATTTGTTTTAATTCAGGTGGGATTCTTATCGGTTTGAACGCTTTGTTTACCAGAGGATGTTTTGTTTTGCCGGTTGCAAGCAGTCTGTTTTCGCATTTTATTTTATATGAAAATACGGCGCTGGCGTTTTTTAATTCTGAAATAGTTGTTTCTATTGTTATAAGATCGTCATATTTTGCAGGCGAATGATAATCGCATTCGGCATGCATAACCGGAAAATAAAGTCCCAAATCTTCCATTTTTCTGTAAGTAAAACCAAGCTCTCTCATGAATTCGCTTCTTCCTCTTTCAAAAAAAACAAGATAATTTGCATAGTAAACTGTTCCCATCTGATCAGTGTCCCTGTAAGAGACTCTCATGCTGAATTTATTCATTTTTTTACCTCAATTAAATTTGCTGCCTTTAGTTAGTCCGGCCCCGTTTAGAAAATCGCAGGCCGGCATTTTTGATTTGCTTTCAGGTTGAACTTTTGTCACAAGCAGGGCATCTTTGCCGCATTTTACAAGAAATCCTTCCGTTTTATCTATACTTATTATCGAACCTGGCTGCGCGTTTGAATTATCTTCTGCTGTTTTACAATCAATGATTTTTAAAGATTTGCCCGCAAGCTTGCCTTCGGCTACGTTTGTGAATATTCCCGGCCATAAAAATAAACCTCTGAATAAATTTCTTATTTCATCAGCCGGCTTTGACCAGTCTATTTTGCCGTCTTCTTTCTTAAACGTGGAACAAAAAGTCGGTGTTCCAGTCTGCGGTTTTGCCAAACATTGTCCGTTATCAAGCATATCAAGAGTTCTGTTCATTACGGATATGCCGAGATTTATCAATTTATCAAATAATGTGCATGACGTATCATCGGGCTCGATGCAAAGAGAATCCTGTAAAATTATATTACCGCTGTCTAAGCCTTTATCTATGTAAAAAGCCGTTACTCCGGTTTTTGTCTGACCGTCTATTAAAGCCTGCTGGACCGGAGATGCGCCCCTGTATTGAGGCAAGAGGGAAAAATGTATGTTAAAACATCCAAGTTTAGGTAGCGTAAAAATCCTTTCGGGGATAATTTTGCCGAAAGAAACAATAACGCCTATATCTGCATTATAATTTTTTATTTGTTCAAGAATTTCATCAGTAAATTTTTCAACCTGTATACACGGTATTTTATTTTCGACAGCATACGTTTTAACGGCTGGCATTTTTAACTGCTGCCCTCTTGCTGCAGGTTTGTCGGGCATAGTTATAACTGCCGATATCTTATGTTTTTTATCTATGTTCTCAATAAATGATTTTGAAATGCCGGCGGTGCCGAAAAATATTATGTTCACCAATTACCGCCTTTTTTTCTTCTTTTTATTTCTTTCTCAACAAGTTTTCTTTTCCACGGCTGGAGATAATCTATAAATAATTTCCCGTTTAAGTGGTCTGTTTCATGCTGGACTGCTTTTGCCAGAAAACCATGAGCTTCAAGCTGCTTGATTTTTTCGTTCAGCCCTAAATATTCAACAGTAACTTTTTCAAATCTTGGAATATTTTCATAGATGCCTGGAAATGAAAGACATCCTTCTTCCGTATCTATTTTGTTTTCACCAGAAACAATTACAGGATTGATCAAAACAATAGGACTCTTTTTGCCGTTTGGGAATATGTCTATTACGCATATTTTTAGAGGGATTCCGATTTGAGGAGCGGCAAGTCCGGCTCCGGAAGAGGCATACATGGTTTCAAGCATGTCTTCTACAAGTTGTTTAATCTCTTTTGTGATTTTTTCAACGGGTTTGGTTTTGTTTCTTAAAACAGGATCACCGTATTTTACAATTGCAAATTTTGACACAGAAATACCTCTCTTGTATTCTCAATAATTCAAAATTATATGAAAGAAACGATGAGAAATCAATAGGAGATATTGACGATTGTCAGATAAAATTTGTATACTCTCGCGGAACAAATATTTTTAGTACGGGGCTATAGCTCAGCTGGGAGAGCGCTTGCATGGCATGCAAGAGGTCAGGGGTTCAATCCCCCTTAGCTCCATTTTTTCTTCGGTCTTTTCGTTTCATACTTTGTTGCCAAAATGTTCGGATACTTCGGGCTCCGCCCTTTACAGTATGCACTTACATTTTGTCGCCTCGTCTGAAACGAAAATACAGGTTAAAATATACAGATCCGCTTAGTTGCACTCCCTGATATACCTCACTTTGTTATAAAAAAAATCATTAAAAACCCTTTGAAAAAATGTAGCAGCTTTGTTTTATACTTTGTTGCCAAAATGTTCGGATACCTCGTTTTTCTTTCCAATCTGAGTTTTGCGATTGATTTGTGCTGTGTCTGTTGGTACGATACAATAAAAAAATTCAGAGCAGACTAATTAAAACATTGATAATAAATAAATTGACGTAAATGTATAAATTTGTTAGAATCTTCAACATCATTATAATAATTTTTGGGGGATATATGAGGAAGTCGTTGCTTCTGAAGGTGTTGTTGTTGGCTTTTGTAGTTGCGGTGTTCGGTTGTTCTCAGAAACAGGAACAGCAGATCGATGATAAAAATGTTGTAAAAGTTTGGCATTGGATGACGGACAGACAGGCTGCGTTCGATAAACTTGCCGAACAGTATTATAAAGAGACCGGTGTAAAAGTTGTTTTTGAAACTTATGCTCCTACCGATGTTTATAAAAATAAAGTAACAGCTGCAGCAAGCGGGCAGCTGCTTCCTGAAATATTTAATCCTCTTAGCGATAAAAGAGAACTTTCATCATATATTAAAGCAGGGTTTATAGAAGATCTTACCGATGAAATGAATGCCGGATGGAAAGATGTTTTCTTCACTAAATCGCTTGAACAAAATAAATTTGAAGAAGGAAACGAGTGGGGAGTAAAACCGGGATATTACGGAGTTCCGCTTGATGTAAGTTCTTTAATGATATATTACAATAAAGATTTGTTTGTGCAGGCAGGTCTTGATCCTAATAATCCTCCCAAAACATGGAAGGAATTTATAGAAGCCGGTAAAAAATTAAGAGCGGCAAACATACAGCCTTTTGTAAGCGGATTCGGCGAATCATGGCTTATAGGAGCTTTTGCCTCTTCATATCAGTGGTCATTATTCGGAAAGCAGGGGATTTTAGATACAATAGACGGCAAAATAGCATACAATGATCCAAGATGGGTAAGAATATTTTCTCTTTTAAATGAAATGAAAGAAAACAAAATGTTTGCAGCCGGAATGGTTACGATGGTAAATAAGGATGCCGAAAGAACTTTTGCGACCGGAAGAGCCGGTATGTCTTTTAACGGTTCGTGGGGAGTCAATGTTTATAAATCGATGAATCCTAATTTAAATTACGGTGTTATGGCTCCGCCTGTTCTTGAGGATGCAAAATATCCGTTGTTGATATTCGGAGGAGACGGATCGGCAATGTTTGTCAATGCCATGTCTCCTAAAAAAGATAAAGCTATAGCATTCTTGAAGTGGCTCAGCCAGAGACCTCAGCAGTCTTTCCTTGCAAAAGAAACATTAAATATCCCTTCAAATAAAGAAAGCGCGCAGGACTTGCCCGAAGTATTAAAAGTTTTTTCGGAAAGCATAGCCAATACGTTTGAAAATCTTCCTAAGCTTGAAGCATGGCAGGTAACAAATTACATCAATATAAATTTACAGTCCGTAATGATAGGAGAAAAAACTCCTAAAATTGCCGCTGATGAAGTACAGGCTGAAAAAATAAGACAGGAAAAGGCAAAAAAATGAACGTAACACCAAAAGAAAAAACAGTCAATTTAATGTTCATTCTGCCTGCATTAATTTTGTTTCTGGTTTTTAATTTTTATCCTTTACTGAGAACTTTCCAGCTGAGCTTTTATCAGTGGAACGGAATAGACAAAGATATGGTTTTTGTCGGATTTGCGCAGTATAAGGACATATTGTTTAATAACCCTGCTTTTTGGAAGTCTATGTTGAATGCCGGTTA
The DNA here is from genome assembly GCA_964436195.1 of uncultured Elusimicrobiaceae bacterium. Taxonomy (GTDB): domain Bacteria; phylum Elusimicrobiota; class Endomicrobiia; order Endomicrobiales; family Endomicrobiaceae; genus Proruminimicrobium. Next base: position 10,376 of record CAYTCB010000037.1, read on the forward strand.
TGTTACAATTCTTGCTCTTACTCTCCAAAACGGGCTTGCGCTGTTGCTGGCTCTTCTTGTAAACAGACAGATAAAGGGTGAAAACATATACAGAGTAATATTTTTTCTTCCGCCCGTTTTATCGGGTATCGTAGTCGGATTGATATGGAAGTTTGTTTATGACGGAAATTTTGGTATTTTAAACCACTGGTTAATTTCATTGGGCTTTACGGATTTTAAAGATTTTGCATGGCTTTCTGAAATAAAAACTGCCCTGTCATCAGTTGCGGTTGTTCATATGTGGAAAGGATTCGGATACGGATTTATTATTCTTTTGGCCGGTCTTCAGACAATACCTAACGAATTGTATGAGGCTGCCGAAGTAGACGGCGCAGATAAATGGCAGCAGTTTAAGCACATAACTGTTCCGTGTATGATACCTGTTTTTACGATAGTTACGATTTTAACAATACTCGGTTCCATGCAGATTTTTGATTTGATTTATTCTATGACAAGGGGCGGTCCTGCAGGATATACGCATGTTCCTATAACTAAAATATATGAATATATGAGTAACGGAGAATTCGGTTACTCTACGGCGATGGCTATAATTTTCGGTATGGTTTTGCTCATTGTCTCTTTCGGGCAGTTATATGTCAGCAAAAAATTTAACAGGTAAACTAAAATGAACTTATTTAAAACTAAAAAAACATTGATGGATTCAATTACGCATATAATACTTATACTTGTCGCTTTGACTTGTATATTTCCTGTTTTTTGGATGTTGTCGTCATCTCTTAAAACACAGGAAGAAATATTTACGAAAATGTCACTCTTTCCTGAAACATGGCAGTGGCACAATTATGTTCAGGCTTTTGTTAAAGCAGAATTCGGAATGTATTTTCTTAACAGCGTAATATATACGGTAGTAGGTGTATCGTGTATAGTTTTTGTCACTTCACTTGCGGCTTATGGTTTTGCAAGACTAGAATTCTGGGGCAAAAATGTATTTTTTTATCTTCTTATATCCACTTTGCTTATACCTATACCGGGTGTTTTCGTTCCGTTATATCTTTTGTTAAAAAAACTTTATTTGCTTGATACCAGAACAGGATTGCTCCTTTGTTATATAAGCGGCGGATTAGCTTTTGGTTTATTCTTGCTGCGTTCCTTTTTTGAGGAACTGCCGAAAGAAATAGAAGAAGCTGCTTTGATAGACGGCTGTTCAAGATTCGGCATTTACTGGAGAATAGCTTTGCCTTTGGCAAAACCTGCAATAGCGACTCTTGTTATTTTAAACTGTCTTTCGATATGGAATGAATTTTTGCTGGCTTTAGTAG
>CAYTCB010000038.1:0-11497 GCA_964436195.1 uncultured Elusimicrobiaceae bacterium
ACTGCCAAAGAAATAACTTTTTCCAAAAATATTTTGTGTTTCTGTTCGTTATCCACCGCAACATTATACAAAATTTCGACTTAATGTAATAAAAATATTCCCGAAACTATTAAAATAACGGCGGACAGTTTTTGGACGGAAAAAGGTTCTCCCATAATACAAAAAGCTATAACGGCAGTTATAAGAGGAAATGTTGCCACAGCAGGCACCACTTTTGAAGCGTTTGCCTTTGAAAGAGCTTTGAAATAAAACATATACCCCAAAAGGCTTACGGATGCAGAAACAAAAAGAAAAGATATATTTTTGAAAGGGAAATTTATGACCGTTTCTGTTTTACCGGCCGCCAAAACGAATACTGCCATGGCAACCCCCGACCACATCATTCTGACAGCCAAACCTACAGAAGAGTCCACCGTCTTGAGAGCTATTTTATCAAAGACAGGAGCAAGCCCCCAAAAAAATATAGTAAGTCCTATATATATCCATTCCATTTTTTATCTCCGTTTATTTTATAAGAGCAACTCCTGCCACTATAAATATTATCGCTACAAGTTTTTTTATGCTGAATGATTCCCTCATAAATAAAAAAGCAATTATTGAAGTAAACAGCGGATACGCTGCAGCCGCGGGAACGACCTTCGAAGCAAACCCGGCAGATAAAGCTTTAAAATAAAAAACAAACCCCAAAAGGCTGAAACTTGATGCAGCCATAAAAATCAGAACCGATTTTAAAGGCAGTTTTTTTATAACTTCCGTCTTTTTGAAAATAACTGCAAAGGCAAACATTAAAGTTCCCGACGTCATCATTCTTATCGCAACTGCAAGAACGGGATCTATGGCTTTTAAAGCCATCTTATCAAAAACAGGCGATATGCCCCACAAAATTACGGTACAGCCTATAAAAATCCACTCCATCATTTCCTCCGCAACAGCGCATAAAAAACCAGCCGGTTCAGATTACAAATTAAAAAGAGCATTGTCAACTTATTTTAATTATTTGGTTGACAATCTTTTTTCGATTTGTTATTTTACAAAAACCATGAATGTGCAAATTTTGAAAGATAATATTTTAAACGGTTATAAAATAAATAAAAAAGAAGCTTTGGAAATTATTAACGCCGATCTGACGGGTTTATGCAAAGCGGCCGAAGAAATAAGAAATAAATTTTGCAAAAACTCTTTTGATTTATGCAGCATAATAAACGCTAAAAGCGGAAGATGTTCGGAAAATTGCAAATTCTGCGCGCAATCGTCATATTATCAAACCGATATTTCCGAATATTCTCTTGTTTCAGGCGATAAAATAATAGAAGATGCCTCAAGAAACGGCGCCGGAGGAATTTTAAGATTTTCGATCGTAACTTCCGGAAGGGCCTTGTCAGATAAAGAAACGGCAGAGTTATGCGCCGTTTACAAAAAACTTTCCAAGACATGCAATGTCTATTTATGTGCGTCGCACGGATTTCTGGCTGAAAAGCAGTTTCTGAATTTAAAAGAGGCCGGTGTTTCGCGTTATCACTGCAATATAGAAACATCAAGGTCTTATTTCCCGAAAATATGCACGACACACGAATATGACAACAAGATTAAAACAATAGAAAATGCAAAAAAGGCCGGTCTTGAAGTATGCAGCGGAATAATAATGGGGATGGGAGAAACTTTCAAAGACAGAATAGACGCATTTTTTGATTTAAAACAAATGAATATAAAGTCCATACCTTTAAATATATTAAATCCCGTTAAAGGAACCCCTTTTGAAAAAAATGAGATTCTCGGCGAAGATGAAGTATGCCGCACAATCGCAATAGCGCGTTTTATTCTGCCTGATGCGGCATTGCGTCTTGCCGGAGGCAGAGGATTATTTAAAGACAAAGGCAAAAGAATGATTATGGCCGGCGCAAACGCCGCTATTTCAGGTGATATGCTGACAACTTCCGGGATATCTTTTGAAGAAGACAAAAAACTTATCGAAATGCTCGGGTTTGAAATAAGTCCGCTTTAATTTTATTTTTTAAAAATAAAAAGAGCCGCTATAACAAGAAACACAAAACCGACATAGTGGTTCCAGTGAAGATTTTCTTTGAGGTATAAAATGCTGAAAAATGAAAATACTGTAAGCGTTATTATTTCCTGCAGGCCTTTGAGCTGGGCGGCAGAACAGTAGGAATGGCCTATTCTGTTGGCGGGAACCTGAAAGCAATATTCAACAAAAGCTATAAGCCAGCTTACAAGTATTACTATCCATAAAGCTTTATCTTTAAATTTAAGATGGCCGTACCAGGCAAAAGTCATGAAAATATTTGATATGGTAAGAAGTATAACCGTTTTATACATTTTTCAAATCGGCAGGTTTGTCTCTTGGAGCAAGTTTTATGCTGTAAAGAACAAACAATCCCGATATTATAGATCCTATAAAATATATAACCCACAGATACGTAAAATATCTTCCGAAAAGAGCCGTAAATCCCGCTATTATGATTGAAAGCGCCAGTACTATAAGACCGGCCTCCATATATCTCCATTTTGTCTTCATATTCGTATAGACGTCGCCGAGCATATAATTATGTCTTCTGTGTCTTACGAAAGCGCTTGCCAGTATTATAAGCCCTACCGGCGATATAAGCTGAGCTATCAGATGTATCAAAACAAGCTGAATCTGCCTTGTTCCCTGCGAAAACCATTTTGCGTCATAAAGAGTCAGCCAGTCTCCCATAGTTCCTATAATTTTTGAACCGTCTATCGCCATTGAATTAGTCAAAACAAAAATTATTCCCATACAAATTCCTATCGTATAAGCGGCTACAACCGACGATTTCGGAGCGCCTCCTTCTCCCGGAACCCAGTGAAGTATTCCGACAAAAATAGAAGGAGCTATTACCGCCATCATAAAAAACTGTCTTGCCGAATTTATAATCATAGGCCACGGATGAGGGCCCATAATATTCTGCAGGGGTCTTGTTATAAAATATATTCCGAACAAAATAAAAGCGGTAAAAAGTTTTTGGTATCCTATTTCGCCGAACATTATTTTTCTTATTTTGCTGACTCTTTCAACTTCAACAGCCATGCCGAAATACAAAAGACCTGTTATTACCGGAACTAAAATATTTACCACTACGGATAATTCCATTATTTATCTCCGAATATGCTGAATTTTATATTTTTATGATCAAGTTTGTTATTTTTTAATTTCGACGGTTCCGTTACAAAAAAAACGGGATGCTGCTTATTTTCAGACGATATCACTTCGCAGTGAACCGTATCTTTTATCAAAGTAAAAAAACTGAAATTCGGGTCGTTGTAACTGACTTCAACGGCAATAAAATCCTTATTTGTAAGAATTTCTTTTTTAAGTTTTGCGGAAAAAGTATATATTTTATCCAATGCAAAAACAAGATATAATCTTGCATAATCGGTATTTTGCGGATTTAAAAACAGGAAATCTTCATTATCTTTATGACAGCAGAACCTGATAAATTTTGTTCTTTTGCCTATGCACATCAGCCTGTGTGCGCCGTAAATATTTCTTGAAGTATAGAAAATATCAACAGCCCCCGTTCTGGTTTTTGTTTCAAGGGCTTTTTTTGTAGGCATAATTCTTTTTATAAGATTCTTTTTTTCAAGAAGCTTAAAAATCTTTTCCGAAGGTTTTACGGGATTTAAAACAATTTCTTTCATTGTCTTTGCGCGGCGAGAACCGTATTGTGAAGAAGCATCGTGATAGTCATAGGACCCACTCCGCCGGGAACCGGAGTTATGTCGACATTCATGTCTTTTAACGATTCAAAATCAACGTCTCCGCATAATTTTCCGTCAACTCTGTTAATGCCCACGTCTATTACCGTCGCGCCTTCTTTGATGAATGTTTTATCTATCATTTTTGCTTTGCCTATGGCGCATATAACTATGTCTGCTTTTTTTGTTATTTCTTTAAGATTTTTTGTTCCTGAATGAGCCATCGTAACAGTAGCGTTATTTGCAAGCATAAGCATCGAAACGGGTTTTCCGACAAGATTAGATCTTCCTATAACAACGGCATCTTTCCCTTTTATATCGATATTTGAATATTTTAAAAGATAGATTACTCCCATCGGAGTACATGAAACAAGAAGTTTCTGTTCTATTATTTCCTGCCATGATTTTACAAGAGTAAGCATTCCGGCGTTATACGGATGCAGCCCGTCAACATCTTTTTGTGGCAGAATGGCCTCTATGCATCTGTCGGGATTTTGCCCTTTCGGCAGAGGAAGCTGCAAAAGAATTCCGTTTACATTTTTATCTTCGTTTAATTTTTTTATAAGGGATATTATTTCTTCCTGCGAAGCGTTTTCTGCAAGCCCGTGATGAAAAGATTTTATTCCTATTTCGGCGCACGCTTTTATTTTTGAACCTATATAAACTTTGCTTGCCGGATCTTCTCCGACGAGTATAGTAGCCAGCCCGGGAACAAATCCTCTAAGTTTGATCATTTCTTCAACTTTAAGTTTAAGTTCCTGTCTTATTGTGCCGGATATTTGTTTGCCGTCGATAATACGCAAAGTTATGCTCCTTAATTTAACTGGTGGGAAACGTACGACCTGAAAACATCAAGGTTAACGCTTTCCTGCTCCGATATTCTGATGCCGTATAAAGGATCGAAAAAACCTTTATCGGTTCTTACTATTTCTCCCGCCAAAACTATAACGTCGCTTAATATATTGATTTTTATTAAAACTTTCTGGCCTATCGAAAAACGGCAGTCGCTCTCTATCGCAACTCCGCTTCCGCTTACATTTGTCAGGAAACATTCGCCGAGCACATTTTTGGTTTCGGCCGACATAATATTTGTGGAATGTGAAACCTGTTTCCTCGGATATCTTCTTCTTTCGTCGGATTCATATCCTTCAAACATTAAGCGTTTCTCCTTCCGGCCGAATACAGCGGCAGTCTGTTAAAAAACCGTTAAATGCCGGTAAATTATAAGTACACTTTACAGCTGCTAATAATATCATTTTTAATCCGTTATTTGCAACAAAATTATATTTTTTTAAACCATTAAAAAACACGGCCGCAAAAGAAGCAGCTGCCGTGTTTTACGCGTACCGTTAACACAGGGTTCAGTTAAGCTGATATTTTATATACGTTCTGAAAAAATTAAGATTTACGCATTCGTCTTCACAAATTCTGATGCCGTAAAGCGGTTCAAAAAAACCCTTATCAACTCTTATTACTTCCCCTACAAGAAAAACCTTATCGTTTAACAGATTTATCTGTATAAATATTTTATCGCCTATATCGAGAAGACAGTCCGTTTCAAGAGCAAATCCGTTCTCGCTTACATTGGTTAAAAAACATTCTCCCAAAACATACTGCGACTCCACCGTCATTACGTTTGCGGAGTAAGAAATTTCTTTTCTGGGATATCTTCTTCTCTCTTTTGCCATATCGTCCCCCGACTTAAATCCCATTTTTTCTCTCCTTTATTCTCTCTGTACATATTTTACTTTCTTTTATTGAAAAACTTTTGAATTATTTGTGAAATTTTTGAAAAATCTTAACGATAATAAAAAAGCGCGGAGATCTTAAAAAAGATATCCGCGCTTAAAATAAACCGTTTTTTACCTGTTAATCATATCAACAAGCGCCTGTCCGAATTTTTTTGCGCTTTTAGGACCGTCTGCCGTTATTATCCTGCCGTCAATTTCCACGTCTTTTGCCGTATATTTAGCCCCGCCTTTTATAAGAGCGTCTTCTCCGTCAGGGAAAACAGTTGCGTTCCTGCCTTTTAAAATTCCGGCGTTTGCCAAAATTGTCGGGGCTATGCAGATTGCGCTTACTATTTTGCCCGAATCATAAAACTTTTTTGCTGTTTTATGGATATCTTCATCCTTAAAAAAAACCGACGAACCGGGCCCGCCTATAAAAACTATCGCGTCAAAATCATCTGGATTTATTTCGCTTGCAAGCATATCGCTCTGGGCTTTTATTTTTATCTTGCCGTAAATTTCACCGACTACGGTGCTTGCAGTTTTTACCTCAATGCCGGCATCTTCAAGAATTGCCTTGGGTTCGATATATTCTTCGTCTCTGAACATGTGCGGAGCAGTCACAAAAACCGCTTTTTTCATTTTGCCTCCCGCCGTACAGCTATTCTTCTATTGTTATTTTTTTTATTATAACAGGATCCATCGGATTATCTCTCATATCGCATTCGGTTCTTGCTATTTTCTTTACAACTTCAAGATCTTTTGCGCCGGCAACCTGTCCGAAAATAGTATGATTGCCGTTCAGCCAAGGCGTAGAAACTTCAGTTATAAAAAACTGGGAGCCGTTGGTATTGGGCCCGGCGTTTGCCATTGCAAGAAGCCCGGGTTTTGTGAATTTTAAACCGTTTGACGTTTCGTCTTCAAACTTATATCCGGGACCGCCTGTTCCGGTTCCCAACGGGCATCCGCCCTGTATCATAAAATCAGGTATTACTCTGTGAAAAGTAAGTCCGTCATAAAATCTTTTTTTTGCTTTTTTGCCTGTTTTTAAATCAATAAATTCCTTTGTTCCGTTTGCAAGTCCTACAAAATTTGCGACCGTTACCGGCGCTTTGTCCTCAAACAATTCAATTTCAATGTCTCCCATTGACGTTTCGATTAAAGCTTTCATTTTTTCTCCGTATTTATATTTTTTGTATTCTGTCCAAATAAGAATAAAAATTCCTTTTCATGTCTTCCATACAGTCGCCGCCGAATTTTTCTTTCATAGCTTTTGCAATCTCAACTGCAACTGCGGCTTCGGCAACTACGCCGCAGGCCGGAACTGCGCATGCGTCGCTTCTGACGGCTTCCGCTTTTTCAATCGCCTTTGAAGACAAGTTAACTGATCTTAAAGGTTTTACAAGCGACGGTATAGGTTTCATGGTGCATGTAATTTCTATATTTTCGCCGTTTGTTATGCCGCCTTCGGTTCCGCCGGCGTTGTTTGTTTTTCTGTAAAAAGATTTTTTTTGCGAATAAAAAATTTCATCGTGTGCATCGGATCCCAAAATGCCGGCAAATTTTGTGCCTAACCCGAATTCAACGGCTTTAACCGCCTGAATTGATATGAGGCTCTGCGCTATTCTTCCGTCAAGTTTCATATCCCACTGAGTATGGCTGCCCAGACCAATCGGCGCATTTTCTACTATGATTTTAACTTTTCCGCCGAGAGTATCACCTTTAGCCATCGCTTTTCTTATTATCTGTATCATCTTTTTTGAAGCAATTTTATCGGGACATCTTACAAAAGACATTTCCGCTTCATGCTGAAGTTTTTCTTTAGGTATTGATGAAACTTTTGCGGTAACAGTTCCTATCTGTTCCACATAAGAATAAATATTTATGCCGAACTCTTTTAAAAGCTCTCTGCATACAGCGCCGGCAGCTACTCTTGCCGCTGTTTCTCTTGCGGAAGCTCTTTCAAGAATATCTCTGAAATCAGAAACTCCGTATTTTGTAAGACCGGCTAAATCGGCATGACCGGGCCTTGGTTTAAGAAGATATTTGCCGTCAAGATCAACGGAAATCGGAGACATTACGGATTTCCAGTTATCCCAATCTCTGTTGCCGATATAAAGCGTTATGGGCGAGCCGAGAGATCTTGCATGTCTTACACCTGAAACGATCGTTACGTGATCGGTTTCTATTTTCATTCTCTGGCCTCTTCCGTATCCTTTCTGGCGTCTGGCAAGATCAACGTCTATATCCTCTGTATTTATGTTTAATCCCGCCGGAATTCCTTCCAAAACCGCAAGGATTCCCTGCCCGTGCGACTCTCCTGCCGTTGAAAATCTGATCATTATGTTGACTCCTTTAAAAGCTTTTCTTAAACATCTGCGAATACGGATAACACCGTTGTTTTTCCTGTTATATCCCGGTTTGTTTAACTAGCCGTTTTTGTATTCAAAACTAAGTTTTTTAATATCTGCAAGCGCTTTCTGCACGCTGCCTGCCGCCGTTATTTCAATTTTGCCTTTATACTGCATATTTTTTAAATTGCCTTCGGGAATTACTGCTCTTGTAAATCCGAGTTTTTCAGCTTCTGACAATCTTTCGTTTATCTGCCCCACAGCCCTTACTTCTCCCGAAAGGCCTACTTCTCCGAACACAACGGTTTTGGGCGGACATACAAAATTGGCGTTTGCCGAAGCAATTGCGCAGGCTACGGCAAGATCCGACGCCGTTTCTTTTACTTTTATGCCGCCTGCAAAATTTATAAAAACATCCTGGTTTTCAAGTGCAAGCCCCATTCTTTTTTCAAGAACGGCTATTATGATTATGACTCTGTTCAAATCATAACCGGAAACCATTCTTCTGGGCAGTCCGAAATTCGTTCTTGAAACAAGAGACTGTATTTCAAGAAGAATTGGCCGCGTTCCCTCAACAGAAGCGGTTATTATGTTGCCGGCAACATTTGACGATCTTTCGCCGATAAAAATAAACGAAGGGTTTTTTACTTCTTCAAGGCCTTCGGCTTTCATTTCAAAAATGCCGATTTCGCTTGTCGGCCCGAATCTGTTTTTATAAGCTCTGAGAATTCTGTAAATCTGCTGCTTTTCGTTTTCAAAATATAAAACCGTATCAACTATATGCTCTAAAATTCTCGGGCCCGCAAGATCACCGTCTTTAGTAACATGACCGAGCAGAAAAACCGTAATATGTTTTGATTTTGCCACTCTCAAAAGTTCGGCGGCGCATTCTCTTACCTGTCCGACTGAACCAGGCGCTCCCGAAAGATCGGGATGATACGTCGTCTGTATTGAATCTATAACCAAAAAAGAAGGTTCCGTTTTTTCTATCGAATCCAAAATATTTTCAAGATTTGTTTCCGAAGCCAAAAAAATATTTTCTTTTTTTATTTTTAATCTTTCGGCTCTTGATTTGACCTGCGACAAAGATTCTTCGCCGGAAACATATAATACTTTTCCGCTTTGGGCCAAAGCTCCCGATACCTGCAGCATCAAAGTCGATTTACCTATTCCCGGGGCTCCTCCCAAAAGAGTAAGCGAGCCGGGAACTATTCCGCCGCCGAGCATATTGTCAAATTCTTTTATTCCTGTTTTTATTCTTACAAAACTTTTAACGGCAACATCGTTTAAAGCAAAAGTGCCGGACGAAAATCCGGTCAGCTGCCTTGCCGCAGTCTGTCCTGAAGAGCCTTTTGCCTGTTTTTCTTCTACAAAAGTATTCCATTTGCCGCAGCCCGGACATTTGCCGAGCCACTTTGCCGACTCATATCCGCAGTTCTGGCACATAAAAACTGTTTTTATTTTTGACGTTTTCATTATTTTGAACTCGTCGTAGCGGCTATCGAGGCAACGCCGAATAACGAAGCTATATCCTGATCTGTTATTTTTACTTTTACGTACGGCGTCCACGATACGGCCTGCGTTATATTCTCGGCCTGAACTCCGGCATAAAGCCATTTAAATATGCCGAGTCTTGCTCCGGCCGTTACATTTATTTTATTTTCTTTATTTGTCACCAGGCGACCCATTTCAAAAACGTCAAGGTTGAAATAAAGCCTTCTGAAAGTACCTGCTATAGGATTTAACGGACTGTATCCGACTCCGAGTCCGCCTGTTGATCTTATCGCTCCTCCGTAAACTTCAAAATATTTGGACCTGAATCCTATAAGAGCGTCAATTTTGTTTATATTGTCTTTTTCTTCCGGTTCCACATTTTTGGAATTTGCTATATTGGACACGCCAAGATAATAAAATTTAGAAGGATTCGGCCTGAATCTGATTCCGAAATCACTGTAAAATTTATCGGCTCTTGTATCTGATCTTCCCATATATTCCCAGTCGATTTCAAGACGGTTTACTTTGCCGAATGTCGACTGGAACTGATCTACGGTCGTTTTGATGCTTGTAACAGTTTCTTTGAGTTCTTTGGCCATATCTTCGTCATTTACAAGAGTTCCTATAGTGCCTTTTCCGCTGTTGATCTTTGTCATAAATTCATCAAGCTGTTTTGAAACTTTTTTAATTTCAAGAACTATATCTCTTATATCCTGTTTATTCTGGTTTGTAACTTCGGCAAGATCTCCGGAGAATTTATTAAAATTAGTTATAATCTGGCTTATCTCTTTTTCTTTATCCGCTATTGTCTTACTTACTTTTTTCAGATTCTTTACCGTATCTGAAAGATTTTTAAAGAAATCCTGATTAATTCCGGAAGATACGTCGCCTAAAACTTTATTCACTTTGTCGACAACGCTTGCTATCATGTCTTCAACCGAACGCGATTCTGCCGTATTTATGTTTCCGCCGTCTGTCAAAAGCGGATTTGACGGATTACCCGGAACGACTTCAATATATTTTGTTCCTATAATTCCCATTGCGACTATTCTTGCCGTAGCGTCAGAATACAATTTAACATCCGAAGAAATATTTAAAACTATTTTTGCTTTTCCGTTTTCAAGGACTATTTTTTTTATATTGCCTACATCAACTCCGGCTATTTTAACTTTTGATTTTTTAGGAAGCCCCGACGCGTTGTCAAAATAAGCATTAACGGTATATTTTGATTTAAAATCAAAATTACCAAGAAGAATGATCGTTACCGCGACCGCAATCAGCCCAAGCGTCACAAACAGCCCTAATTTTGATTCGTTAGTCACAGATTATTTCTCCTCGAAATCAAAAGACATTTCTACAGGGATCGGCCCCTGCATAAGCCCTTCGACAAACTGTTTTACATATTCGTTTTTTGTGTTCTTCACTTCTTCAGCCGTTCCGTTAAAAATAATTTTACCGTGATAAAGCATTAATATTCTGTCGGCTATCTTATAAGCCGATTTCATATCGTGCGTTACGACGACAGAAGTTATTTTCAATTCTTTTTTCAAATGCAGTATCAAGGACCCTATAACATCCGACATTATCGGATCAAGACCTGTCGTCGGCTCATCGTAAAAAACATATTTAGGCTGATACGCTATCGCTCTTGCAAGGCCGACTCTTTTTTTCATGCCTCCGCTTATGGCGGACGGTTTTAAATGTTCTATATCTTTAAGCCCTACCATCCCAAGGCATAATTTAACTCTTTCTTTTATCTCAGCCGGCGAAAGATTCGTCAGATTTTTAAGACCGAAAGCCACATTTTCTTCTATCGTCAAAGAATCAAATAAAGCAGCCTCCTGAAAAAGATAGCCCATTTTCTTTTGTATGTCGTAAAGTCCGAACTTATCAGTTTTCGTAATATCCGTATTATCTATAAAAATACTGCCTTTATCGGGTTTTATAAGCCCGACTATATTTTTGAGCAGTATGCTTTTTCCTGTTCCGGAACCGCCTATAATAACAAGTGTTTCACCGTCTTTTACTTCAAAATCAATACCGCTTAAAACTTGTTTGGCGCCGAAAGCTTTATAAAGATTCTCAACTTTTATCATCTTGCCTCATTGTATAACATTTTACTCTATTTTTGCCAGCATTTTCAATAAAAAATAATATTTTAAAATCCGTTCAAAATAAAAAAACCCG
>CAYTCB010000039.1:0-11215 GCA_964436195.1 uncultured Elusimicrobiaceae bacterium
TGCTCATCCCGCTTAACGACGACCCGGTTACTATCGGCATCGCCGCAGGCATCATACCGCCGTATGCCGCTCCGCTTCCAAACACAACGCTCACTATTAAACTTACCGCCGTTAAAACGGCTATGCTTTTTACCGGATTTACAGCTTTAAAAATTAGTTTTAGTGCTTTTTCCATAATTCCTCTCCAAAATAAAAATTCCGTCTTGTTTTTTTCAACCAAGACGGAATTTTTGCATGTTTATATTTTTATTATATATTTCAGTGTCTCCTCTGGCAAGAGTTCTTGTCCAAAGAAACATTATTACAATAAAAGAAAAAAACGCTAAACGGAAAAAATCGCAGTAAATCTTTTTCAATTCATAATCTTTTGAAAAAGATATGAACACATTGTTATCTGCAAAAGATGTGACATTTTTATTTTCTGAAACTTTGACAAAAGCTATATCATAATTACTATTTCTTGATTTTTTATTATTTTCTTTTTTGGAATCGGACGATTTTTTCTCTGACAGATTAGTTCCGACCGCATTGGCGACAAATTTATTTACTATTTTTACCGGAAGTATGACTATAAGATTATAATACTCGCTCAGGCCTGCCGTTTTATAAACTTTTTCCACATTACCGGAAAAAATATCATACATTTCAATTGCAGGAATGTAGGACGATGACAGGATGATAAAACTTATAAAGTATGCCAAAAGCACTTGAAACTTTTTTAAGTTCGTCATAAAGAATTTATAGCCTATTTCAATTTGTTTTTCAATGATAATTTGTGAAATTTTTGTAAAATTAAATCTGAGCCTGTGAATTCAGTTTTTTATCAAGAGCTTCGTAAACTTTTACGGTAGCTATTATACTTACCGGAACTGCCGCAAAAACACCTACAAATAAAAGCATCGCCCCGACTATGCACACAAGAAGATTAACCAAAAGTATTACGACTATTTCCGATCTCAAATTTTTTGTAAGTTTTGACGAATACAATACGGTTTCTTTAAGATTAAATTTTTTATCAGCCAAAACGCATATTATTGGAAAATATATAACGCTTAAAACCGCGCCTATTAAAGAAAATATAATAGACAGAACAACAACGTGCTGGATAATAAAATAATACAGGCCTAAAGCTACAGCAAAAATAATATTCGTTTTATTAAAAACGTCTTTAAATTTAAAAAAATCCGAAAAACACACGACTTCGTTTTTTGACGATTTAAGAATTGCGTTTATCAGAGCAAGCATTATAAAAATTTGTATCATTGCCCCTATCAAAGGCACAAAAACCAATAAGAACATTATGAGGGTTATTATCATATACTGCCACCAGTTTTTGGCAAATATTTCCCACGACGGAAGATAAATTTCTTTTAAATTTAAAAACATGTTTTTTCTCCTTATTTTTTCTTTAACGAAAGATATTTTGTTATAAGCGAATCCGTTGAACAATCATGTTCGTTTCTCGTTTTGCCTTCAAGTTCCGGCAAAATTACGTTTGCCAAAACTTTGCCGAGTTCAACTCCCCACTGGTCAAAACTGTTTACGCGCCATATTATGCCCTGAATAAATATTTTATGTTCGTAAAGAGCTATCAAAGCGCCGAGAGTTTTCGGCGTAAGCTCGTCAAGCATCAGGCTGTTGGTAGGTTTATTGCCTTCAAAAACTTTATGAGGTGTAAGCATATCTATTTCCGGCTGCGGCAATTTATTTTTCTTTAAAGCTTCAACCGCCTGTTCTCTTGTAAGCCCGAAAGCCAGAGCTTCAGTCTGCGCAAAATAATTAGACATAAGCTTATCGTGATGATCTCCGACTTTTTCAGGCGGATTTATTATACCTATAAAATCTGCAGGTATAAGTTTTGTTCCCTGATGTATAAGCTGGTAAAAAGAATGCTGTCCGTTTGTCCCGGGTTCACCCCATAAAATCTGTCCCGTCTGATAATCAACTTTGTTTCCTTCTCTGTCTATCGTTTTACCGTTGCTTTCCATATCGGACTGCTGCAAAAAAGCCGTAAATCTGTGAAGATACTGGCTGTAAGGCAAAACAGAATAACTCTGTGCGTTAAAAAAATTGTTATACCATATTCCAAGCAAAGCCATTATAACGGGAATATTTTTTTCAAAAGGCGTATTTATAAAATGCTGATCCATTTCATAAGCGCCTGTCAGAAACTCTTTAAATTTATCAAAACCTACGGCACACGCTATCGGCAAACCTATAGCTGACCAAACAGAATATCTTCCTCCGACAAAATCCCAAAATTCAAACATATTTTTTGTATCTATGCCGAATTGAGCAACCTTTTCTTTATTTGTAGACAATGCAATAAAATGATTTTTAACGGCATCTTCACCGAGTTTTTCAACAAGCCATTTTCTTGCAGTATTTGCGTTTGTTATCGTTTCAAGAGTTGTAAAAGTTTTTGAAGCCACTATAAATAACGATGTTTCAGGTTCTATTTTTTTTAGAACTTCATATATATCAGCTCCGTCTATATTTGAAACAAAATGAACTTCAGGTCCGCCGGCATAATATTTCAAAGCCTCGCATACCATCCTTGGTCCGAGATCTGATCCGCCTATTCCGATATTCACCACGGATTTTATTTTTTTGCCTGTTTTGCCAAGCCATTTGCCGTTTCTTAAATCATCTGTAAATGATTTCATTTTTTCCAAAACGGCATTTATTTCAGGCATTACGTCTTTGCCGTCTACAAAGACGGGCTTGTCCGATACATTTCTTAATGCACTGTGTAAAACTGCTCTTTTTTCCGTCCAGTTTATTTTTTCGCCGGCAAATATTTTATTCGTCCATGACTGCAAATCCGACGATTTTGCAAGTTCAAAAAGCTTTTGCATAGTTTCTTCGTCTATTATATTTTTTGAATAATCAAGAGTTATGCCGAGACTTTCAATTCTGACATTAAAGTTTGAAAATCTGTTTTTATCTTTAAACAAATCTCTCATGTGAACAGACTTCATTTTAACATCATAATTTTTTTGCAGAGACTGCCATTGTGCTGATTGAGTAAGCTGTGACATTTTAAGAAAAACCCCTTATATAGTAAATTTATATCCGACTCTTAATCCTATTTTTTTATAAGAAACATCTTCGCCGTTATCTGAGGCAGAACAAAATGCCGAAGAAATTTCGGCAATATATTTCTCATAAAGTTCAAAACCGAATCCGAAAGAATAGTACATGCCGCCCGAAGAATTGTTGCCGTCGTCAACGTTAAAAAGAATATTATATCCTATGTCAAATTTAACATAAGGATTATAATCTCCTTCGCTGCCCAGAGGATATCCCATCACTCCTATGTAAACAGGAAGAAAAGAAAAATTTTTCCCTGAATAATAAGCTGTTGTTCCGTAATCAATAAGATTCTTTATCGAACGTGAAGGCAAAAAATCAAAACCTGCCAGAGCTTTAAAATAATTGCTTATTCTGTATCTTCCTTCTGCGCCAAAAGCTATTGCGCCCGGTTTTACTTCATAGTCAGATTTAAATGTTCCGTCAAGATCAAAGCCTGCTTTAGGCACTATATCAAAAGCATACGCGGCCGATACAGTAAACATAAATATCAAAACTGCCAAAAATTTCTTCATTTATAATTCCCTCCGGTATAAAATTTCAAATTATGATTTACTGAAAACAAAATTCTTTATGACGTAATATGTTATTGTAAAAGCGTTTGTGGCTCCGTATAATTTTATTTCATAATTACCGAATTCAATATTTGGAACGACCTCATAACTTGTAAAATATTTTCTCTTTGCCAAGTCAATGCCGAGAGTATCGTTGTAGTGAGTTTTTGAAAAATAACAGTACTTGTTCATTGCCTGAAAATACAAATCCTCGGCTTTTCTGACCTGTTCTATTATTTCTTCGCTTTCAGTGTTAACATCTGTTCTTGCCATAAAGGCGGTAACTATTGAAAGCACTGTGGCAATTATACAAATATATACTATTATTTTCAAAAATTTAACTGTTTTTGTTTCCGGTTTTTTAACTTTGCCTGCAGCTTTTATTTTATCATATACGCCGGTTTGCGCAATTTCAGTTTCCGGATTTACCGCCGGTTTAACAGGATTTGGATTATTTTTTATAACCTGCTGAACAGGTTCTTCCGTTTTTTTAAATTCCTGTTTGACAGTCTCCTGCTGATCGGAAGAATTATTATTTCTTCCGTATTTTGATTTTAAATCTTCATGTGTACTCATTGCGGCGGCTCCTAATTATCTTTTACTCTTTTTATATTTGCTCCGAGTTTTCTGAATTTCTTTTCAAGAGCTTCGTATCCTCTGTCAAGATGATAAATTCTTAAAATTTCAGTCCTGCCTGATGCGCATAAACCGGCCAAAACAAGCGCTGCCCCTGCTCTTAAATCAGAAACCATTACCGGAGCTCCCGACAATTTGTCGACTCCTGTTATATAAACGCTGTTGCCGTCAATTCTTATATTTGCTCCGAATCTTTGAAGTTCTCCGACGTGCAAAAATCTGTTTTCAAAAACAGTTTCTTCAACTATGGAGTTGCCTTTAACAACACACATCAGAGCCATCCACTGCGCCTGAATATCGGTAGGAAAACCCGGATAAATTTCTGTTTTTACATTTATAGGTTTTAAATCTTTTACCCATTTTACTTTTATTTCGTTTTCCTTTATTTTTATGTTTAACCCTGACTGAATAAGTTTATCTATTACATCGCTCAAATGCAAAGCATTTGTATGTTTTAAAGTTACGTCCCCCTTAGTTATTGCCGTGGCTATCATGTAAGTCGCGGCCTCTATTCTGTCAGGAATTACTTCATGGCAGCATCCCGATAATTTTTCAACGCCCTCAATGGTTATAATCTTGGTTCCGGCTCCGGATATTTTAGCGCCCATTTTTACAAGCATATCCGCCAAATCGGCTATCTCCGGTTCTTTGGCCGCATTGATTATTCTTGTTGTTCCTTTTGCAAGCACGCTGGCAAGCAGAACATTTTCCGTAGCTCCGACGCTTGCAAACCTGAATTCTATATCGGCGCCCTTCAGCCCTTTATCGGCTGTAACTTTTACATATCCCTCTTTCAATTCTATCTTTGCTCCCATCTGTTTAAAAGCTTCAAGGTGTATATCTATCGGTCTTGCGCCTATTGCGCATCCTCCCGGAAGAGAAACATCAACTTTGCCCAGTCTTGCAAGAAGCGGACCCATCACAAGAACGCTCGCCCTCATTTTTCTTACAAGGTCGTAAGGCGCTATATGATTTAATTTAGAGGACTTTTCGGTTATAACCGTATCTTTATTTTTTTTTGCCGGCTTACCGGTAAAATTTAGAAAATCAACAGTCGTTTTTATATCGGTAAGGGTAGGGACATTTGTTATTTTGCACGCGTCATCTGTTAAAAGAGCGGCAAAAAGAATCGGAAGAGCCGAATTTTTAGAACCTGATATTTTTATGCTGCCTTTTAATTTCTGTCCGCCGTTTATTATTATTTTATCCATTTGTGAGCACCAGTACCCTGTTGAGATTTGAATAATCTTTTATAATTTTTACTCTGACGTATCCTTGACGCGTAAAAACATCTTCTATTTCTTTATAAATATTGGCATTAAGTTCGACGGCAATAAATCCGCCTCTGTTTAAATATGCTTTTGATTTCTCGGCAAGAATATTATAAAAAAACAATCCGTCTTTGCCTGCCGTAAACGCTTTTTCAGGCTCAAAAAACAGTTCTTTTGCAACCCCTTTAAATTCTTCTTCAGTAACATAAGGGGGATTGGAAATAATTATATCAAATTTTTGACCTGATATATTAGAAAATAAATCGCTTTCCACAAATTTTATTTTATCCGAAACTCCGTTTAAACCTGCATTAAAAATTCCGGTTTTCAAGGCCTCGGCGCTTATATCGCATGCCGTTACAGAAACAGAACTCATTGCCGCAACAGAAACAGCTATGCAGCCAGAACCAGTACACATATCAAGGGCCGTTTTTAAATTATTTTGATTTATGATATTTATTGATTGTTCCGCAAGTATTTCCGTTTCCTGTCTGGGTATCAAAACATTCTCATTAACGGCAATTTCAAAACCCATAAATTCCGTCTTGCCGATTATATAAGCAACCGGAATTCTTTCAACTCTTTTTGATATATATTGACAATATTGTTCAAACTGCGGCCGAGTTACTTTTGAATTTCCGCGGATATAAAGACTGCTTCTTTTTATATTTAAAACAGCCGAAAGCAAAACTTCGGAATCTGTTTTTGCCTCATTAATATTTTCTGATTTTAGTATTTGTTCTGCCGATTTTAAAAGAGTAAAAACATTAGATGCATCAAGCATCAGATATTTTCTCCCTTTAATTTTTCTTCATTATCGCAAGATATAAGTTTTTCTATGAGTTCTCTTAAATCGCCGTTCATAACTTCGGTTATGTTGTAAACGCTGAATCCTATTCTGTGGTCAGTAATTCTATTTTGAGGAAAGTTGTACGTTCTTATTTTTTCAGATCTGTCGCCTGTTCCTACCTGAAGTTTCCTTTCGCTTGAAAGTTTTTGTTCCTGTTCCAAAACTCTCTGTTCATAGAGTTTGGCCCTTAAAACTTTCATTGCTTTCGCCCTGTTTTTTATCTGGCTTCTTTCATCCTGGCAGGCTACTACAAGCCCCGTAGGAAGATACGTTATTCTTATTGCCGAATCTGTTTTATTTACATGCTGGCCACCGGCTCCGCTTGCTCTGTAAGTATCTATTCTCAAATCTTCCGGTTTTATTTCCAAATCGACTTCTTCGGCTTCAGGCAGCACTGCTACGCTCACTGCTGAAGTGTGCACGCGTCCTGACGCTTCAGTCTCAGGAACTCTCTGCACTCTGTGAATTCCTCTTTCAAACTTAAAATATTTCCATACTTTAGAACCTTCAAGAGTAAAAATTATTTCTTTAAATCCGCCTATACCGGTAGGATTACTGTCAACAACTTCATATTTCCAGCCGTTGCTTTCGGCAAATCTGGTATATGCCCTGAACAAATCGCCTACAAAAAGACCGGCCTCGTCTCCGCCCGTTCCGGCTCTTATTTCAACTATTATATTTTTATCTTCGTGCGGATCAGGAGGTATCAAAAGAAGTTTTATTTCAGAATCCATTTTTTCTTTAGCCGCCAATGCCTGAGTATATTCGTCTATGGCAAGCTCGCGCATCTCTTTATCGTCAGAATTTTTTAATTCTTCAAGGTTTTTGATATCGTTTAATAGCTTAAAATATTCTTTTGATTTTTCTATGGCCGGCGCAAGATAGGAATGCTCTTTTGAAAGTTTTTTGTACTCGTCCTGCCTTGCTACAACGGACGGATCGCTTAAACTGCTTTCAATTTCAAAAAATTTCTTATTTAATTCTTCAAGTCTTTCTTTTAACATTTTTCACCGTATAAAATAAAAAAATATGGCAGCGTAATATATTCCCGCTGCCATATTCTGTAGTATGATTATTTGCCTTTCTTTGTTTCTTTAGCGTCTTTTTTTACGGCAGGCGCTGCAACTTTCGTTTTCTTCGGCGTGGAAGTCAAAAGCTTCTTGGAAGCTGCTTTTTTTCTTGCCGGCTGTTTTTCAACTTTTTTTCTTAAGACAGTCTTTCCTTCAGTAGCGACAAATCTCTTCTGGAATTTTTCAACTCTTCCGGCAGTGTCTATAAGTTTCTGTTTACCTGTAAAATAAGGGTGGCAATTAGAACATATTTCAAGTTTTATCGCCGGTTTTGTGGAACGGGTCTTAAACGTATAGCCGCATGCGCAGCTTACCGTAGCTTCTACATATTTTGGATGAATACCTTCTTTCATTTCTGCATACTCCTCTTGTTTATTTAAGTTTCCGTAGATTATGCCTTTTTTTGAGCTTTTAGTCAAATGTTTTTTATTTTAAAAAATACATTATTTTTGCAACTATATATTTATAAATAAAAATACCGTTTACAAAAACTGACGCGAAGAAGGTTTTCAGCTCTATATAACTAGGAAATATAAGTATAAAAACCAGTGATATTACGACGCAGTTTACAAAACATATGAAGACAAATGAAAAAAACACGCCGTAAGATTTAAGATCTTCCTGCCCCATGCTTACTGCATAAAAAGTTAAAGCAAAATGGAAAGCAAGAGCGGCTCCAGACAAAAAAAGATAATACGGGTAAAAAGGGGAGGTATCGGCAAACCAGCTTAAAATCATATAGACGGTTATGATTATCAACGAATAAAACGGGATAAAATAAGGAGAAAGCGTAATAAAAATATTGTCTTTTGTAAGGGTTACGCTGCCGCCGCTTTTTGATATCTTAATTTTTTTTATTTGCGCGCCGCTTAAAACGCCTGCCAGAGCATGAGTCAATTCATGACCGAAAACATAAGTCCTCATAGGCTTAAAAAAAACAGCCTGAAACAGCATATAAACAATAATTCCTATCCAAAAAGGAATAACAGCCATATCGCTTCTTAGAGCAAAATCAAGTATCAATTTTATGACTGCGTAAACAGCCGAAAAGACAAACGGCAAAAACAAAACCGCTGATATAATTCTTATAAATTTCATTGCCGTATTTTAGCATAAAAAAACACAGATTTTTCATCTGTGTTTTTTTATTTTGACTTTTTTAAATTTTATGCGGCCGAAAGCACGGCCTTAAAGTTTGCCATATTAATGATTCCAGCCGTTTCCAATGTGATCGTCTCATAAATATCCCTATCTGCATACAGCGTTAACAATTTTATAACTCCGTTTACAGCTTCAGCCTGCCTCTCCTTACTTACAGACAAATTCTGTTTTGCAAATTTTAAAGCATATGCATCATCTGTTAAAGGCATAAGTTCCATCAAAACTTTATTGAGTCTTTGCTGTCTTTCTATTATCGTCAGATCTTCAGCCTTAATGCCGGCTCTCATTTCTTCTTCCGTAACAATATTTGTCTGGCTGTCTGAACCGCTTTCTTCACCGATGCCGTTTAAATATTTTTTTACAAGCATGCGCGTCAATAAATACTCATGGCTTTTATTTGCAAAACCCTTTGAAATACCGTTATTTGCA
Source organism: uncultured Elusimicrobiaceae bacterium (assembly GCA_964436195.1). Lineage (GTDB taxonomy): Bacteria > Elusimicrobiota > Endomicrobiia > Endomicrobiales > Endomicrobiaceae > Proruminimicrobium. Next base: position 9,065 of record CAYTCB010000039.1, read on the forward strand.
AGATAGTCAACCAGCAGCATTCTCTCCAAAACAGATCTGGCAAATGCATGGCGCAACTGAGCATTTTTCAATGAATTAAAATAAACAATTACAGAACTGTTGTTCTTAAAGAACGCCTTTAACACATCAGTATAGTCAATATTTTCATCGGTTATGCGCAATACGTCTATAATATTATTTTTATCATCTGCCGATAATTGCGGAAACTGGTCAAAAGCAAAATTTCCGGCCGCCTGCTTTATAAAATCTATATTTTTTTCTTTTAAAATTTTTGATATATTGACCGATTTCAAAAATGTAAATATTGAAGATGTTTCCTTTATATTTTTAACGACTGAACTCAATTTAAAAACATATAAAACGCCGTCACAGCTCAAATCGTTTAAATCCGATATTTCTTTTATATCCGACATAAAACCTGAAATTCTATCATAATACTTGCTGCCGAATTGTGAGTCAAAAATAAAAGACGTTATACCATATCTGTTATACATGGCTTCTTTTTCAATACTTATATCAGCGTCGCTTGAATATCTTATTATGACTGAAAGATTATTTTTAGGATCACTCGCATCCTTTGTAAGTTTCAAGAACCTTTCAACCGCCAAATTTTCCAATTTTTTTGAAGCTGTATTTTTTGATAATTCCATACGTATCAGCTCAAGAACTTTTTCAAATTCTTTTTCAGAGAATATTATTTTTGTATCTGCCGTTTTTGCATCTGAAATAAATTTCTCCAAGTCCGAATAAGACGATAAGCCGTCTAAAACATCGATCTGTATTGCGCTGTTTCTGTTTACGGTTACCCCGTCGACAAGAGCATTATGAAGCAACGATACAACCATACGGCTGTCTAAATTACCGTTTGCATCAGATACACCGTTAACGCCTATTATAATATTTCCGCTTTCGGAATATTCCAGCTGTCTGTCCGGATTATTGAAATCGATCTCTATCGGTTTAGCGTTTATGCCGTATTTTTCCTGAAAATATCTTGACGCCTGAAGCATATTTATGATTTCACCGTACTGTTGTTTTATTAAATCATCATATCTCAGCCATTCAACATAAATAACTGTTGCTCCCTTGCGGTTTCCAAGCCATGTTTTTGCAACTTTTTTACCGTCTATTACAAAGTTAACAGGAATAGGTTTAAAATTAAATTCTTTTGAATTTTCAGGCTTATCCGATATAATATATACCGTTTTTTTGTCTACTAAATATTTCGCTTTAAATACTTTTGACGGATTATCTTTTATTACAACTCCGTCTTGAGTAAGCATAATATTGTCTTTGCCGTATTTTTTTACGGCCTCTTGAAGACCAAGCGATTTTATATGTCTTAAATCTATCACTGTTTGAGTTATCATGCTTGCCGGAAATCTTACAACAAATGCGACAATTAATGATATTGCCGTTAATGCTATAACGCCTATTAAAGGCATTGCAAAAGCAGGCACTATTAACGTTGCCAAAGAACCGGCCATCGTAAAAAAAGCAACAGATGACGACACTCTTACTGCTTTGGCGACTGCGCCTGACCCCTGTTTCCCAAGAGCCGTTGGATGCGATTTAACAAATCCTCCGGGACTCATTACAGACTGCCATGTCTCTTTCTTAAGTATAGTCACTATAATATTTGCCATAGTCGCTTTGCCGCGGCTTATAAGATCGTTTATAAAAGGTATGGTTTCAGGCAATATTGCGTTTGGAGTTTTTGAATCGCTGATTATTCCAGGCCAAATAATGCCGCTGTTTTGCAGTCTGTAATCCGTAGGAACCATATACAACTTAAGAGTTTCTTGTCCGTTCTCTTTTATAGTCTCAACATGATATCTTATACCCAAAGAATCAAGTTTATTAACAATATCTATGTAGGACTGGTCAGTTTCTCCGGGATAACTTTTAAAAAATAAATAAAATTCTTTATAACCGTTTTCATATGTTTTTATTTGTATATCAAGCGGACCGGTATATGTTTCCGGAATAATAGGCTGTATTTGCGAATAATATGATCTTGACGGCTGAGCAAGCGGAGCCACAGCCGAGACCAAAAAAACGTTCCAACCGTATGAACTATAAACCTGAACTCTGTTTCTGTCGGCTGTAGGATAACCTTCGGTTATGCCCAAATCAACGGCATAAGCTTTT
>CAYTCB010000040.1:0-11063 GCA_964436195.1 uncultured Elusimicrobiaceae bacterium
AAAGAGGTTCATAATTTTAATAATCCTTTTGACAGAGCTAAAGCATTGGTAAAAGGCGCTATGGAACATGTCAAAATACTTGAAGAATGCAATTTTTATGATATAGCAGTGTCTCTTAAAGCCTCGGATGTTATAACAACCGTTGAAGCTCACAAATTGTTTGCAAAAAAAAGGAATTATCCTCTGCATCTTGGAATAACCGAGTCAGGATCAATGTTCCGAGGAACGATAAAATCATCATCAGGCCTTGCAATAATGTTATATCTCGGTCTCGGAGACACAGTAAGAGTTTCTCTTACCGCAAATCCTGCAGAAGAAGTAAAAGCAGCATATCAGATACTTCAGTCTCTTAGTTTAAGGTCAACAGGCGTTGAAGTAGTGTCGTGTCCAACATGTTCAAGATGTAAAGTTGATCTTATCAATATAGTAAACAATCTCGAAGAAGAGCTTGCAAAAATAAAAAAAGCGCCGAAAAAAGAGATAAAAATAGCCGTTATGGGCTGTGTGGTAAACGGTCCTGGCGAAGCAAAAGACGCCGATTTCGGAATAGCCGGCGGACAGGGTGACGGCATTTTATTTGAAAAAGGAAAAATCACCGGCAAGATTCCGCAGGATTTGTGGGTCAAAAAATTAATATCTTTGTACAAAAAAGCATAGAGAATCAAGGGGTAATAGAAAATGGCAGAAATTTATTTAACAAGAGAAGGCAGAAATAAACTCATAGAAGAGATTGAAAGGCTCCAAAAAAGAAAACCTCAGATACAGGATGAAATAGCAAGAGCCAGAGAACACGGCGATTTGAGAGAAAATGCCGAATATCATGCCGCAAAAGAAACGCTTACAAATCTTATGCAGAGAATTGCGGAAATTGACGCAAAACTTTCAAGAGCTAAAATAATAGAAGAGCAGAACATTGATCCAAACAAAGTTTTTATCGGAGTAACCGTTACAATAAAAGATGAAGACGGAGATGAATACGAATATGCCATAGTTGACGAAGAAGAAGCAAATCCGGCAGAGATGAAAATATCAATAGGATCTCCTCTGGCCCAGGGACTTTTGGAACATAAAGCTGGGGAAACTGTTGACGTCAGTCTTCCGGCAGGAGTAATGAAATTTACAATTTTAAAAATATCAAGATAACATATAAAAATATGTTTTTATAATGAAAATATTTAATTATTTTGAAAATTTATCCCAAAAACATGCTATTTTTATAATAATACTAATAGCATGTTTTCATTTTTTAAACACATTAATTGTTTTAAAGACCAATAATTTTTATTCGGCTCCGGATGAATCCGTAACATGCATTGTTGATATGTCTCACTCTTTCTGCCAGGAATATACTCTCATATCTCTTTTAAAAAATTCACAAATATCAGATTTTTTTCACTCTCTTGCCTCATACTGGAAACCGCCTGTCTATTTTTTGACTGCAATGCCTTGTATATATTTTGTAAACGATATACCGCTTTTCATAAGCGTATTTAATTTTTTAATATCATTAATAACTTTATTTTCGGTATATGGAATAGTTGCAAAATTACACTCGAAACAGGCCGGTTTATTGGCAGCCTTAACTCTGAGTTTATATCCTTTGTTTTTTAATATGCACCGCACGTTTTTCATAGAAACATTGCTTGCCGCAGTTTTTGCATTGTGCATCTACATTATTATACTGCACCGAAATAACAATATTTTTTACACACTTGCCGCAATATCGGCGATATCAGCCGGTCTGCTTACAAAAGAACAGTTTGTCATTTACATCCCGTTTCTTTTAGCATTTGCATTAAATAAAAATAAAATAAATATTTTTAAGATTCTATACATCTCATCCGTAACTGCAGCCGCAGCAGCTGCTGCTTATGCCATATGGTATGTTTATCTTTCCGATAATATTTTTGTTCATTTAATAAATTATGCAAAAGAAAATATTAACACGGATTATTTCTTTTATCTCAAAGAATTATATTTTTTCGGCACAACTCCGCCCATAGCTCTGCTGTTTGCTGCTGCCGCATTATATTTTCTATTAAATAAAAAATATTATATCTGGTTTTTAACGCCTCTGTTAATACTGGCAATATTTTCTATGTCCGGCAATAAAGTAGCCAGACATGTTTTTCCGGTTATAATATTTATACCTATAGCCACAACATTATTCTTGTTTGAAATCAAAAATGAGTTATTCAGAAAAATCTCAATTCTGATGTTAATCTTAATAATGTTATTGCAATTTTTTCTTATTAATTATTCACAAATTCAATATTACAGAAAAGAAAAATTTAATATTTTCAATGATTTCAAAGGCATTAGTTTTGCTTTTTATTATCCCGAAAATACAACTTATAAAATGCAATATGACATGCTTAAAAATACGATACCGTCGTTATCTGCAAAAAATACGGCATTTGTGCAAGTTTTTACGCCGCTCGTGTTTAACTTTTTGATTTTCCAAAAAGACAGAGATGCCGCTAAATTTGATATATATACTTATAATTCATTAGAAGCATTAAAAAACAATCTGAACCGCTATGACAATATCATTATAAGCGACAGGGATAAAAACGTATTTAATGAATTTAACGCATGGTCCGCAAAAAATACACAATTCAGAAAAGGCAAAATATTGAATTTATATAACCATGATAAGGCAAAAGTTTGGCTATACGGTAAAAAATAAAAATGATACTAACAACCATTCATAAGCTATCAGAAAAAATCTCTGCCAAATATATTATTTCGGCATGCGCAGTTGCATCTTTTTGCATAAGTCTGTATTATTCAGGCGTATCTTTATGGGCAGATGAACTCTTCAGCATTGCAAAAACAAATCCAAGTATTTCTTTGTATGACGTTATTACAGGAGCCTCTCTATATGATTCATGGCCTCCCTTATACTATATTCTTCTGCATTACATACAAATTGCATTCGGAAGTACTGAACAAACAGTAAGATTTATATCGATAATATCAAATGTTTTATGTATTCCTGCGGTATACTTACTATCTTTGAAGTTATATTCAAAAAAAGAAGCTTTGCTGGCCTGCATACTTTTCTCTTTTTCTCCGTTTGCGCTGTCTTACAGCGTTGAGGCAAGAGGATACTCTCTGTTTCTGTTATTTTCCGTATATTCAATGTATTTTTTAATAAAATTCATTGACGAAAACAACAAAACAACATTGTTGTATTATTTAATATCCGCTTTACTTTGTTCCTTAACGCATTATTTCGGACTGCTGCTTGCAATATTTCAATTAGTGTATTTATATAAATTCATTATCAAAAAAAATTATTTTTTTTATTTTGCCGCAGCCGTATTTGTTTGTCTGCTTTTTGCTTATCCTATTTTACACTTTGACAAACTGTATTTCAGGCAGCAGATTTTTCAGCACAATGCAATATTTGCCTCAAATGTACAGAATAGAAATTTTTTTATAGTAAAAGAATTGTTGCCGGATCTTTTGAACAGTTTCGAAATGCAGATTTTATTTTATTTTGCATTTATATACTATATTTTCAAAATAAGAGACCGAAGCAACTCGTACGTTATGTTTTTTATGCTGCCTGTTTTTTTTGTAAATTTATATGCATATTTATTTATGGCTTTTTTACACTCAAGATATTTTATATTCTTACTGCCTCTGCTTTATATAATGACAGCTCATTTTTTATGCGATATTTTAAAAAAATATTATCCAATTGCTTTATTACTGACAGTATCAATAACTGCAGTCCAATTCCTTGAATTTAAAAGTTTCAAAATATCAGATGATGACCGAAGCAATGTTATATTTATAAAGAATAATCTGTTGACTGATGACACATTGCTGCTGCATTCAAAATCCTATTATATTGATTATTATTTCAACAAATTTGATTGTAAAATCGAAAGAATGACATTTTTAAAAATATCAGAACTTAAAGAAACCCTGACAAACCTTTTAAACAGCAAAAAAGATATTTATGTTTTATATCCGTTTAAACCTGATGCGGCTGATATGCCCGCTGATTTCAAATTTATAAAAATTAACGATAAAATATATAAACTTGAACAAAAAAGCGGCAAAAAAGAACTTCTTTAAATCATTAGTTTACATCCAACAAATAAAACAAACATTATATTGAATTATCAATTATTTTTAATTTGCAAACAAACTGGATTTTTCATATATTTAAAATATATTTTTACATTGACAACAAAAGCATATAATAGTAAAATAAGAAAGTTATATTTAGCCTGTAAATCCGACAAGAAATAATGTAATAAAAAATATAAATACAGAGGGGATAAAATGAGTACTCAAAAATGCGAATTTCAATCGAAAGTTTTGGAAAAAAAACCGTGCAGTCTTGTTATGGAAGTTGAAATACCTGTGTCTCAGACAGATGCCGAACTTGTAAACGTATACCAGTCTATACAGTCTGAAGCAAAAATACCCGGATTCAGAGCCGGTAAAGTGCCGATGGATCTTATAAAAAAAGAATACGTCGGAATTCAAGAGAAAAATTAGTTGAAAATATGATTAAAAAAACAGTTTTTTCAGCTCTTGAAAAAGAAAATTTTTCTCCTATAGATATGCCTGCCGTAAAAGACATAACGTTTGAAGAAGGCAAAAACCTTAAATATGTTTTTGAAGCTGAATGTCATCCAGAAATTAAAGTAAAAGATTACAAGGGCATAAACGTAAAAAAAGAAAAATTAAGAGTTACCGATGCAAATGTTACCGAAAGCATTAATGTAATGCTCGACAGAAATGCAAAATTGGTTATCTCTTCAGACGGCAAAGTTAAAAAAGACAGTTTTGCTATAGTTAATTATGAAGGTTTTTGCGACGGAGAAGCCGTAAAAGAAATAAAAGCTTCAGAACATATGATTGATTTGGGAGCTGAAAATACTCTTAAAGGATTCAAAGCTCTTGCAGGATTGCAAAAAGGAGACACTAAAGATATTGAAATAGAGTATCCTGCTGATTATCCTAATAAAACGCTTGCCGGCAAAAAAGTCATATTTAAAACTACAGTCGTCGAAGTTAAGGAAAAACAGCTTCCCGAACTCAATGATGATTTCGCAAAAGATATGGGGCTTGAAAATCTTGAAGATTTAAAAAAGAAACTTAAAGAATCTATTGAGCAGGAAGAAACCAGAAGACAAAATACGGAAGTCGAGAAACAGATCGTAGAACATCTTTTGAATGCAAATAAATTTGATGTTCCGGTTTCAATGGTTGAACAGCAGAAAGAATATTTAACAAACAGAATGTCGGATTATATGAAAAACCAGGGTGCGCCGGAAGATTTCATAAAAAAGCAGATTGAAGCAAATAAAGATAAGTACGCAGATGAAGCAGAAAAGAATGTAAGACTTTCTTATATTCTTAACGCTGTTTATTCGGCTGAAAAACTTGAAGTTTCAGAACAGGATCTTGAAGCCGAAAAACAAAAAATGTTTGAGTCAAATCCTACAAGAAAGGAAGAAGTTGAAAAATATTTTACGGAACATAAAAATACCATATCGGCTTCTCTTAAGGAAGAAAAACTGTTTAAATTCCTTCTTGATAATTCAAAAATTACAGAAACAGAAAAAGATATGCCGGTAAAAAAATAACCGGGAGGATTTAAAATGCCTAATTTTATACCCACGGTGATTGATAAAAGCGGAAGTACTTCCGTAGGTTATGATATTTATTCAAGACTTCTAAAAGACAGAGTAATTTTTGTCGGCGGACACGAAGGAGCCGTTACTACTGATTCGGCAAATGCACTTATTGCGCAGCTTCTGTTTTTAGATGCAGAAGATAATACTAAAGATATTAATCTTTATATAAATTGTCCCGGCGGAATGGTTACCGCGGGTCTTGCCGTTTACGATACAATGCAGTATATAAAAAGCCCTATTACCACCATATGCATGGGTATGGCTATGTCGTTCGGAGCAGTTCTTCTAGCGGCCGGAACAAAAGGCAAACGATACGCTTTGCAGCATTCAAGAATTATGATACACCAGCCTCTTATCTACGGAGGCGGGATTTCGGGAACAGTATCCGATATTGATATTGAAACAAAAGAACTGGTTCTGACAAAAGAAAAACTTTCGGCTATAATAGCCAGTCATACAGGACAATCTAAAGAAAAAGTAAAAGCGGACACCGAAAGGAATTATTATATGTCCGCCCAGGAAGCAAAAGAATACGGAATAATTGATGAGGTTATCATACCGGGGAAAATATAAGATGGAAAAAGATAAAGACACTGAATTAAAATGTTTGTTCTGCGGCAAACCAAAATCAAAAGGAAAAAGATTTGTCGGAGGCGGCGGCACTATCATTTGTTCTGACTGCATAAAAAGTTCAAATGAGATTTTAAACCGTCTTGAGCAGTCCGAAACAGTATCATCTTTTAAAAAAGTTCCGAAACCTAAAGAAATAAAAAGTTTTCTCGACGGATATGTAATCGGACAGGAACAGGCCAAAAAAGTCCTTTCTGTCGCGGTATACAATCATTACAAGAGAATAGAAAATGCATTGTCCAATGAAAACGATGTTGAGCTTCAAAAATCAAATGTTCTTCTCATAGGGCCTACAGGAACGGGAAAAACTCTTCTCGCCCAGACACTTGCAAAAATGCTTGATGTCCCGTTCGCAATAACCGACGCTACGACTTTGACCGAAGCCGGTTATGTCGGCGAAGATGTTGAAAATATTCTATTGAGACTTTTGCAAAATGCGAATTTTGACATAAAAAAAGCGCAGAGAGGAATAATTTATATAGATGAAATAGATAAAATTTCAAGAAAGTCTGAAACGCCGAGCATAACCAGAGACGTGTCCGGAGAGGGGGTACAGCAGGCTTTACTAAAAATAATAGAAGGCACAATAGCCAGCGTTCCTCCGCAGGGCGGCAGAAAACATCCGCAGCAGGAGTGCATACAGATTGATACGACCAATATTTTATTTATCTGCGGCGGAGCTTTTGACGGTCTTGAAAAAATAATAGAAACAAGAATGAATAAAAAAGTCGTAGGTTTTTTAAACGCAAATGAATCTTTAAACAATGAAGAAAAACTTAAAAATAAAGATAAAATATTTTCATATGTTGAAACGCAGGATTTGATTAAATTCGGTCTGATTCCTGAACTTGTCGGAAGACTTCCGGTAATATCCACTCTTGCGCATTTGACAGTCGATGATTTTATACACATTCTTACCGAACCTAAAAATTCACTTGTTAAACAATATACAAAGATTTTTAAAAACGAAGGAATTGAACTTGTTTTTGAAAAAGACGCTCTTCGCGAAATTTCATCGATGGCAATCAAAAGAAAATCAGGAGCAAGAGGTTTGAGATCGATGATTGAGAATATTCTTATGGAAACAATGTTTGATAAATTTCAGGAAAATACTATAATAAAGTGCATCGTTGATACCGACACCGTCCGTAAAAATACGCAGCCTAAATGCGTTTACGGCAACGGTTCAAAGGAGAGTGCATGAGCGAATTAGACAAAGTATCAAGTGAGAGCAATTTGCAGGACATTCCCAAAATGCTTCCTATGCTGCCGGTAAGAGATATCGTTGTTTTTCCGGCTATGGTTCTTCCTCTTGCAGTCGGAAGAGAAAAATCAATAAGAGCCCTTGAAGAAACAATGACAAGCAACAGACTTATATTTGTTGTTACTCAAAAAAATTTACAGATAGAAGATCCTACTCCAGATGATATATATCAGATAGGAACCGTCTGTGAAATACTGCAGATGCTTAAAATGCCCGACGGCACTTTAAAAATACTTATCGAGTGCGTTGCAAGGGCGGAATGGACTGAATTTAAATTAAATGACAAAGGCTATGTCGAAGTTGGCATAAGCGTCTTTGACGACGTCATAGATAAAACTCCTGAAATAGAAGCTATAATGAGAAGAACCGTTTCTTTGTTTGAGCAGTACGTCAAACTCAATCCGAGAATGCCTATGGAAATTTCAATATCCGTAGCCAATATACAGGAACCTTCAAAACTTGCCGACACTATCGCGTCTCACATTGCGATAAAAAACATTGAAAAACAGGCAATACTTGAAGCTACAAATCCGGAAAAAAGACTCAATAAAATCATACAAATTCTGAATGCTGAAATTGAAATTCTCAATATTGAAAGAAGAATTCAAAACAGAGTAAGAAATCAGATAGAAAAGAACCAAAAAGAATATTATCTTAACGAACAGATGAAAGCTATTCAGAAAGAGCTGAAACAAAAAGACGATAATTCAAAAGAAATAGATGAATTAAGAGCAAAGATAAAAGCAAGCTCAATGCCGAAACAGGCGTTGGATATAGCCGAAAAAGAACTGGCCAGAATGGAAAAAATGATGCCAATGTCTCCGGAAGCAAGCGTCATTAGAACATACATTGAATGGCTGCTTGATTTGCCATGGCAAAAATTAACCGAAGATAATCTTGATCTTGCCAGAGCCAAAGAAATTCTTGACGATGACCACTACGGTCTTGAAAAAGTAAAAGAAAGAGTAATTGAATATTTAGCCGTGCTTTCCAGAGTCAAAAAAATAAAAGGGCCTATTTTGTGTTTTATCGGACCTCCGGGAGTCGGAAAAACTTCCATAGCAAAATCAGTCGCCAGAAGCCTTGGCAGAAATCTTGTCAGGATTTCAATGGGAGGAGTTCGGGATGAAGCCGAAATAAGAGGGCACAGAAGAACATATATAGGATCGATGCCCGGCAAAATAATACAATCAATGAAAAAAGCCGGCTCAAGCAACCCTGTTTTCATACTTGATGAAATAGATAAAATGGGGAGTGATTGGAGGGGAGATCCGTCGGCCGCTCTTCTGGAAGTACTTGACCCGGAACAGAATTATTCTTTTAACGACCATTATCTTGACGTAGATTATGACTTATCGGATGTGATGTTTATTACTACGGCAAATACTTTGAATAATATTCCGACTACGCTGCTTGACAGACTTGAAGTTATAAGATTTTCAGGCTATACAGACGAAGAGAAACTGTCAATCGCAAAAAAATATCTTATACCGAAACAGATAAAAGACCACGGATTAAAAGATACGGAAGTTACCTTAAACGATGAAGCCGTAAAAACGATAATAAGCAATTATACGCATGAAGCAGGCGTAAGAAATCTTAACAGAGAAGTCGCAAATCTCTGCAGAAAAATAGCGAAACAATTGTCGCTTGAAAAAGATAAAAAAACTGTTGAAATTACGTCGTCAAATATTGAGTCATACTTAGGAATTCCTCATTATGAAAGAGACAGAATTGCCGAAAATGACATCGGAGTCGTAACCGGTCTTGCCTGGACGGAAGTAGGAGGGGAAACTCTTACGATAGAAGTCAATAAAATGAAAGGGAAAGGTATTCTTAACCTGACCGGCAAACTCGGCGATGTAATGAAAGAATCTGTTCAGGCAGCTTTGACGTACGTAAAATCATCGTCAAAAAAGCTTGGCATCAAGGATGATATTTTCAAAGATACGGATTTTCATGTCCACGTTCCGGAAGGCGCGGTTCCTAAAGACGGTCCCAGCGCAGGACTTGCAATGGCAACTGCTCTTGCTTCCGTATGTATGAATATGCCCGTAAAGAAAAAAATAGCCATGACAGGCGAAATAACTCTTCGCGGAAGAGCTTTGGCCATAGGCGGATTAAAAGAAAAAGTTTTAGCCGCTTACAGAGAAGGCATCACGACGGTTATTTTCCCTGCCGGAAACAAAAAAGATCTTGCCGATATACCGGAAAATGTTAAGAAAAAAATTAAAATGATTCCGGTTTCTCATATGGATGAGGTTATATCAATCGTTTTCGACGGTAAGAAAAAGACTAAAAAGAATAAATAATAAATCAGAATTAATAAAAAAAACGTATGGAACTTTTTTAATGTTTCATACGTTTTTTTTATTCCCATAAGAATACTGTTATTGAAAAATATAGAAGAAAATAGTAAACTAAGCTCTGAAAATTAATGGAATGTTAAAATAGAAAGTGTCGCAATGTAAACTCGTAGCAAAATTTAAAGTTTTTTATTAAATAATAAAGAGGATTAAAATGTACAAAATTTTAATGACTTACGACAGCCAGGAAGGATTGGATGAATTATTAAAACATCCTGAATTTAAAATTGAAGTTTCAAACAAACCGTCTCCTGAAAAATTTAAAGAAATAATAAAAGATTACGATGGTCTTTTAATTCGTTCAGAAGTAAAAGTTACATCAGAAATAATTGAAGCCGCCGAAAAGCTTAAATTTATAGGAAGAGCCGGCACCGGCGTGGACAACGTAGATAAAAATGCCGCAACACAAAAAGGAATAGTAGTGGCAAATGTCCCCGGAGGAAATACTATTTCGGCAGCCGAGCATACGATAGGCCTTATGCTTTCTCTTGCAAGAAATATTCCGGAAGCTCACAAATCTCTTAAATCAAAAAAATGGGACAGAAAAAATTTCATGGGCTCTGAAATGCAGGGCAAAACGCTCGGTCTCATAGGTTTGGGAAGAATCGGAACTGAAGTGGCAAAAAGAATGATAGCTTTCGGAATGAAAGTTGTCGCTTATGATCCGTTTGCAAATGCCGAAATAGCGGCAAGCTACGGCATAAAAATAAAATCTCTTGACGATGTTTATGCACAGGCTGATTATATCTCTCTGCATTCTCCTTTAAATGATTCGACAAAAGGAATGATCAACTCCGAATCCATAAAGAAAATGAAAAAGGGAGTCTGCATAGTAAACTGCGCAAGAGGCCCTATTATAAATGAAAAAGATTTATCTGAAGCAATAAAATCAGGCCATGTAAAAGGCGCTGCTCTTGACGTTTTTGCAAAAGAACCGCCCGAAGACTGGACTATCATCGAAACTGACAACGTAGTCGTAACTCCTCATCTTGCGGCTTCGACTGAAGAAGCTCAGATCAAAATAGCAGAAGAAATGAGCGGAGTCATAATAGATTATTTTACAAAAGGCCTTATAAGAAACGCCGTAAACGTGCCGACTGTAGACTGGGAAACTTATAAAAAACTTGTTCCTTACAT
>CAYTCB010000041.1:0-10843 GCA_964436195.1 uncultured Elusimicrobiaceae bacterium
ACTCCGAGACTAGGATTCGAACCTAGACAAAGAGATCCAAATTCTCTTGTGCTGCCATTACACCATCTCGGAATCAAATTCCGGGTTATATTACTTTTGGTTCTTCCGCTAATTTTTTATCATAGGCGGCAAGTACGATTTTTTCGAGCTCGCCTCTGAATTCATTTGTTATAGGATGGGCGATATCCTTAAAGGTTCCGTCGTTTTTCTTTCTTGACGGCATACAGACCATTAAACCCTTTTCACCTTTAACGATCCTTAAGTTGTGTACTACAAAAACATTGTCGAAAGTAACTGCAGCGTAAGCTTTTAACTTTTCCTCATTCTTCGGGAAAATCCTGACTTCAGTTATAACCATGTTCTACACCCCCGCATTATCATGCAATTCACATGAGCTGACAGCCCAAGTATTCCATTTATATATGCTTAATTGCTTAATTATCTCCTCAGATTGTTTCTGAGAAGACGTTAATGCAAAAACTGTAGCCCCTGAACCTGACATTAAACTGGCACAACCGAAACTTTCAAGAGTGTTTTTAATTTTTTCAATCTCTGAAAATTCAGGAAAAACGAATTCTTCGAATCTGTTAAATAGCAAATCTTTAGCCGTTTCCGACGTAAAAGAGCAGTCTCTTAAGACGCCCGTAATTTTATGAATTTTACGTTGATTTGTCAACGGGAATTTTACTTTTGAATACGCAAGAACAGTCGATACTCCGAAATCGGGTTTTACAAGAACGGCCGTCAGATTTGTTTTTGACGGAATTTTTTTAACGATTTCTCCGATTCCTTCAATTTGGGCCGTTCCGCCGGTAAGAAAAAACGGAACGTCTGCGCCGATTGTTTTTGCAAAATTTTCAAGCTCTTGTTTTGAAGCGTTTATATCCCACATTTTATTGAGCGCTTTTATTACGGCTGCCGCATCTGATGATCCGCCTCCCAGCCCTGCGCCCATAGGTATGTTTTTTTCAAGATGAATTTTTATTCCGCGGTTTAAGCCGAATTTATCCTGCATTTTTTTTGCGGTTTTATAAACGAGGTTTGTGGAATCTGCCGGAAGAGATTTATCGCTGCAGGTAAGCTCTATAAGGCTGTTTTGATTTAAAGAAAATTCAAGCGTGTCAAAAAGGCTTACGGTGTGCATTACTGATTCTATATTGTGATAGCCGTCGGGTCTTTTATTTATGATTTCAAGATACAGATTAATTTTTGCCGGCGCTTTGAGTATCATCTGTTCCCCTGAAATTTTCAAATTCATCGTTTGACGGAAAGCCCATTTTTTTAAGGCTTATTTTACATTTAAATTTTGTTTTCAAATCTTCAAAAATCATTTCGTCAGGTATTTTTGCAATTTTATTAAACTGTTTGAACGACGATATTTTTAACACGAACAAATCTTTTTTTGACAGCTCTTTTAAAAGCCCCGTTTTTTTATTTATTTTTACGGTTATGCCGTCTTTTGAATAAGTTACGGTGTTTCCTTTTTCGGATACCTCGGATTTTGCAAACATCTGCACAAAATCTTTTGAAAATATAAAACTCATAAAGTCAAACATTTCTGCCGTTTCCGGTCCGACGCCGTCTTTTATTGCGGCCGGAATAAATACGGCTTCTTTTTTATCGAACAAAACGCTGAATCCCGGCATTGTAAGTTTAGGTGGAAAATCAGCTTTTATTCCGTATTTGCCGTTATAAAGAACGGACATATAAGTGTTTATTCTTGATACGGGAGTTTCTATTTTTAAGGAATAGCCGGCTTTCAAAGAAATTACCCTGAAAAAATTATGGAGGGTTCTTTCATAGACTATTTTATTTAATTCCGCGGGATCGGTTTTTTTTGCGACAAGTTTCATTTTGCTTTTTGCAACGTCGGATCCCATATCGTGTGCGACCGCATAACAAAGCCATGCCTGTGGGAATTTGTTCAATTCAATGCTGATGTCTCCCAAATGTTCGTAAAGAGTTTTGTCAAAAAATTTAGGCTCGGTATTTATCGCCATAAGCATATATTTTTCCGCTTCTTTATAACGGCCCGTTCTGTAATACATCCATGCCAGAGAATCCAAAAATGCCGGTTCGTTTGGCGCAAGCTCAGTTACTTTTATGAGCAGTTTTTCGGCTTCGTCAAGTTTTATATTTCTGTCGGCGTAAAAATAACCGAGATAGTTCATCGCTTTTATATCGTTCGGATTTGTTTCAAGAATTTCTTTAAGCAGAGATTCCGTTTTATCGAAATTGCCGAGCTTTTCGTTTGCAAGAGCCATATAAAATCTTGCGTCGTTGAAATCTGTTTTAAGCGTAACTGTAAGCTCAAATTCTTTGATTGCCTGCTGGTATTCTTTCATATCCATAAAATTCAAACCGTTTATATAATGAAATTCATAATTTAAAGGTTCCATCGTTATTGCTTTGGCGAATTTTAATTTTGCTGTTTGAAAATTCTGGTTTAAAGCGTAATAAAACCCGAGCCTTGCGATTGACTGCGCGTTAGGCTCGTTTTTTTCTATAAACTCAAAAGCATCTATCGCTTTTTCAACGTTAAAAAGTTTTTCATAAGTCATTCCCAAAAGATAATGAAGCGGGATATTGTTGGGCGCGACATTTTTTGCCTTAAGTAAAATACTCTCGGCGTCGGCATATCTTTGTTCTTCAAAATAGCATTTGCCCAGATATAAAAGTATGGAGATGTTATCGGGGAAAACGGTTATATAATCTTCATATTCTTTTATCGCCAGTTTAAATTCTTTCTGCGTTTCGTAAATTCTTGCCCTTGAAAGATATGCTTCTCTGGCTTCCGGTTTCAGCTCGTTTACTTTTTTATATGATTTTAAAGCTTCTTCAAGAAGTCCCAGTTTTTCCTGAACAAGCCCGAGCTGGAAATAACCTTCCGAAGATTCCGGTTTCTGCTGTAAAAATTTAGTCCAGTAATCAGCAGATTCTTTAAGTTTATTGTCGGAATAATAGTAAGCCGCAAGATAAACCGTAGCGGTTTCATTTTTCGGGTCAAGTTCGAGAACTTTTTCCCAGCATTTTTTTGCAAGGTCCATTTCATTGGCCGACAGATAGAAAGTTCCGAGGAACATATTCGTTTTTACGCTGTCGCCGTCAAGTTCCTCTATCTTTTTTGCCGTTTCAAGCGCTTTTTTGCCGTTTCCTTTCTGCCAGTAAATAAGGGCGAGATCTTTATATGCGGAAATTGCCGTGCTGTCGTGGATTATGACATTTTCGTATTCTTTAAGCGTAGTTTCAATGTCGCCCTTTTTTAGCGCAAGCAGTCCGCCAAGATATGATTTGTATCCTTCGTAGCTTGCATAAGACGGAGTCAAACAAAATGACAATAAAATAAAACAGACTGTAAATTTTTTCATTTTAACCGAACTCTCTTTTTTTAATTTAGTCTGTTTATTATAGCAAATATATTGAATTTTCACCTGTTTTTGCAGACGCGCCGCGATAATTGTTATTTTGCTGTAAAAAAAATATAATATTGCCGTTGTATGTATAATATCCGGACAGAAAACGTTAATTTACAGCGGTGTAAGCAGAATTCCCAGAAGCAATACATTTGCAATGCATAAATCTAATAAAATTAAAGCGATATAAACATAAAATAATGAGAAAAATTTTTTTTAAAAGTTTTTTAATAATTTTCGGTTTGTTTTTGGGGCTATTGTTATGTGAATTATTGATTTGGGCTGCGGGTTTTGCGGTATTAAACTGCCAAAAGTATAAAAACGATAAAATATTTGCGGCGAATACGCAATACACAATACTTTGCATCGGAGAATCGACTACATTTGAACAATATCCCAAGCAATTGCAAGAGCGTTTGGATAAAAAATATCCGAATAAATTTTCAGTTATTGATTGCGGCGTTCCGGGTATAAGTTTGGCGATGATATCACAAAACATCGACAAGTATATCAAAAAATACAATCCTGATATCGCGATATGCATGATGGGAATTAATGAAACTTTTATCCAGCAATATGAAGAAACGGACGGCGTAAATAGAAAAAATTTTTTTAACAGTTTGAAAATGTATAAACTTTACAAAATGTTGGATGATTCTCTTTGCGGCAGGGCAAATTTTTACGACACAAGAGATTTGTTGAAAAATATTAATAATGCGCCCCCTTTATTAAAAAAAGGAGTGTTGTTTTTTTATTCAGGCCGGCAAAAAGATAATGATAAGGCAAAAGATATTTTTCAGTTTATGCTTAAGAAAAACCCGAAAGACGAAATAGCTTTTTATTTTATGAGCGAAATAACGCAAAAATCAGATTATGAAAAGTTTATAGAAATGTCGAAAAATGCACTGGACTCAAATTTTAAATTTATGAGATTTTTTTACTATATGAAAGTTATCCAGTATTATGCGCATAAAAATGATGAGGAAGCCGTTCAATATTTTATTAAAAAAGTCTGTGATGACCAATTGCCGAGCATCAATATCGATTTGTACGGGATGATTGAAAATTTTACATCACCTGAGCAGAAAAAGCGCATACTAAAAAAGATTTTTAAAGATTTTCAAACAAACGATGTCCTTTATGGATTTATGGCAATTGACTGTTTAAGCAAAAAGGATTATAAAAATGCCGATAAATATTTTGCAATGGCCGAAGAATTAAGAATAAAAAATATAAATTTGCGGGTAAAAAAACTTTATTGTGACATTATGGAAAAATTTGCATCAAAAAATATTAAAATATTAGCCATGCAATATCCCGTAAGAAGCATTGAATCATTAAAAAATCTATTAAAAGATGAAGAGTATTATGATACAATAACGTTTGTGAGCAATGAGGGTTCTTTTAAAAGAGCTTTAAAAGAAAAAAAATACAATGAGATTTTTACGGATCAGTTCGGCGGTGATTTCGGACATTGCACATATTTGGGCAATACTTTTATATCGGAACAATTGGCAGAGGTTCTTGATAAGGTTTTGAATTAAAATATATCCAAACGGAAAATATTTTTAAATTTTGGTTGTGAGGTGAAACGTGAATTCAAAAATAGCTTTTATACTTTCAGGCGCTCTTATAATTTCTTCGATTTTGTTCGGCATGTTTGTCGTTGTGTCAAGACAGCAGGAAAAATCCGTAAGAGTTGTCGGGCTGGGCACAAAGAACGTTGTTTCCGATATTGCTAAATGGACGATAGTTTTAGGGCAGAATACAGGAATCGGCAACCAGCAGGACGGATACAGATTTTTAAAAAAGGATTTGGAAAAACTTGCCAAATTTCTAAAATCAAACGGTATTGAAGATAAAGATATAACCGTAGATCCCGTAACGTCATATCCCAATTACGGCACGAACGGAATAACAGGTTATGTTTTTACGCAAAAGATTTCTGTAAAAACAACGGATCTTTTGAAAATAGAAAAGATGGCGCTTGATACGGATTCGATAAGTTCGTCAGGCCTTGTTCTGCAGAATTCGACGATTGAATATTTCATTTCGGATTTGGCCGCTTTAAAATCAGAAATGCTTGCAATAGCGACAAGCGACGCAAAAGCAAGAGCCGTTGAAATAGCAAAAAGCGCAGGAAATAAAGTCGGAAACCTGATTTCGGCAAAATCGGGAATTTTTCAGATAAGACAGCCGCTGTCGAATGAAATTTCGGATTACGGAGTTTACGATACGTCTTCAAAACAGAAAGAAGTCGCCGTTACGGTTAATGCGGTTTTCAAATTAGAATAGGAAGGGATACTAAATGTCAAAAATAGACGATAAATTAAAAACAGAATCAATACTTGTCCACGGCGGGCAGGAACCGGATCCCAATACGGGCTCGATTGCCGTGCCGATACACCAGACTACGGCTTATCAGTTTAACGATACGCGCCATGCGGCGGATTTGTTTGCGCTTAAAATTTTCGGCAATATTTATACAAGACTTCAGAATCCGACTACGGATGTTTTTGAAAGAAGAATGGCTTTGCTGGACGGAGGCGTCGGAGCCCTTGCCGTTTCAAGCGGAATGTCGGCAATTATGTGCTCGATATTAAACATAGCCCAAAACGGAGATGAAATAGTTTCAACCGATAATTTATACGGCGGTACATATACTCTTTTTACGACTACATTAAAAAATCTGGGTATAAAAGTTAACATAGTAAAAGCAAACGATTTAAACGAAATAGAAAAAGCCGTAACTTCAAAAACGAAAGCGCTTTACTGTGAATCGCTCGGCAATCCGAAACTTGACGTTGCCGATATTGAAGGGCTTGCGCAAATCGCCCATAAAAAAGGAATTCCTCTTATCGTTGATAATACGCTTACGCCTTATATTTTAAAACCGATAGAATACGGAGCCGATATCGTAGTTTATTCGGCTACAAAATTTATAGGCGGACACGGAACATCTATGGGCGGGGTAATAGTTGATTCCGGGAAATTCGACTGGACAAACGGTAAATTTCCTCTGATAGCAGGCCCGGACGCCGCTTATCACGGATTGAATTTTGTAGAAGCTTTTAAACCGTTCGGAAATATTGCTTATATAATTAAGGCCAGAGTCAGGCTTTTAAGAGATACCGGAATGGTTATATCGCCGTTTAATTCGTTTTTGTTTTTGCAGGGGCTTGAAACTCTTCATTTGAGAATGAAATGCCACTGTGACAATGCTTTAAAAGTCGCGCAGTTTCTTAAACAGAATAAAAACGTGGTATGGGTAAATTATCCCGGATTAAAAGAGAGCCCGGAATATGCAAGAGCCGAAAAATATTTGAAAAATTATAAAGGGTCTCTTGTCGGATTCGGAATAAAAGGCGGAATTGAAGCGGGCAAAAAATTCATAGAGTCGCTTCAGCTGATATCGCACGTCGCAAATCTCGGAGACGCTAAAACACTCGCTACGCATCCTGCAACTACGACGCATCAGCAGCTTTCAGGCGAACAGCAGCTTTGCGCCGGCGTAACTCCTGATTTTATAAGACTGTCGATAGGAATAGAAAATACGGAAGATATAACGGCCGATATAAGCCAGGCCTTGGAGAAATCGCAGAAATAAAAAGATGAAAAAATATTTTAACGGCATTATCGAAACAATCGGAAATACTCCGATGATCAAACTGAATAAGCTGTCAAGTGATCTGCCCGGCAATATTTTCGCAAAAGTTGAAAGTTTCAACCCTCTTTCAAGCATAAAAGACAGAGTAGGAGCAGCTTTGATTGAAGACGGAGAAAAAAGAGGGCTGATAAACAAAAAAACAACGATAATAGAACCTACGAGCGGCAATACCGGAATTGCTCTTGCTTTTGTGTGCGCCGCTAAAGGATACAAGCTGATCTTAACTATGCCGGACTCAATGAGCATAGAGAGAAGAAGGCTTTTAAAAGCGCTCGGCGCCCAGGTGGAACTTACTCAGGGCTCAAAAAATATGCCCGGCGCCATAGAAAGGGCAAACGAATTGAGAGACAGTATAGAAAACAGCTATATACCGGGACAATTTACAAATCCCGTAAACGCAATGATACATAAACAAACAACTGCCGTTGAAATATGGGAAAATATGGATGGAAAGGTTGATTGTTTTGTAACCGGAGTCGGCACGGGCGGCACCATTACCGGAGTCGGAGAATTTCTTAAAGAAAAGGACGAAAATATAAAAATAACTGCGGTTGAACCGAAAGAATCGGCTGTTTTATCCGGCAAACAAGCAGGTCCTCACCGTATACAGGGAATCGGAGCCGGATTTGTTCCTGATATATTGAATGCGGCAATCATAGACGAATATATAACGGTTGATGGCGACGATGCCGGCGATGCCGCAAGAAAGCTTGCTCTTGAAGAAGGTATTTTCGGGGGTATTTCATCAGGCGCAAATTTATGGGCGGCTATACAGATAGCAAAAAGAAAAGAAAACAAAAATAAAAATATAGTAACTGTAATAACAGATACAGGTGAAAGATATCTTTCAACCTGGCTTTTTATGGGTGGAATATGAATTCAGAAAAATTAATTGTAGAAACTCAATATCTGACTTTTGACAGTCTTGTTCTTGATAACAAAGAAGAACTTCAGAAAGTCACGATAGCTTACGAGACTTACGGAAAATTAAACGAAAAGAAAAGCAATGCGATTCTTATAACGCATGCTTTCACGGGCGACGCGCATTGCGCAGGATATCATGCCGGCGATGAAAAGCCCGGCTGGTGGGATAATATGATAGGTCCCGCAAAAGCTTTTGATACCGATAAATATTTTATAATATGTTCAAATATTCTGGGCGGATGCCAGGGTTCTACTGGCCCTTCTTCAATAAATCCCAAAACAGGCAGAGAATACGGACTTGATTTTCCGGCGATATCAATATCGGATATGGTCAGAGCCCAAAAAAAACTTATAGATTTTCTCGGCGTAAAAAAATTATTTTCGGTGGCCGGCGGTTCAATGGGCGGCATGCAGGTGCTCCAGTGGGTCAACGATTACCCAGAAAATATCGTATCTGCAATACCTATAGCCACTACCCTGAGACATTCTCCGCAGCAGATTGCTTTTAACGAAGTCGGCAGACAATCGGTGATGGCGGATATAGCATGGAACGGAGGCCATTATTACGGCACCGGAAATCCGGAAAGAGGTCTGTCTGTGGCCAGAATGCTCGGACATATAACTTACATGAGTGATATATCCATGAAAGAAAAATTTCCGATAGAAAAAGAAAAAGAAAGAAACGCAAAATTTAATTTTAACGCGGATTTTGAAGTCGAAGAATATTTGAGGCACAGAGGAAGCACTTTTGTAAAAAGATTTGACGCCAATTCTTATCTTTACATATCCAAAGCCATGGATCATTTTGACGTTGAAACGGACGATTTTTTGAATAATAAAAATGCCGATATAAAATTTCTGGTTTTATCTTTTAAATCAGACTGGCTTTATCCGGCCGAACAGTCGGAAAATATAGTTAAATTTTTGAAATTAAGAGGGCAGAAAGTAACATACTGCAACATAGAATCGACTTACGGACATGACGCGTTTCTGCTTGAAAAAGAAGACGAAGGCAAAATAATAACGTCTTTTTTGAATAATTTATATGAAGAGGTTATAAGTGGAAAATAAAAAAGTTTCGTTTGAGCATTTGAAAATATCCGAATTTATAGATGAAAAATCAAGCGTGCTTGATCTCGGATGCGGAGACGGCGAACTGATGGAATATCTTGAGAAAAGCAAAAAGGCGAACGTGCAGGGGATAGAAATCTCGGAGAGCGACATATATAAATGCGTTGAAAAAGGACTCTGCGTGCTGCATGCCGATTTTAACAAATGGATAAAAACTTATGCCGACTCAAGCTTTGATTTCGTTGTTTTGAGCCAAAGCCTGCAGCAGGTTCAGAATATAGATTTTGTTCTTGAACAGTCTTTAAGAATCGGTAAGAAAGTAATAATAGGGTTTCCAAATTTTGCCCATCTTTCGCTTAGAGCCGATATGTTTTTCAACGGCAGAGCTCCTGTTACAAAATCTCTTCCCGGCAGTTGGAACGATACTCCCAATATAAGATTTTTAAGCATAAAAGATTTTGAAAGTTATTGTAAAAGCAAGAAATATAAAATTATAGCTAAGAGTTTTATCAGCAGGGAACAAAGCGTACGCTGGATGCCGAATATTTTTGCCCAGCAGGCAATCTTTGTAATTTCAAAATAAAACGCTTTTATATTGTTACGCCGCTGACCGTTATATGTTTTAATGGAGCCCGGTTCCTTTTTCAATTTCTATTTTTACTCTATAAACAAATACCGGTTTGATAATTCGGGCTGCATATATTCATATAGGATTTATGGCGTTTTGCTTGCAGGTCAATTAATAGAAAATATTCTGTGAAATATGTAGAATTATATAGATAAAATTAAACCATATAGGAGTTACAATGACAGACATTAAACACTGGCACAGTATGGCAAACGAAGAAATAGTCAAAGATTTCGGAAGCAATGCCGAGCTTGGGCTTCATCCGGATGAAATCGGGATTTTTCAGGCAAGATACGGCAAAAATGTCCTTACTCCTAAAAAAACAGACGGCCCTTTAAAAAGATTTCTGCTTCAGTTCCATCAGCCTCTGCTTTATATATTGATATTGTCAGGTTTTGTCACTCTTTTCTTGGGCGAATACGCCGATTCTTCCGTAATATTCGGAGTTGTAATAATAAATGCGATAGTCGGTTTTATACAGGAAGCAAAAGCTTTAAAATCTCTGGAAGCTCTTGCAAGGTCAATGACTACACAGGCCGTAGTTATCAGAGACGGCAAAAAAATGCATATTGATTCTTCCGAAGTAGTGCCGGGAGATATTCTGTTTTTTATATCGGGTGATAAAGTAGCCGCGGATATAAGAATTATAAGCTCAAGAGATCTGCAGGTAAATGAATCTGCTCTTACGGGTGAGTCGACTCCTGTTGAAAAAAATACCGATATTCTTTCTGAAGAAACTGTTCTTGCCGACAGAAAAAATATGCTGTATGCTTCGACGCTTATAACTTACGGAAGCGCAAAGGGCGTAGTCGTTGAAACGGGAGACAATACCGAAGTAGGTAAAATTTCACAGCTTATTTCAAAGGCGGATTCTTTAGATACTCCTCTTACGGTAAAAATGTCGCAGTTCAGTATGTTTTTGCTTTGGGTTATAATATCGGCGGCCGTAATAGCGTTTGCCGTAGGAGTATATCACGGACAGCCTCCGAAACTTATGTTTCTGGCGGCGATAAGTCTTGCTGTTGCTGCAATTCCTGAAGGGCTTCCAGCCGCAATGACAATAACTCTTGCTATAGGCGTTTCAAGAATGGTTAAAAGAAAAGCGATAATAAGAAAACTGCCGGCAGTTGAAACTCTCGG
>CAYTCB010000042.1:0-4737 GCA_964436195.1 uncultured Elusimicrobiaceae bacterium
GTATATTTTGCAGTAAGTTTTGCATATTCACCCTGTAAAGTTATTTCTCTATTTTTAAGATTTTTTATAAAATCGCTGTTTACAACCTGAGGCAGTGAATTTAAAAGTTCTTCCTGTTGACGGCTTTTTTCCGAGCTTTCAAGAGCTTTTATTACGTCTTGGGCCATTATAACACGGTTGCTTATGTTGTCTGTTACAAATGTTTTTGCAAGGGTATTTGCTATTTCTGAAGTAAGATTTTTTTCATAAGAAGATACTTCCAAATTTACAAGTCTGCTTCTGAGTAAAGGCTTTACTTCTATCCGTTTTTTTAATTTAATCCAGCCGTTGGGATTTTTAAACTCCAGATACTTATCAAGATTTAATGATTTATGTACTTTTTCCAAAAGAGTTCTTGATTCCATAAGCTGGTACTGCGTTCTGTAATAGTCTTCATCGCTTGCCCATGAATCAATCGAAGCTGTCTCAATTTTGCCGGAATCTTCTCTGTCTATCATCATAAGAACAGATGCTTTGTAAACCGGCTGTATGATAATATTAGCCGTTATCGCTCCTAAAAGGCCTAGCAGAGTTATTGTCAATATAAGCCAAAAATGTTTAAAAACAATTGATAAATAATAAGAAAAGTCAACGGAATTATTTTGTTCCAAATTATTAGAATCAGTTGCCATATTAATCCTCTGGGTTAAAACATGCTTTGCGGAACAAATATTACATCGTTCGGCATAAGGTTTATATCAAGCGATTTTTTGCCTTGTTTTGTAATTTGAGATATATCCACTTCAATGCTTTTCTGGACTCCGTTTTCCATTCTTAAAACTTTTACTTTTGAAACAGCGGCAACAGGAGTAAAACCGCCTGCTGAAGTTATGGCCTCAAGCACAGTTAAAGATTTTCCGGGAGGAATCTGTATTGCTGACGGGGTTTTTACTTCGCCAAGTATGTAAATTGTAGTATTGCCGTATTCTTTAACAAATAATGAAACCTGAGGGTTTATCAGATATTTTTTAAGTTCATTTGCGATTACTTCTTCCGCCTGAATTATAGACAAATCGGAAATTTTTATATTTCCGGCAAGAGGCAAATTAACAGTTCCGCTTCCGCCTATTCTTAAAGTCCTGTCCATTCCGTTTTCCATAAATATCTTAATGTCTACTAAATCGCCCGGTTGCAGTATATAATCATTTGCATTTTTTAACTGAGCGATATTATTTGCAACCTGCACTGAAAGATTTGAATCGTTTTGGACTGACTCATTTGACTGTTTCTGCAAAGAATCCTTTTCATATATTTTAGGCGCAGAAGCACACGAAAATACGAATATGAAAAAAAACAATTGAATATATATAAGATTATGCCTTGTCATACCAGCATATTCTATAAAAAAATGTATTATTTGACAAGAAACAAGCCGGAATAGTTTTTAAAAAATATTTAAAAGCTTTCTGAGCTGTTTTTAAGTATTCCGTATAAATATGAAAAATTTGAATTAAAAGGATATATTGTTAAGTACTTTTCGGTTAAAGACAAGGCTTTTTTATAATATTCATATTTTATCTGCCTGTTTAAAGAATCATTTTCTAAGCTTTGAATATAGAACATTATCAAATTATAAGCATAAACAGGATTGGGTGATAATTCTAAGGCCGATTCATAAGTGTTAATTTTATGCTCTAAAGAAAGTTTATTTGCAAAAGTTATGTTTCTCCATGCAATCGCATCTTTTGCCGAAAAATAGACAGTTGCGGCAAAAAGCATACAGAAAAATATTTTTATTAAGTAAGGCAGTCTGTAATATATTATTTTGTCTCTATTGAAGGAAGAAGACGATAATAAAGCCAGTACCGTAAAAAAAATAAAAGCGTTTGCCGGAATATGAAGATGAAAATCTACAAGACATGAAACAGAAATTGAAAAAACCGCACACATAAGAGCGGTGAATTTAATCTTTTTTTCGTTATTAAATTTTTTGATGCGTTTAAGAAAAAAATAAACGGTGCATAATGCAATAATGAAAAATAAAATTCCTGCGGGATATCCTATTGCGACAAGCAATTCAAGCCAATCACTGTGTATTCTTCTGGGAAAATCTGTCAACTGCATATCAAGATATTTTCCTGTTCCCATTGAAAATGCTCCCATGCCTGTGCCTGTTAAGGGGAAATCATTGAGCATATTAAACCCTGCTTTATACAACGAAATTCTTGCCTGTTCTGAAAAACCTCCGGCATTTCTTCCGGAAAAGTTATTTATCACATCAATATTTTTGTAAATTATAAACGAAGAACATGAAAATAAAACAGCAACAAAGAACAAATATAATACTTTTTTCTGTATTTGCGAGGACATGTACCAGGCCAATATAAACAAAAGTATAAAAATTGATATGAAAAGTCCGAGCATTGATCCTCTGGATCTGGTTAATATTGAAGTTACAAACAAAAATATGCATAGTATCGCGCCTGCTGAAAATTTAAAGAAATTTTTTCTTATTTTTTCAAAACGGGTAAATTTTGGCAGAAATACGGCCATTGCCGTAAAAAATGAAGCGGCAAAAAATGAACCGGCATTATTTCTGTTTACAAACGGTCCGAAAGCGTGATTGATTTTTATTCCCAGGAAAAATTGTATATATTCGCCTTTTTGACATAGAATTCCCGTTATAGCCGCCGCAAAAGATGCAATAAGTATCGCATAAAAGAGTTTCCGCTGCTTATCGCTGTTTTCAAAATTTTGAGTTATTATAAAAAAAAGTGAAAAATATAATACCAGGGTATAAAGTTCCTGTAAACTAAAAAGAGTGCATATTGAAAAAGGAATAAATGGCATTTTTTTTAAAATTGTGCCCGGATTTGAGATCTGTATTATGCATAAGGCAATAAGCATTAAAAAGGAAATGATTATAAAAAAAGATGGTTTTGTAAAATAATAATTTTTTTTGTTTATAAATGTAAAGATCAGCGCTGAAAACACTAATATTTGCATCAAAAGCAAAGCCCACGGTTCTGTACCGCCGAACGCAAACGGTATAAAGAAATATAAAGGGAATAAAAGCAAGTATTGAATATAATTCATATTAAATTTTTAATTCTTATATAATTTTTTAAGCAGTTTTATTTCTTGGGCATAACCTTCTGTTTCATTTGGAGTTTCAAGATAAAACGGAAGGTGAGATAATTTAGCATGATTTATTACTTTTTCTATTGTTTTTATGCCTAAGATACCGCTTCCTATTTTTTGATGTCTGTCCTTGTGGCTTGAGATTGCGTTCATAGAGTCGTTTAAATGAATAGCTTTAAGAAATTTCAATCCGACGATTTTATCAAAATCAGCCAGCACATCGTCAAGTTTATTTACTATATCGTATCCCGCATCATGAACGTGGCATGTGTCAAGACAAACGCCTATTTTATCTGAAAGTTTTATTTTATCAAGTATTTGTTTCAGCTCTTCAAAATTGGAGCCTATCTCGCTGCCCTTTCCGGCCATTGTCTCAAGCAAAACAGTAGTTGTCTGTTCAGGCTTAATGACATCGTTTAATAAGTCGGTTATATACTTTATTCCGGTTTCAACACCCTGCCCGACATGGCTGCCCGGATGAAAATCGTACATGTTGCCCGGAGTTAATTCCATTCTTTTTAAATCATCTGTAAAAATTATTTTTGCCAGATCTCTTATCGATTTATCGGCGGAACACGGATTTAAAGTATAAGGAGCATGGGCAAGTATTTTTACAAAATTATTTTCTTTACATATTTTTAAAAATAAACGAATATCCTCTTCATCAATTTCTTTTGCTTTAAACCCTCTCGGATTTCTTGTAAAAAACTGAAATGTGTTTGCGCCTATGCTTAAAGCTGTTTCAGCCATATTTACATAACCTTTTGAAGCCGAAAGATGACATCCGATGTTTAACATTTTTTCATCCTTTTTATAATTTCTTTATCTTTTTGGCTGACTCTGTAAGATTCTCTTATTTTTTGAAGAGATTTGTTGAATGTGAAAACGTCAAGATTGCATTTTTTCAGGTAATTCAGCGTTATTTCAGGATATTTTGCGTAAGCTGTTGCCACTGTCCAGGCCACAGCCATTTTTACGTAATATCCGTCGTTTTTAATTGTATTGCATCTTTCAAGAACTTTATGTATATATTCATCATCTAAGAAATAACATAACATCATCACAGTCATAAATCTTAATTCAAATTCTTTTTTTGAATTTGAATAATTTTGTATAAATTTCCACAAAGTTGTTCTATGTTTTTTTGTTATTTTAAGGCCGCTGCAAAAAATATCGCATACTGCCCAGTTATCTATTTTCGGAATGAAATTTTTTACAAGGTCAATAACTTTATCAATATCATCTTTTATAAACCCTATAAGCATGGCCTGAATCATAATTTCTTCAAAATATTTGGGTTTTAATTTAAGATATGACTTCCATTTGTTTTCTTTGTAAATTTCTTTTGCGATTGTTCGTATAAGCGGTATTTTTACTCCGAGGATATTTTTGGATCCGGGACATAAAACCGTGCTGAATTGTTTGTATTTCGGATCTGAAATAGTTATTAATTTTTTTATTATTTCATTTTGCATTTTCAAGTTCCAGAAGCAGTTTTTTTATTTTTATTCCGCCGAGATATCCGCCTATAGCACCGTTGGCGCTGATCACTCTGTGGCATGGTATAAATAAAGGCAACGGGTTTCGTCCGTTTGCCGATGCGACGGCTCTTGCATG
>CAYTCB010000042.1:4837-10614 GCA_964436195.1 uncultured Elusimicrobiaceae bacterium
TTTTTGTAAAGTTTTCAAACGGATATCAGTTTATTTTAAAAAATCTGCATATATAAGGCATTATTTTGAAAAACACGGGCGTGATGACTACATTTATAAGGCAGTAAAGCAAAAAATTTACATTTAATTCTGCAGATTTATTTATAAAGTCTCCGGGAATAAGCAGATACAGAAGCAATATCGAAAAATGTGTAAATAAAATACATATAAAAACGATTATTATCTGCGTTACAGCCTGATCTTTATTTAAGTTTCTGTTGAATTTACCGGAAATATATCCCGCAACGGTAAGCGTCAGGGCTCGTATTCCGAATATATCCGTGAATAAAATATCCCATGAAAGTCCGTAGAAGAAACCGGTAAGCTGGCCTCGCATAGGTCCCTTATTTAAAGCTGTGTATACTACGTATAACAGTATAAAATTAGGGTAGACTGTATTGCAAACCAAATATTTTGGGATTATAAACTGCACCGTAAAAATTATAACGTAAAAAAATATTGCTGCCACAAAGTTAGGCATTTATTTTAATTCCTCTTTATTCATAATTACGGCAACTTCATAAATTCTTTGATCTTGCATGTACGGCCGGATCAGAATTTCGGAATAATCATCGTAAGGAGTTTTTGTTATTTCGGTAATTTTGCCTACGGGAATATCTTTTGCAAAAACAGAACTTAAAGGGCTTGTAACTATTTCGTCGTTTATGTTCAGCTGTACCGAGTTAGGGACATGAGTTAATTTCAGATATTCAGAATCTGCTCCTTCAAGAAGACAATCCGTCTGAGAATTTTTAATTTGCACAGGTACCGCAAAAAGAGAGTTTGTTATTAATGCTATTTTAGACGAGGAATCGAATACTTCAATCGTTTTTCCAAGAATGCATATTTCACTGTTCGCCATAACCGTAACAACAGGCATATCTTTTGTTATTCCGTCTTTTTGCCCTTTATTTATAATAATCCATTTATACCATTGAGACGGATCTCTGGCCGTTATATTCGCAAAGAGTAATTTTGTTTTTACCGGAACCGGCAGATTGAGAAGATTTTTTAATTGAATGTTTTCATTGTATACCGACTGATAATCTCTTAACTGTTCAGACAGCAGTATTATTTGTTCTTTAAGTTTTGCATTTTCATCATTTATAGTAAAAATTCCGGACACGTTTGATAATATTCTGTTTGAACTTGAAAAAGAATGCGAAGTTATTTTTATTCCCGGCATGAGAAAATGATATATAAGGGTTCTTAATGTGGAAACAGGCTGCGAAAGTCTTGCGAAAATCAATATAAAAGACAAAACGACAAGAATAACAAAAACCTTGTTGGTGTCTTTATTAAACTTATCGTTATATGTTGTCATGATTTTATATAAGATTTTCTTTGCTGGCTAACTTTATATTATCAAGCTCTTCAAGATAAATACCGGTGCCTCTTACTACGCATGTAAGAGGATCGTCAGCTATATTTATCGGCAGTTCTGTTTCCTGCGCCAAAAGCTCGGGGAATCCTCTCAGAAGGGCTCCGCCGCCGGCAAGAACGATTCCTTTATCAACAAGATCAGCGGCAAGCTCAGCCGGAGTTTCTTCAAGAGTGTCCTTTATTACTTCTATTATCGTTTTAACAGGTTCTGACAGAGCCGATCTTACTTCTTCAGATGTGACTACTATCGTTTTAGGAAGACCTGTTACCTGATCTCTTCCTTTTACTTCCATGCTTAATTCCTCGTCCATAGGGAAAACTGAACCTATTTCCATTTTTACAACTTCCGCTGTATTTTCGCCTATGAGAAGATTATATTTCCTTCTGAAATACTGAACAATCGCTTCATCCATTTCGTCGCCTGCGACATCCACGGCTTTTGAAACTACCATTCCGCCCAGAGATATAACCGCAACATCTGTTGTGCCGCCGCCGATATCAACTATCATGCTTCCTTCAGGTTCTTGTATAGGTATACCTGCTCCGATGGCAGCTGCCATCGGTTCTTCTATAAGATGAACTTCTCTTGCGCCTGCCTGCTCGGCAGATTCTTTTACGGCTCTTCTTTCAACTTCCGTGATTCCGGAAGGAATTCCTATTACTATTCTCGGATGAAGAAGACTTTTAGATTTATTTATTTTTTTAATGAAGTAGCGTATCATCTTTTCTGTAGCCGCAAAATCCGCTATTACTCCGTTTCTAAGAGGACGGACTGCAACGATGTTGGCCGGAGTTTTACCGAGCATCTTTTTTGCTTCGGTTCCTATTGCGAGTACATTTTTTGTATCTTTGTCCATTGCCACTACAGACGGTTCTGTAAGCACTACGCCCTGTCCTTTTACATATACGAGAACAGCTGCTGTTCCAAGATCAATACCCATGTCATTTGAAAATAACTTAAATAACCAGTTGAACATTTTTTATACCTTCTTTATTAAAAATAAAATTTATCAGTTTGGGAATTATACAAAATATTTATAAAAAAAGATATAAAGCCTGTTTAATAAAATTGACAAACCGTTTATATTTTTGTATTCTGTCCAGCGTTAAGTTTTGGCAAATGCCGACGTAGCTCAGTTGGTAGAGCAACGGTTTTGTAAACCGTTGGTCGGAGGTTCAAGTCCTCTCGTCGGCTTTTGTATGGCTGTAAAAAAAATTCTAAAAAAGTGAGCTTATGAAAAAAAGAGTAAGTTTCAGCTTGGGTTTTAAGTTTACTATAGCCATATCCGTAGTTATTATTCTTACGTCTGTCATATTAACATGGTTTTTTGTCAAAGGGCAGACTCTGCTTCTGAAAAGTTTCGTGGAAAACAGGGCAGTTATACTTGCGCATTCTCTTGCAACCTCGAGCGAATACGGCGTGCTTGCGCAAAGCCGCGAATTCCTTTCCCATCTTACAAAGATTACAATCAAAGAAGAAGATGTTTTGTACGCGCTCATATATGATGACAAGGGAGATGTCTTGTCGGATACGACAGTTTCGGATAATTCCGTATACAATTATCTGAATGATGCCGATAAAAAAGATTTTGATCTTGTTTCGCTTAAAGAAAGCGGGACGCAAAAAAATATCGTTACTATACAGCATGTTGGAGAAATCATAGAGGTTGTCGTTCCCATTTTATCTTACGATTCCACAACGGGGTTAAATCCCGGCGAAGATGCAAGCGTAGTCGGAGTGGTAAGAGTAGGTCTTACTCTCGAAAGAATAAAATACCAAATAAAAGAAATTACAAAAAATATATTGATTTTGACAATGGTTGTTATCTTTGCCGGCATCATAATATCTACTTTCCTTATAAAAATTCTTATGAAACCCATAGATTATTTGATGGTTGGCACAAACAAGATTGCCAACGGTGATTTGACTTACAGAGTTCCTTTGATTTCAAGGGACGAATTCAGGAATCTCTCAATATCGTTTAATTCTATGGCCGCCGATATGGAAGTTAAAATTAAGGAACTGAATAAAGAGAAGAAAGAATTGCTTAATCTTAAAGTCGCTTTTGAAGAAAGAAGCCAGGAACTTGAAGAAACTCTTGATAAAGTTCAAAGCATACAACAGGACCTTATACGTTCTGAAAAATTTGCGACTGTCGGAAGACTTGCTTCTTCAGTTGCCCATGAACTTAGAAATCCTTTGGCCAGCATAAAAAACATATCATATTTCCTTTCAAAACTCGGTGCTTTTGCAGACGATAAATCGAAACAGATGGTTGAGATGCTTTCTTCGGAAGTTCTCAGGGCTAATAAAATTATAACCGAGCTGCTGGATTATTCAAAAACAAGAAAATTGAGTAAATTTGAAATAGATGTCGATTCATTTATAGAAAAATCAGTTCAGGCTGTTTCACTGCCTGAAAATATCAAGCTTATTTTGAATCTTCAGTCTTTTAAAGCTATGATAGATCCTGACAGAATTACGCAGGTTTTGGTGAATCTTATTTCCAACGCAAAAGATGCCATGCCGCAGAATGGTGGCGTTATAACCGTAGCTTCAAAAAAAGTTGACGACGAATCATTTGTCATTACGGTTGAAGATAATGCCTGCGGCATTGATCCGGAATCGCTTAAACGCATATTTGAACCGCTGTTTACTACAAAATTAAAAGGCATAGGTCTTGGACTTCCTATAGTTAAAGAAATTGTTGAAGCGCACAACGGACAGATTACTGTTGAAAGCACCGTAAATGTAGGAACTGTATTTACCGTTAAGCTGCCCATAGCATAACATAAAAAGGATACGATATGAACAACAAACCCGAACAAATAAAAATTCTTATAGTTGATGATGAAGATGCATTGAGATTTTCGCTTGCAAGTATTTTGGAGCTGGAAGGATATCAGGTAAAATCAGCCGCTACAGGATTTGAAGCTGTGGATATAGCTTCAAAAGAGTATTTCGATATATTGATTTCAGATATAAGAATGCCTGGTATGACAGGGACCGAAACGTTTCAGCATATAAGAAAAGCCCAGCCTAATATAATCGGCATCATGATGACGGCATATGCCTTAAACGATTTAATAACTGAAGCTTTAAATGCGGGTGCTTTTGCGTGCCTTTCAAAACCTTTTGAAGTTGAAACCGTTTTGGCAACTATCAATGATGTTATATCCAGGCCGTTTGCCGTCGTAATAGATGACGATGAAAAATTGAATAAAGCTTTTTTGACATATTTGAAAAACAGCGGATTAAACGTTGCTTCCGTAAAAAAAGACAGTGAAAAGATATCATTTATGCTTAAGCATAAACCCGATGTTATTGTTTTCGGAATAGACGGTAATTTTGAGTTAAGCAAATCTATCATAGATAAATTACAGTCTGTTATTGAAAATGTGCCTAAGATTATATTTGTTTACGACAAATCCGAAGCGGAACACATTGAACAGCTTAAAAGGTTTAAGTCAGCGTATTTCATAGAAAGGCCCGTAACTGTCAAAGATGTATTTAAAATTATAGACAAGTCAAAAAGAAAACTTAACGTGGCAATGATAAATATGAATTCGGATGAATTTGCGGATTTAAAAACTAATTTATCAAAAAAAGGATTTAATGCTTTCGGATATGATTCCGCAAAAGAATTTTTTGACGAAGTTGGCAATTCTTTTTTTGATACTGTTGTAATAAATACGGCGATAGGTAAAAATATTTTGGAGTTTCATGACAAATTCGCCAAAGAATCTCCCGGGACAGGCGTTGTTTATGTTTTAAATTCACAGTCTGATATTGAGACAGTTTCGCAAAAGGGATTTTTTTATGCGGTAAAGCCTTTGGAACTGAACAAATTTGTTGATTTAATACGTAAAATTACGGCGACGGCATAAACATAAAAATATGGAAGAAAAAAAATATAATTTAACAAAAAAAGAGTTGAATTCAGAAAAAACCAAAGCTATTTCAAAATTTGCTTCGGTTGCTTCGCATGATCTTAAAAATGTTCTCGGCGGTCTGCAGAACATCACCTATTATTTTACAAAAGTGTTTAAAGTTGAAGGGGAAACTCCCAACAAAATGCTTAATCTTTTGGCTTCCGAGATAAAAAAGCTTAATGTTAAAGTAAGCGAAATTCTTGATATGACAAGAGTAAAGCAGCTCAATAAAGAAAGCTGCGACCTGTTTAACATTGTATCCAAAGCTGTTGAAGAAAACAAAAATGAAGGAATAAGTTTTGAGCTTGAACTCAGTAATGTTTCTGTGCATGCCGATTCGGAAAGAATGAAGCAGGTTTTTTCAAATATTATCAAAAATGCCGTCGATGCAATGCAAAATAAAGGCGTAGTATCAATAAAAA
>CAYTCB010000043.1:0-5081 GCA_964436195.1 uncultured Elusimicrobiaceae bacterium
GCAAAAGAAATGAATTTGCAGTCTGCTGCCGACAGTCTTTTGACAAAAATAAAAAATCAAAAACTGTACAGAATGATTACGATATCGGTCGTTCCGGCCGTTGAAGAGCTTATATTCAGATTTATTCCGTTTTTTGCTGTAGGGCTTATTTTGGCGAATCCTCTGTCAATATTGCCGGTTGTTATAACATCGGCGGCTTCGATATTTACATTTTCATATGCACATACCGTTGCCGATAAATTGATTGCAAAAAGTGAAATAAGAGACTGGAAAAACTTTTTAACGCCGGCAGTGTTATTTACGGGCGTATATGCGGCAGTTTATTTCTGTCTTGGTGCTGTGTGCCCGTTTGTATGGGCTAATTTTGCGGCTTTGTTGTTGTCTGCAAGCGTCCATTCAATATACAATAAACTTGCATTGGACGGCAAAATCAGAAAACCCGTTGCTGAAATATTAAATGATGAAAATGAAATGGCAAAAACTATAGAAAAAATAAAACGTTTAAAAAAAGATATTCTTGAAGATAAATCCGGCAAAATATGCTTTGTATGTTCCGGCAATACAGATCGCAGTGCCGTTGCGGAAATGCTCTTTAAATCTTTAATGAGAAAAAGCGGCAAAAAAAATATAAGAGTTGTGTCAGGAGGTGTTTATGCGGTCTCTTCTGAATTAGGAAACGGTTTGAAAAACGAATATGTGTCTGAACTTGGCAAATACGGGGTAGATAAAGATATTCTAAATGGTTTTACGACTGAAATGATTACTCCCGAACATCTAAATTCCGACTATTTTATAGCTGCCGGTGAAAGACAGAAAAATGAATTAATAAGATTTGGCGTAAGCCAAGACAAGATAATAACTTTTGCGGAACTTGCCCCGAGCCTTGTATCTGACGAATTGCCTGATCCATACGGGAACAGAGAACTTAAAATTAAAGTTACTGCATTGATTAATCAGATTTTTGAAAACAATTTTTCATCGGAATCATTGTTGAAAGAGCCTGAACAAATTCAAAATTCTATAGATTTAACACATATAGCCGATTTAATAAAGACTCTTCAATCAATCACATCAGGCAGAAAAGATATAATCAAAAATATAATAGATAATCTGTCGTTGATTGAACCAGGCACTCCTGTTGAGACCAGAAATGAAATAGTTTTCAACCAAATAATACAGCTTAAACAGATGTTTGACAACCCGAGAGAATATATTTTTAAAACTCTTATTCCTTTGGCTGTAATTACAAAAAATCCGGAAACGGGCAAATCGGCTATTTTTGCTTTTATTGAAACTCTTGAAAGAGAAAAAGTAAAAATTGACGAAATGGCAGAAAGAAAAGATAAAGACGGTTATTATGTCTATTCTGAGAGAGAGCTTGACAGGTATTATTCAAGTTTAAAAAACTATACCATGGATTTATTTGCAATGGCTTATCCGGTAAATAGTGACAGTGCGCTTGAAATAGTAAAAACTGCCAATAAAATGGGCTTTATAGACCATAATGAAATTCCGTGGTCTTTGAGAGACGTGCTTAAAGATTATGAAGATGTAAGAAAATATTTTATTGCTATTTCAGAGCCCGGAACGGATAAAGATCTTGTCGCCGGGATTGAACAATCGGTCGGGTTGCTCAGCAAAATTAAAATACCGGATGAAAAAATAAATGCGGATAAAGAAAAAATATCGGCAAATCTGGATTCATTTAAAACATCAATAAATACTTCAAATGCCCAGGCGGCTGATTTTGCAGTGCAGCAGCTTTTGCTTTTGGCGGAATCTCTTATGAAATCCGGAGATCTGAAATCAGGCTCAGACATTGTAAAGGCATTAATGCCGCTGAGCAGACAAATTGTTGCAAAAACAAAAAACATTAATGAAAAAACACTTCAGAAAATGTTTTCTTTGTTTGAAATTTTTTATAAAGCAGGTCAAAAAGAAAACGCCGGAATCCTTGTCGCTTATTTTATTTTTACGCTTCAATCTTCTGATTCTAAAGATAAAACGAGAACAAATTCAAGAGCATGCGAATATATAACAAAAGCTTCAAACATTATGTTTGACAGCATCAAAAATCTTGATCAAAATAACAGTGAGTATATAAATACTGAAAATGAAATAATCTCAATATTCCGAGATATCGCTGAAAACACTTCCGGTAATGTAAGAGTTTTTACAACTATGTTCGATAATCTCGGAATTAACGTAAAAACAATGACTGTTTTTATAACTGCGCTTAAAAAAGAAAATATTACGGCAGTTCCTTTTATTCCTCAAACCGGTAAGATAGAGTATTCTCAGGAATTTATAGATTTAATTACAGATTCATCTTCTTTTATAATTATTGAGAGATTATGCCAAAGGCTTTACTTCAATCAAAACGGCAAACAAGTTGCCCTTGCAATTATAGAAAAACTGTTTAAAATCGCCGATGATCCTAAAGAAAATTTTGAAAGACGCAGAAAAGCCGCCGTTGTTCTTGGAAGGACTGCGGCTTTAATATACAGTGATATAAATGACGATCAAATATTAAGTCTTGAAAGAATCAATAATCTTTATAAGGTTCTCAATATTGATTCTTCTTTACAGGAATCAACGGCGTATTTTGAAAATATTTACGGATACAGCAGATACGGCAATCAGGAAGGATCCGATAAATTTGATTTTACTCCTCTTATAACTAAACTGCCTGTTGAAGCGGCTTCAAAGAATAAGCCGGTTCTTAAATCTCCGGTTTATGCCGAACACAAAGGACATATAAACAGAGATATTCCGGAAGTTGTTATTATGATAGATGATTTTAACAGTCTCCAGGATATATTGAAATATAACATAATCGTGCTTGAAAGAATAAAAACAATGACTGAACGTTCTACAAAAAAAGATTTTGACAAAATTGTGGAAATAGTGTCGGGTATGATAAAAATACTTAAGAAAATAAATGCCGAACACGGCGATGCCGCAGAAACCGCTTTAAACAAAATATTAGCATCTCTTTCTGAAACGGAGTTAAATTCTGCCGCAATGAAAGAGCAGTTTCAATTGTCTAAGTGGTCTGAAAATAAAATATCTGAAATAAAAGAGATACATACTTTGATAAACGCAATACATCAAACAAGCATTCTAGATTTTAAACAAAAGATAAAAGATATCGGCGAGATTGGCAAGAATAACATACGTACTGCCAAATTTTCGCGCGGCGACACAGAAATTTTGGCTTATAATTTATCCGACAGCGGTAAAATAAACAGGGATATACATAATTTTTTGGCAAAACTAGCCTCAGACAGAATCTCTATAGACGATTTTGTTTTTAAAGACGATATTCTCGTATGGACTACAAGATTATTTGCCCACAGTGTCGATATATTTATTAATTTCGGAGAAAAAGACAGAGGAATTTCAATATACTATAACGAAAACGGAAGAAAACCCGGTTATGCCGAAAGAGTAAAATATTTTACAGAAGTTCTGCGGAAACTCGGATTAAATGTCGAATCCGATACTGTTGTCGATTATTCCGATAAAACACCCGGAACATGCGGGTTGAAAGCTGTTATTAACAAAGATTTCGGGTTAAACGAAGAGACGGATATCGCAGGAATAGCCGCAAAAGTTGTTTTGCTTTATAAATATTCCACAAATCTTGATATGGAGTTGGAAGAGTATGTCGACAGATATTCCTATGATTCATATGTTGAAACGGTATTGAACAAACTTGTTGATAAATTTATAGCCGGTGAAATATGGTACGGGTATAATTTTGTCTCAAACGGGCAGACTGCTTTCAGAGAGAATATGATTACGTCAAGATCTTCAAAACCGAATTACGGCACAGTAAAACAGATGCTTGATGAAATTCTTGAAAATCTGGGTCTTGAAAAAATGCCCGAAAGGCTTCCCGGAAGGAATCCTTATGAAATAGAACAAAGCGTGATAGACAAATATTTTAATAACCCTATAGAACAGGCTTATGGCGAAGGAAGGATTGTTTTGGATGAAAAAGGAAGACTTGTAAGAAACAGAAATTATGATATGATGAATCAGCTTATAGAAGCTATATCAAAAGACGAATACGATACTCTCAGACAAAGCAGAATAATAAATCTGCTAAGCAGATCTTATTTTAATTTTAAAACCGTCGGATTCATAGGAAACCTCATGTTTGTTACAGGCACTATGAAACTTTCTAACGGTGAAAGTCTCTCTGTAAGAGGAGTTATGAATCCTTATACCAGAAGATTAAAATATGCTTTTACGGAAATTATATCCGGTACCGGCAGAAAACAGCTTACTAATTCAGAACTTGCAGAACTTTTAATATCGGAAGGATATAAAATATCCACAAAACAGCAGCTTATAGGCCAGAAAGAAAGAGCCAGAATAAAGAGTTTTTTAAGCGCGCAAATACAAAACACTGACAGTCCGGAAATTTTATGTGTTGGTACTTCAGACGGCAAAGGCACTTATGTCGCAGGCAATATTACTTTTAAAAGAGAAAATGCCGGACCGGATGATATTCTGCTTGTCTCTTTTACGACTCCGGACGATGTGAAAACCATAGAAACGGTAAAGGCCGTTATAACTACAGGAGGAGGAACTCTCAGCCATGCGGCGATAACAACAAGAGAATTAAAAAAACCTTCTGTCGTTTTAAACGGTGCTTCATTTAAAGAATATGAAAAGGCTGCCGAGGTAACATATTATACATACGAAAAAGGCATTGAAGAGATAAAAGGGTTCAATGTAATAAAAGCCAGAGAAAACACTTTTATTTTAAAAGAAGGAACTAAAGTTCTTATAAACGGGGAGACTGGAAGAATATTGCTGTTTAACGATATCAATCAATCTCTTCTTAAAGAATTACAGTCATATATTGAATCCGGTGATATTGAAAATATAAAGTCATTTTTTGAAAAAAATAAAGATGATGCCAATATCAGGAAACTTGTAGAATATATTTATTTTCAGACTATAGGAGAAAAATCGCTGGAAAAAATAATGTTTGTTTTGTTTGATGATTCAATGCCGGCGTCAGTAAAACAGAAAGTCAAAGAATTAAATGTTGTTTATGTTAAAGA
>CAYTCB010000043.1:5181-10393 GCA_964436195.1 uncultured Elusimicrobiaceae bacterium
GAAACAAGAAAAGATTTGCTTGAGAAGAGGGCGGAGCTTGAATCTCTAGTAACTGCTCTTGAAAATATTCTCAGAGAATTTCAAAGAAATAAAAAAATAAATCCGGAAGGAGAAATATGTAATTTCAATGAAATATCTTCCGATGACAGTTACAGATTCGGATCAAAAACTACGGAACTGGCAATAATGTACAGACTGCTTGCAAAAATCAAAGGCGTAAAAGTGCCGGCAGGAGTCGGCTTGAGCACAAATGTTTTTGAAATGTTTTTTAACGAAGCAGGTAATTCGGCGCAATATAAAAAACTTGCTTTGGATTTTGAACACGCAATAAAAGCTAAAAATGCGGCGGATGCCAGAAAAATTGCCAGAAATATACAAAAGCTTATAGATAATTCAAAAACTCAGACGCCTGTTTTGCAAAAACAAATAGAAATTAAAATAAAAAATGCGTTGGAACACGGATCGAAATTTTCAGTAAGATCTTCCGGTGTCGGAGAAGACAGCGAAAATAAAGCTTTTGCCGGAATGGGAGAAACAAAATTAAACGTAATATACCAGGACGTATTTGCCAATATACAGGAATGCTGGAAATCTTTTTATTCAGACAGATGCATAGATTATATGATAGAAGGCGGCAATATAGTTAAGCCTGCCGTTCTGGTTCAGGAAATGATAGATGTTTCCAAGGCCGGAGTTATTTTCAGCAGGAATAAATACGGCAATACAATCATAGAAGGAGTTTACGGACTTGGAGAGGGAATAGTGTCGGGAATGCTTACTCCTGATACAATAGAGGTTGAAACATCAGACGGTGAAATTATAGAGTATTCCGTGGCTGATAAATATTTAAAAATAATATCAACTGAAAACGGCACTAAGGAAGAAGTTGTCGCAGAAGGAGCCAAGGAAAGGGTTCTTGATGCCGAAACTGTCAAAAAAATTATGAATATAGTCAGAATGCTTGAAAAAGACGCAGGATATCCTGTTGATATAGAATACGGAATAAAAGACGATATAATATATATACTTCAGAGAAGGCCTATTACTACTTTTGAAGAAATTGCGGCAGAAAATAATGATTCAAAAATAAATTCCAAGGAACAGTCTGAAATCAAACAGATGGCGGCTCTTGTATTTGAAAAAATTCAGCCAAATGATGATATTTTATTTAATATCGCAGATCCTTCAAATGAGGATGAAGCCATATCTGTTTATTTAAAAAAGAAAGATAACGGAGTTGCTGTATTTTATATAGATGCCAGGTATTCAGGCAGCGTCAGCGCGGAGCAAATTCTTGAAAAAATAGTTGAAAGAATAAATACCGATGCAGTTGTAAGAGCAAAATTTAACGGACTGTCTGTAATTTCAAGAATAGGCGAAATGGAGATGGGAATACTTCCTATACCTTATATCGATGATGAAAAAGAAATTATCCCGTTAAAGAAAAACGATGACATACGCGATATAAAAACAATGTTAATTTCAGCGTAAATCTGTTTTAAAAAAACAAATTTTATTTGTATAATTAACAAAAATAAAAATAATAATGCTAAAGTTATTATGCGGCTGTTTTGCCGTTTTTACTAAGGAGATATATGAAACTCGGTATAGTAGGACTTCCAAATGTCGGGAAATCGACGCTGTTTAATGCCATAACAAAAGCCGGCGCCGAATGCGCAAACTATCCGTTCTGTACGATAGAGCCTAATGTCGGAGTTGTCGCTGTTCCGGATAAAAGACTTGATTTTCTCGAAAATCTTTATAAATCAAAAAGGAAAGTTTATGCAACAGTTGATTTTGTTGATATAGCCGGTCTTGTAAAAGGAGCTTCAAAAGGAGAAGGCCTCGGCAATCAATTTTTATCGCATATAAGGGAAACTGCTGCCATAGTGCACGTAGTAAGATGTTTTGAAAACGGCGATATTGCGCATGTTGAAGGCAAAATTGACCCGCTGAGAGACATAGAAATAATAGAAACGGAATTGCTCCTTTCAGACCTTGAAACAATGACAAAAAAAATAGATAAACTTCAGAAAGATTCAAAATCCAAGGATAAAAAAATAATTGCCGAAAAAGAACTTGCCGAAAAAGTAAAAAAACATCTTGATGACGGCAAAGCGATAAGAACTCTCGAGCTAAATGAAGAAGAAACAGAAATGGTGAAAAACTTTTTTTTAATAACGGCAAAACCGGTAATATATGCGTGCAATGTTGCAGAAACCGATCTGCCTTTAATGAAAAATAAATTTACCGATATAGTGGAGAAAAGAGCCGCTGAAGAAGGAGCCCAGGCAATCCCGATATGTGCAAAGATAGAAGCCGAACTTTCAGAACTGTCAGATTCAGACAGACAGACTTTTTTATCCGATCTCGGTTTAACCGAACCAGGCCTTAACCGCTTAATAAAAGCAAGCTATAACCTTCTAGGACTTATAACATATCTTACGGCAGGAGAAGATGAATGCAGGGCTTGGACGATAAAAAAAGGTTTTCTTGCTCCTCAGGCTGCAGGCGTTATACATACGGATTTTGAAAAAGGGTTTATAAGGGCCGAAGTTATGACTTTTGATGATATTTTCAGGCTGGGAAACGATAAGGCCGTAAAAGAATCCGGACATCTCAGAAGCGAAGGAAGAGATTACGAAGTCAAAGACGGCGATATTATAGAGTTCAAATTTAATGTTTCAAAGTAGGATAAAATGAAAGGTTCTGTTGTTACCATAGGCACTTTTGACGGTGTCCATCTCGGACATAAAAAAATTTTGGAAGATGTTATAAAAAACGCAAGAGAAAACGGTCTTTTTTCTTCCGTTATAATAATGGAAAGGCCGGTTAAAAAAGTTGACGGCGTCATTACTCTTGCAGAAGAAAAGGCTGAGATAATATCGTCGCTCGGCGCGGATAAAATAATAATTCTGCCGGTAAACAAAAAAATATTGAACACAACGGCTTCTGACTTTTTAAAAAATGTAATAATAAAACAGCTTAACGCAAAACAGATAGTTGTCGGATATAACTGTGCTTTCGGCAAAAACAGGCAGGGAAATACTGCCTGGCTTAAAAAAAATACAAAAAAATACGGCATAAACCTTAAAATAGTAAAACCTGTAAAAATTTCAGGACAAACAGTATCTTCGTCAAAAATAAGGGATTTTCTAAAAAAAGGCGATATAGAGTCTGCAAATAAGATGCTCGGCAGAATATTTGAGATAAACGGAATACATGTGTCCGGCAATAAAATAGGCAGAACGATAGGTTTTCCTACGGTGAATGTATCAACCGATAAAATCAAAATTTTACCTAAAGGGATATTTGCATGCAGCATGTGCGGCAAAGACGGTATTTTTTACACGGCTGTTTTAAATATAGGAACAAGGCCTACTTTTAAAAATTTAAAGCATAATATTGCCATTGAAGTTCATATTTTGAATTTTTACGGGAAATGGCAGTCAAAGCACGTTAAAATACTTGTTACAAAGTTTATAAGAAAAGAAAAAAAATTTTCCGATATAAAATCTCTCCAAGATGCAATTTCTTCGGATGTTAAATCAGTTCAGGATGCCGGCCTTTAAAATTGACTTAAGGGCTCATAAGTGATATAATGCGTCTTCCGTTCCGTGCGGATATGGCGGAATTGGCAGACGCGTACGGCTTAGGACCGTATATCGCAAGATGTGGGGGTTCAAGTCCCTCTATCCGCACGAAAATCTTGATTTTCGTTGTGAAAAAAAATAAAATTATACAAGTTTGGCGACGTAGCTCAGGGGTAGAGCAGAGGACTCATAAGCCTTTGGTCGGTGGTTCAATTCCACCCGTCGCCATTTTTTATTTTAAAAATGAAAGTATTGCTTACAGGCGCCAACGGTTTTGTAGGAAGCCACATAGTTGAGGAACTTCTTTTAAACAACTATGAAGTGGTTTGCGTTGTCCGAAAAAATTCGGATCTTAAATGGATTTCAAACCAAAATTTAATCATAAAATACGGAGAACTTGACGATAAAGTTTTTATGAAAGAGGCCGTTGCTTCTTCGGACGTCGTTGTTCATTGTGCCGGAGCTGTAAGAGCTTTTGACTGGTCTGTTTATAAAAAAGTCAATGTTGATATTACAAAAAATATAGTAGATTGCGTTCTTGAATCAAATCAGACATTAAAAAAATTCATATTTATTTCATCGCAGGCTGCAATGGGGCCGGCGCCGGAAGGACGCGCCAGGGTTGTAAGCGACTCTGAAAGTCCTGTTTCAGATTACGGGAAGAGCAAACTTCTTGCAGAAAATGAGGTTAAAAAACTTTACGGCAAAATCCCGTACACTATTTTAAGACCTGCCGCAGTTTACGGTCCCAGAGATAAAGATATATTTACATTTTTTAGTCTTGTAAATAAACATCTTGCGCCAAAAACGCTGCAAAAACATATTATACAGCTTGTTTTTGT
Organism: uncultured Elusimicrobiaceae bacterium; assembly: GCA_964436195.1. GTDB lineage: Bacteria > Elusimicrobiota > Endomicrobiia > Endomicrobiales > Endomicrobiaceae > Proruminimicrobium. Next base: position 9,617 of record CAYTCB010000043.1, read on the forward strand.
AAGAGATATAGCCAAAATAATTGTAAAATCAATAAATACATGTACAAGCGACAATAAGATATATTATTTGTCGGACGGCAAAGAATATTCATGGAAGGATGTAGCCGATACGATTGCTGTTTCAAACGGCATAAAAACAGTTACTTTGCCATTGTTTGATTTTATTTTTAAAATTGCCGGAAATATTTGCGAAATTACAGGCGCAATAACTAAAAAACCTCAGGTTTTAAATCAACAAAAAATAACAGAAATGCTTCAAAAAGCATGGGTTTGCGACAATTCTCAAACTGTAAAAGACCTTGATTTTACATTTGAAAATCTTGAAAACGGCTCAAAAATAACATACAATTGGTACTTACGTAATAAATGGTTTTAATCAATATACTTTAGGAGTCACGGTAAATGAACGATATTTTTAAGAAGTGTTATGATTTTACGGCAACAAAGGATATTAAAGCCCAAGGCGTATATCCTTACTTTAAAAAAGTTGAATCTGCTCAGGGGCCGGAAGTCATAATAGGCGGAAGAAAAATAGTTGTAGTATGTTCAAACAATTACTTGGGACTTGCGGATCACCCTAAGGTTATAGAAGGCTCAATAAAAGCCGCAAAAAAATACGGAACTTCGTGTACAGGTTCAAGATTTTTAAACGGAACTAACGACTTACATGAAAAAGTTGAAAAAAAATTCGCAAAATTTGTAGGTAAAGAGACTGCAATTTTGTTTACAACGGGACATCATTCAAATTTGGGTGCGATTGCTTCGCTTGTAGGTAAA
>CAYTCB010000044.1:0-9961 GCA_964436195.1 uncultured Elusimicrobiaceae bacterium
ACCATGAAATTATAATTGAAAATACAAAAATACCTATTAAAACAACAATTATCCACAGTATAATGCTCATTTATTACAGTTTTTTTCAGAATTATAATTTTTACATCCCTCACAACTCTCATCGCATGGATCTTCTAAATCACAACGGTCTAAAGGGCAATCTCCGTCCGGACTGCATTTTGAGCAATCTACTTTGCCGAAAAATACTTGAAAACTGAATTTTAATATATAAAAAAATATGACGCAGATGACTAGAATTATCATTAAGATTATGAATATTAATAAACTTGCCATTTTAATAATACCCTCTTGAGTTGATACGTTTATTATACAAAATAAAATATTTTTAAAATATTGATGTTTTTATTTTTTTGTATTATACTATTATCACTCTCTAGGAGACCTTGGTCTTGTAACCCAGGCAACTCTCCTAGAGAGTTTTTATTTTTATAATTTTTTGTTTGCTTGCTATGTTGTACAAGACTTTAATATTTCATGATGAGATTAAATATTCTCAAAGCATACTTGCGATAGAAGCTTGGCAGCTTAGAAATTTGGATGTTGGGCGGGTTGTCTTTGCAAATCCTCCTGGAAACTCATAGGCATAAACGACTATTTAAGTGCAAAACGCCCCAGAGAGGAGTTGAACCTTTAATATAAATTATTTGAATAAATTTAAATATCCGTCAAGTTCAAAATACTGGACTCTGCCAAGTCCTTTTTTTTCTTTAAGGATTCCTAAAGATATCATCTCTTTTATTAAACGGCTGGTTTTACCGTAACTAACATTTAAAGATTCATTCGCAAAATGCGTATTGATAATAGGTGTCCCAAACATTACTTTAATTAATTCTTCCGCAAGTTTGGCTCTGCTGCCTAAAGATATGATTTTATGGTCTAAGTTCTTTTTAAATTCAACAACATTTTTTAATGTACTTGTTCCATTTTTAGCGGTATCTATAACACCTGATAGAAAAAATTTAATCCATTGGTCTATATTATTTGAGGCTCTTACAACAGTTAAAGAATCATAATAACTTCCTTTATGTTTTTCAAAAAAACTGGAAATATACAATGATGGCAATGATAAAATATTTTCAGAAATTAACATTAATGGAATTAAGAGTCTTCCTATTCTGCCATTACCGTCGCAAAAAGGATGTAAAGTTTCAAACTGGTAATGAAAAATTGCTATCTTTACTAATATCGGTATTTGAATATTTTTATTATGCCAAAATGCTTCCAAATCCGATAACAAATCAGGAAGATCTTCAAAGTGAGGAGGTATAAAAAACGCATCTTTAAGGCTTGAACCTCCTATCCAGTTTTGGCTTCTTCTGATTTCACCGGGATTTTTATGTTCGCCTCTTACTCCTTGAAGTAAAATAGCGTGAATATTTGTTATTAACCGTGTAGATACAGGTAAATGTTCTAATTGTTCTTTGGCAAAATTTATAGCTTTGGTGTAATTTTGTATTTCTGACCAGTCATCTTTATTTTCAGGGATTACAAGTTCTTCAGGTATAACAGCTTCATCCATGGTAGTTTGTGTGCCTTCAATTTTACTTGATAAAGTGGCTTCTTTATAGATATGCATTTTAATGAATAAATCAATATCAGGAACAAGTTGAGAATAAGCTTCAAGTCTTCCTAAATATGAACTTGCCTGCTCAAGCAACAATAAAATTTCTTTATCAGTTATTTCAAACTGACGGTTAATTTGTGCCGGCAGAAAACTTTTGTATTCAAGTTGTTGTTTATAAATCCCTGCTTTAAAATTATTCATAATTAAAAATCCTTAATTCTATTTTTTAAATAAAATGGCAATAATGGTCTTTCTTATTTCTATTTTAGTCGTTTTTTGCAAATAAGTCAATGAGTTATTTCTATTTTTTGCAAAAAATAGAAATAAGAAGCAATGATATTTCTATTTTATAGCAAAAATAGAAACAATTTAATTTTTTTAACAATACTAATGTATGTTAAAAGCTCGTGAATAGCTATTACCGTTAGGCTTTAGATTTTGGTACGAAGTGAAGTAATTTGTTTTTGTCGTGGTCGTTTAAGGCTTTAAGTTTTCGTAATGAGATGAAGTGTTTTTTATGTCGTTGCTGCTAGGTTTTAGAGTTTGGAGCGAAATGAACTTTTTTGCTTTTGTTTTGGCAGTTAGAGGATTTAAGATTTGAGCTGAAATTTAGCCCTTGTTGTTTTAAGGCTTTAAGTTTTCGTAATGAGATGAAGTATTTTCAAAGTGAAGTTTACGTGAATTATAGCGGAGCGATTGGTAAATGAGCTTTGAAAATATAAAATTGAATAGAAAAATTAAAGCCGCTATAGCCTACATGAAGTCGGAGATTATGGTATTTGAGACCCAAAACCCCTTTTCCGTCAAACAAACCTTCCCGTCTTTTACCACAAGCAGATCCTGTTTCAAATACTTATACAGAGTGCGTTTTTTATGGTTGAATAAACTTAAATCAACGCCTTCCGAAAGCCTTAACCCGAGCATAATGCTTTCCGTATTATAAAGAGTGTCGTCTATATATTCAGTCTCAAGTATGCAGTTTGCGCCGCATTGCGCGTTTTTAATGTAAATGTCGGCGTTTAAAACGTTTTTGAATCTGTTTCTTTTATAATAAGAAGATGCGCTTGCTCCAAGGCCTATATATTCCATATTTTTCCAGTATAAAGTGTTATGTTTTGAAATTTTACCGTCTTTTGCCCAGTTTGATATTTCATAATGTTCAAATCCGCCATGCTGCAGTTTATCGCAGGCGCAGTTATACATTAGTCCCTGCAGATCCGGATCGGTTTGTTTATTTTGTTTATGAAAGGGAGTATTTTTTTCTATCGTAAGAGGATAAAGAGATATATGTTCGGAATTTAATTTTAGAACCGTATCAAGAGTGTTCTGCCAGCTTTCAATAGTCTGGTTTTCCGTTCCGTACATCAAATCAACGCTTATATTGTTAAAACCTGCTTCTCTTGCTTGATTGTAAGCCGTTACGAAATCATTATAATTATGAAGTCTGCCTAGAGATTTAAGTTCCGCATCGTTTGCAGACTGCAGCCCGAAACTTAATCTTGTGACTTTATTGTCAAACATAATATCAAGTTTTTCTTTCGTAGTTGATTCAGGGTTGAGTTCAACCGTAAATTCCGATATGCCGCTTAAATCAAAATTTTTATTAAGTCCTTCGGCAAGAGTTTCAAACTGTTTGGGCGTAACCACGGACGGAGTTCCGCCTCCTATATAGACAGTTGAAATCTTCTCATCTTTGTATTTGCCGGCCTCTTTCAAAAGAGCGTCAATATAGGCGTCGGCTTTCTGTTCGTCGTATTCAAAAGAAATAAAATCGCAGTATAGGCATTTTTTTTTGCAAAACGGAATATGAATGTATAATCCTGTCATTTTACCTCCTTTTGCAGCTAAAATCGGAATAAGTTTATTTTTATATTATACAGCTTTTTAAAAGACGATTCTAAAGATTAAACGGAGCAACTATTTATTTGAAGAGCCGCCGAATCGGAGTTTTTGTTCAAGCATGATTCTGTTTTCAGGTTTATACTGAGGATCTTCCGATTTTAAACCGTAAGAGCCTTTCAAAAACAGAAATCTGTTTAATCTTACAGACATTTCCAGAGCATGTTTTAAATCAATTTCTCTGTTGAGCTGGTCAAAAGTTACGGAGTAACCGAGCTGGAGATTTCTGTTAATATTTTTTTCAACAGAATATTTCATACCGTAAAGAATCTCGGCCATTGTCGGTTCGTCTCCCGATGCGACCTGAAGATTATCGGTATTTACATAGCCCAGTCTTACGTTGTCTATAATTCCCGTTTTTTTCAAAACGGTATTTGCCAAAGGCGTCGCTATATTGGCGCTGAATATTCTGACTGCCTGCTGTTTAACGAGAAAATCAGTTGTAGTATCAATAATCTGGCGCTGCGTTTGGTCTGTTTTTGTAACTTTTGCCAAAACTTTGTTTGAATCAAGAGTCGGATCGTTTTTTGACACGAATCTCGTTTTAAGATTATCGACTGTCGAGCGGTCGATATATATTTTTACAACGTCTGGCATGCTGTCTCCGGCATTGTAAACTTCGGTTTCCGCTTCTCCTGAAATAAATATTTCGTTATTTATTATTTCAACTTTTGAATTTATCAGATCAAGATCGGTTCCCATATAAAAAAGTTTGCCGTTATCGGATTCAATAACTCCGTTTGCAAGAATAGAGTCGGTTTTTCCTCTTAAATTTATTTTTCCTCTTAAAAATATATTTGCAAAAGAATTTTCATATCTTGTGTTTACGGCCGATTTCAAATCTATGTTTATATAGCAGTTGTCAAATATGCTTAAGTCAGATGAAGATCCTCCGTCATAATTCTCGGGAGGCGGATAGCAGAATCTTGTATCTTCAAGCTCCGCCCAGCCTGTCAGTTTAAAATCGTTTGCCGGTCCGTAAATTTTAAAGTGAAATTTAGGCGTTCCTTTAGAATAGTTTGCAAAAACCTGGTTTTTCTCCATTTTTAAAACGCCCGAAGTCGGTATCGGAAGATCTTTTATAACTATGGGTATTCCTTTTTTTGAAGTAAATACGGATAAATTGTAAAAAGAAGGGTTTAATCCCGCAAAATGAATTTCTCCTTCAACATTTAATTTGCCTGAACCCGCCGAAGCCGTAAAATTCTGTATTGAAAAAACATTGTCTTTAAAAGTTGCCGAAATATCAACATCTTTGATTTTCTGCACGTATAAATCAGTCGTAACGTTTGAAGCTGATAATTCAAGTTTTGCGTGGTGAGCCGGTTTTTTTCTTGTCCCGGTAAGAGTTCCTGTCATATGCATGCGGCCTTTTTTTACCCAAATCAAATCTTTTGCAAAATTTGAAAGAAGACTGAGTTTATTATCGGTAATTTCATAATTTATGTTTATTTTTTTATTTAATCCGGTTTTTGCCATATCAGGATTAAGCCAGAAAGGAAACGAGCCTGAGGCCGTTGCGGCATAGTCGTTTGTTTTATAAATTTTCAGCGTGTTAATTGAGAGAATATTGTTTTTCGCCGCAAGATCCACGTCGATGGAATCATACGGGATATTTTCTATGCTGCCTGATTTTGAATTTAAAACGCATGAAATTACCGGATTTGACAGTGAGCCTGCCGCTTTGATTGCGACGTCGATATTTCCGTCAAGATCAAAAGGAAGATCAAACAGATGCGAAACAAAAAGGCCGTCCAGAGATTTCCACGTCATTGCGACATTTAAGCTGTCAGTTGCCGAATTTCCGTCGATATAGCAGCTCTGGTTGTTGTGGCAGATAAATATATTTTCAAAGCGCAGTTTCGGATATTCTGAAAAATTGACGGCTCCGGAAATCTGCAGGGGCATTTCTTTCTGCGTTTTTAAACTTATTTTTTTATCGTCTATAAGATAGTCAAATTTTAAAGAATCTATTTTTTCTTTGTTTATCCATAAATTGTCAAAACTTATGTTGCCGGAATAAATCTGGGAATCTTTGTCCGCAGTCATTTTTCCGGTAAGATTTAAATTGCCGAAAATATCAAACGGGCCCGCGTGCGCATTTACAAAATTAAATATAAAAGAGTAAAGATTTGTTTTTGTGTTAAGAGTGCCGTTTAAATTTATCTGGCTGTCGGTAAGTTTTATGCTTGTTTTAAATATTGAGATTTCATTGTTGCTGAAAAGCATTTCCGAACTGAAATCGTGCAGTTTTATTTTTTTAAAGAAAACCGTTCCGCTTTCGAGTTTTAACATGCATTTTATGTCGGTTAAAGAGCCGAATACCGAGCCTGTTCCGTTAAATATACCTGCAACGGGCGTTTGGAACCCCAGATAATTATTTATTATGTTTTCGGTCAGATTGCTTATCTTTAAGTTTATGTTTACTTTTTTTGCATTTACGGTTCCTGATCCGAAAACGGCCGTTTTGTCGGAATGGACGGTAAATCTGTTTAGTTTGCCTAGCTTATTTTTATATTCATACTCTCCTGAAGAATTGAATTTTATTCCGGCAAAAAAAGCCTGTTTTAAATTATAAAGCGCTTTGATTTCGGGATTTGTTTTTTCGCCTTTTAGTTTGAATTCGCCGGAGAGTTCGCCGGTTAGTTTCTTGTAATGTTTTGATATGTCGGCTTTTGAAACGGCTACTTCAGATTCATAGCGTCCGGTTTTTAAATCGTAAATAAATCCGCCGGATAATCCGTTTTTGTTGTCTGCGTTTTTTATTTCAATTTTTTTTGTCGAAAGAATTATATCGGCCGTAAATCCGCTTAAATCAAACTCATTTAAATCAAATTTGGGTATTATAAGCTGGCCTGATATTTCTTTTGTTCCGTTTATTTTGCCTTCAAAATAAAGTTTTGAATTTAAATTTACAGAATCTATTTTAAAATTATGTACGTCGCAGTATAAATATGAATTTGAATTATTGCCGTCAAAATCTATAAGCGATTTTAAAGTGACTTTTGTTTCGGGGCCCGTTATCGTAAATGTTGATATCTTTATAGTTTTCGACGACAATTCTCCCGATATTTCGCAGTCGCTGAAAACATTAGAATAAAGCGTTCCGTTCTTAATTCGCATGTCAACCAGCGTAGGAGAATCAAAATCAGAGTTGTATTTTATTATGCCTGAAGCAAAACCCGAAACGGGAATCTTTGAATTAAATACTTTTAGAATTGTTCCTATATCAATGTTATCATAAGATGTGTTTATCGTGTAATCATTTTTGTTTTTATAAACGGCCTGAAACGATAATTTTTTATCGCGGGTTATAAAGTCAAAATCCCATATTCCGTTTTGTTTTGAAAGTTTCCCCGAGCCGCTTAAATTGCGTATTCTTTGTGAGTTTACATTTTCAAGGTTAATGCTTACGATTCCGTTTTCTTTATCAATGTCGCCGTATAACGATAAAAAGCCCTTTATGTTTTTATCATATGCGCGCATAACGGATAATCTGTTAAGAGGCAGTCTTTTTATATCTATTGAAAGGGTTCCGTATTTGTAATTGCCGGAGAAATAACCTACCGGTTTTTGATTATAAATATTTACTTTATAATCGCCGTTTTCTTCCACGGTTACGTCAAGATTGCTTCCGATATCGTGGCTGCAGTACAAATTAAGGCGTTTATCGTTATTGTTTGCTTTTACGGAAAGCGTGCCGAGATTAGACCCGAACATTTTTATGTCTTTGAGAAATGCCGATAAATCAAGCATACTGTCTTTCATTTCAGCAGTATACTCAAAACGCGAAGAAAAGATATCTTCCCTGTCTTTCAGAGTTAAAGTGCCGCTTGAACTGAAAACATCAAACGAAGATTTCGGGGCGGTGAAAGCTATGCTGCCTGAATCTCCGTCTGCAAAGAAACTCATGCCGGAAGGGTTGTTATGTGCGCGAAAACGGTATTTCCCGAAATCAACTCTGCTTAAAGAAAGAGTTTCTGCATCGGCAGAAAAGTCAAAAAATCCGGAACGCGCTTCGTATTTTCCGCTTAAAAATATTTTTGATTTTAAAATTCCGGTTATTTCGGCGTTAAATGAAGGTTGCAGCAAATCTTTTTCAAGTTCGATTTTCCCGTCAAGTTTTACAGCGTGTTTTTTGTACTGGGCAAGAGTTTGAAATGCTATATTTTTATTAAAAGTAATATCAGTATCTGTTAAAACGATATTGTTTGAATTAATAATAACGGAAGCTTCGCCTGTTTTAATTTTTAAATCGGCTTTTTTCGCAAGTTTTGCTATTTTTTCTATTATTGCCGCAGTTTTTTCTTTGTCTGCGGGACCTTCGGTATTGATTGCGACGGTTGCTTTATTTATATTGATTTCTGTTATTGCGTACAGAGGTCCTTTTAAAATTTTAACAGGATTTAAGTTTATTTCAACTTCGTCAAAAATAAATTTGCGGTCGTAATTTATGTCATAAAGCGACAACTTAAAAGGCAACGAAACTGCAAAACTTCCGATTTGCAGTTTGTTGCCTGTTAATTTATTCATTTGGGCCTGGGCTAACGGAACGATATAAACGTCCCTGTTGTTATAGATTAAAATAACAAGCGATAAAAAAACCAGTGCAAATGATAAAAATCTTATTTTTTTCCACATTAAATACTATTTGTTTATTGGAACACCCGTCGTTCTTGTAAGATTTCTGAATTCTTTCAAAAGCTTTGCCGTTATCTTTCCGGGTTTGCCGTCGCCTATGATTCTTCCGTCTACTTTTACAACAGGTATAATTTCGGCTGCCGTTCCCGTCAGATAACATTCATCGGCGCAGTATAAATCGTAAGTTGTAAGCAAATCTTCTTTTACTTCAATTTTCAGTTTATTTCTTATAAGCTCGATAGCTGCATTTCTCGTTACGCCTTTAAGCGCGCCGGCATGTGCCGGAGGAGTTGTAACGATTCCGTTTTTAACTACGAATATATTGTCGCCCGTGCATTCCGCAACGTATCCTTCTTTATTTAGCATTATAGCTTCAAGAACGCCGGCTCTTTTTGCTTCAAGCTTTGCCATAATGTTGTTAAGGTAATTAAGAGACTTTATATTAGGGCTCAGCGTATCCGGAGTCAATCTTCTTGTCGATACCGTTATAACTTCAAGACCGTTTGTATAAAGTTCATCGGGATATAACGATATCTTATCCGTTATGACAAATATAGTAGGCTTGGGACACTTTGCCGGATCAAGACCGAGGTCGCCTGTTCCTCTTGAAATAACGAGTCTTATATATGCGTCTTCAAGCTTATTTATTTTTAAAGTTTCCAAAACGATTTTTTCCATTTCGGATTTAGTCATAGGGATACACAATGCAATTGCTTTTGCTGAATCCCAAAGTCTGTCGATGTGTTCGCCAAGTCTGAATACTCTTCCGTTGTATGCTCTGATTCCTTCAAATACTCCGTCTCCGTACAACAATCCGTGGTCAAAAACAGATACTACAGCGTCTTCTTTGTTAACAAATTTGCCGTTTAGATAAATTTTCATTTCTTTGCTCCTTCTATAATTTACTTTCGTTTTTTTAATTTTTCAAATTCTTGCCGTTAAAGTCTTTGCTCAACCTCTAAACTTTCAAGCTTCTTATATTATCTGTCCGTCTATCATTTTAAGCTGTTGATCTGCATGTTCGGCAACTTCCTGATTGTGCGTAACTACAACCAGCGTTGTTTTCATTTCGTCACACAAGCCAAACATAAGATCTTCAACTATTTTGCCTGTTTTTCTGTCTAAGTTGCCGGTAGGTTCATCGGCAAACAATATTTTCGGGTCATTAATAAGGGCTCTCGCCAGAGCCACTCGCTGCTGTTCGCCGCCTGAAAGTTCCGAAGGCAGATGATGCTTTCTCCTTGAAAGCCCCATAAGCTTAAGAAGTTCGTCGGCGCGTTTTAATTTTTCTTTTTTTCTGTCCCAAACCGGCAGCAGAATATTTTCAATAACATTAAAGTCCGTAAGCAGATAATGAAACTGAAAAACAAAACCTATATTGTCTTTTCTCATTTTAGACAATTTTGAGCAGCCGTAATCAGTTACTCTTGTGCCGGATATAAACACGTCTCCCGAAGTCGGTTTGTCCATAAGCCCGAGAATATGTATCAGCGTGCTTTTTCCGGCCCCCGAAGGACCTGTCAAAGATACTTTTGCCCCTGAAGCAATGGTAATATTAATATCTTTCAAAACATTAACTTCAGGTGAATTTTTCTTAGTATAATTCTTTATTAAATTTTTTGCTATTATTTCCATTTTTACCAATCTTCTAATTTAGACCGTTTTTGTTAATAATTGTTTCATTTCAATTCTTTTCGCCTCAAAGCACTGTCATGTCTTTTGCCACTTTTAGCACTTTCAGTTGTTTGTCTTTAGTTATTTTCTTTCGCCTTTAAGCACGAATCTTTCTTCTTTATATTTTGTTACCGCATTAGAGCATGTCTATGACTGAAATAT
>CAYTCB010000045.1:0-9064 GCA_964436195.1 uncultured Elusimicrobiaceae bacterium
ATAAGCAAAATAATAGAATTATTTGATGCCAAATACGGAGTAAAGAACGTATATTTGGAAGGAGCATACGGTCAGGTAGATACAAAATGGCTTACAGTCGGCAAAGATGAAAAGTTAAGAAAAGAAATAATGGATAAGTTGTTAGACGCAGGCCGTTTAACAGGAGCAGAATATTATTCCGGTATGAAAGGTAAGCCGGAGCTGATTAAGGGTTTGGAAAATAAGGAAGAATATTTTGACAATTTAAAGAGATTCGGTTTGTTAATAGATAATCAGGCCGAGATAAACGCTGCCATGGGCGAGATATCAAATACCGTAAAACAGCTGCAGGCAAGATATTATAACAGACAGCAGAAAAAGATAGAGGAGTTATCGGCAGGATATGTATCAGGCGATATTGATGCGAAGAAATATTTTGTATTGATGGGCAAACATGCCGAAAAACTCGGAGTAGACATCAGCAAATATGAAAATTTGTCTATGTATATGAATTTGATGGAGCAGCAGAAAAATATAGATTACAGACGCACAACGCAGGAATTGCAGATGTTTGTAATCAAGTTAAAAGAAGTTCTGCCGTATAATGCATATAAGATGCTCGTAGATTCGACTGAAAATTTTCAGCAGATGGATAAACTTTACGGTTATATAATCAAATTATCAAGGCAGTATAAACTTGATTTATCGGTAAATTTTCCTGAGTTAGAGAAATTTTTCGGATATATGGAATTGAGCCAAAAGATAAATCCTTTGGAACTGATAAAAGAAGAACAGAATTTCAAAGATGAGATAAATGATAAATTTGCAGCCAACGTATCAGAAGAAGAAGTAGTATTTTTAGGCAATTTTGTAAGATATTACAGCGATTATTTGACAAGTAAAATAACGTCTGATGACTGCAGGTATTATCAGGCAAATATAGATAAATTTAAAAGTTTATGGGTAAAGTATGTAGACAACAGACAGGTAGCGTCGCTTGAGAAATATGAAGATATATCGGACAAGTTTTACAGTATCAACTTTGACAGAAACGGATATTTTATCGGCAATATGGACGGATTGGCAGGCAGCGGAACAATAGAGAACGACAAAATTGCCGGTGCTACCGAATTAGAAAAAGTAATGAATTCGCTGAAACAGGCCAAAGAAGTATATGTTGTAATAACCGGCGGATTCCATACTCAGGGAGTATCTGATTTATTGGCTGCAAAAGGAATCACGAATATAGTAATAACGCCGAACGTAACAGGAGATACTAAAGCTGCAGAAGAAACATATTACAAAATAGCCAGAGAACAGAGCAAGATAAATTTCCAGGCGTTGGCAGCGTTAAATGCCAGCCAGTTCAAGCAGGCAGATTTTGAAAATTTTGTTGTGGATATAACGCAGAATTTGACAGATAAGGGAGTAAAAGTAGAGGACATAAAGAAATTTTTGGATGATATGCAGGCAGGCAGCGAGGCATCAAAAAGAACTGTACAGATAACAAATATAGACGGAAAAAATGCGACATTCAGATTTTATGAAGATGGCGTATTGAAAGAAACGGTTAGCATGGAAAACGGCAACATAAAGAAAGACGCCGATCAGCAGTTGCCGAAGCAGAAATCGCAGAGCAGTATAAGCAAGACGTTGAAAGCGGCAACTGGTTTAAGCATATTTTTTGCTATAGCAACGGCAGTAACGCTTCCGATTTTGATATTTACAGGCGCGCTTCCTATAGTAGTTATAATAACAGGTCTTTTGACCACGACGGGAGCTGTTACGTTTTTAGGTATAGAAAAGAATCTGATAGACCAGCAGAAAGTATTGCTGCAAGCCCAGATGAAGGCAGCGCAGGATAAGCTGATAATGTCAGATACCGGCAAACAGCAGCTGTTGAAAGATATTTTAAATTCATTATCGGAAAGTACAAGAGCAAAATTATTGAAAGAAATCGGATTGTCGAGTATGGGCCAGATAGATACTCTGGATGATACGGCAATAGATGCGATTTTTGCGTTGGACGGAGAAGGAGAGTTGTTTGATTTTAGTACAGGTAAGTTGAAAGCAAATGCAAATTTGCTCAGAGCATTTTTAGATTATGATAAAAATATAAAAAATAAATTTTTACTTGAGACATTTGTTTTGCATGAATTGAGGCATGCAAAGCTTCCTTCGTGGATGCCTGAAGAAATAATAGGTTTCGGAGATTTAAGCGGATATTTCAGTGCTGTATGGATGTCTTTATCCAATGAAAATATGTTTGGCAGAATAAAAACATTTATACAAAAAATATCGGATAAAGATGCATTAAGCAAACAGGATAAAATAGAATACGGCAAATCATTAGAATGGGCTGCGGAAGTATTAGGTTCTGATTTTGTAAAGATGTTCCAGGCAAGACAGGACAGAGAATACGGCAAAGGGGCCGGAAACAGCAATAAAACCGTAAGACAGATAATAAGCGCGGCCGTTATGGTTAAAAACGGTATAGTTGAGCTTGGCACCGGAGCAGGAAAATCAGATGCTTTCAAATTGGCTGTCGTCAAACTTCTTGCAGACGGCAAAGATGTTTTATTTTTAACAAATACATCCGACTTGGCAAAAAGAGATATAGAAAATATGTTTCAGTTTGTATATGCAAATGAAGATGAAATGATCAAACTGGGCGTTATCAAAACTGACGAAGTCACAAAAATGCCTGTAGATTTGCAATTCGGTTTTGTTCATGAATCCGACAATAATAAAAACATTCTTTACAGTTGGGACAGAACAGGCAAAAAAATAATCGCAACGACTGCGCAAAAACAGAATGTGTATAAAAATGCAAGTGTTGTTGCCGGTTCTTCAATGTCTGCTTTTGTATGGGACAGAGAAAAAGATCTTAAAGTAAAGGCAAACGAAAGAACAATTACCCAGAAAAAATGGAGACTGTTGATAGATGAATTGCACAGACCTTTGATACAAAGCGCAAATGATACGTTTACGATTTCTGAAGGCAACAGAGAAAATGCCGAAGAAAGTGCAGTATATCAGAGAGCTGCCAATGATATTGCCGCGTCTTTTGATGGAAGTTATTATAAGATAGTCGGTAAAAGAGTTAAAATTAATACCGGCAAAACAGCAAAAATAGTCCAGGATTTTAATAATAGAGTTAGGATGTACGGCGTTGATGCAAAGGATATAAGCGATGATGAAATTTTAGCTTTTATTGAAAATTCACTGACGGCGTTGCATGTTTATAAAGCGGGAAGAGATTATTTGATTTCGGTAACTCGCGTTGAAAATAAACCGGATGAAAAATTTGTAAAAGTCGTATTGCTCGACCAGACGACTATGGAAACAAGAGAAAGCGTTAAAATGAGCAATAATTTGCAGCTTGCCGTTGAACTCGTTGTTGCGCAAAAAATACAAGATGCAAAAGAACAGGAATTTTTACAGTATAAAGGACATAAAGTTATAATTTCCTTTGAAAGTAAACAAGATTTATCTATGACCGTTAATGCTTTCTTAGAAGATAAAGACGTTATAGAAGGATACGGAGGAGCAACCGGAACAGTGGATCCTTACTCGGTAAAAGCCCTTTACGGCAAAGACGTTATAGTTTTAGGATCTGAAGGCGGAGCAAAACCTATACAAATAGCGCAGTTCTTAACCGACAGCAGAGAATCACAGCTTGAAAAAATAGCAGGAACAATTAAAAAGATAGATGCTATTGACGGAGATTTTAGCCAAACTAAAACGGTTACGCTGATCAGAGTTTCAAATCCTGCAGAAGCTGAAAGACAAAAAGAATATTTGGAACAAAATCTTTCTAAAGAAAGAACATCCGGCAGAATATATGTTATAACAGATCCTGAAAATTTACCTGTTATTCCGGGAACCGATATAAAACCTGCAAAGATTGAAGACGCGATGAAATTATTGACTGCAATTCCGGGCATGATTATCATAGGAACAAATCTTATTGCCACCGGTATTGATCCTATGCCTCAGGGCAATGTCGCAAGACTTGCCGGTATAAATACGGTTTTTGATAAAGACCAGTCTATATGGAATCAGTTTAAAGCCAGAATCGGAAGAAATTCTTCAAAAGGTTTCTTTATAGATATTTTAAATTTGAGCGATATCGACACCGAAGAAATGACGGAAGAAGATTTGGCTATTATAAAATCTAAAATTGGACAGAGTCATGAAGTTATAAGCGATACTGAAAAGCAAAAACAAAGAACCGAACAACTGATATCGGGAGTAAATAATATTTCAGATGCAGAAAAAGATTTTATCGTTTCTTTTATGGCTGATTCATCAAATATATTTAATGATGTTACCGTTGAAAACGGAATAATAAAATCTTACGGCAAATCGCAGGCGATAGCTGACAGCATCAGACAGATAAGAGACAGTTATACAAACAGCGAATTGTCGGGAATTATGCAGATACAGAGATACGGCAGAGATTTCTGGAATGTAATAAAACAATATGCCGATGCAAGAAAAGCGTATGATTCGGATAAATGGATAGAAACATTATTTGGAATGACAAGATCGGAATTGAAAGCAAAATACGATACGGTAAGCGATGAGGATATAGATGCATTAAGGGACTTAATGTTGAAAGGGTTGGATGCAAAATGGAGTGATTTCGCCAATGCTTTATCTGACGCAAATTATAACCTCGGTAATGTTTTTAAAAATGAAATTTTCCAGAGTTTTTCGCAGTTTGCAGAACTCGATCAGGAAACGGAAAAAGTTTCGCTGCTTTCAAGAGTCAGCGATAATTTTACAGCAAACATGCAGGAACAGGTATATGAAGAATCAAAGGGCGAAATATTTAAAGATATAAAAACTACGGTTGCGAAACAGCAATTGTCCAAAACAATATCAAAAACCTCAAACAAAATAACTGGTAATATTTTAAAATATTCCATTATGCTCGTAAAAGGCTTGATAATAGGATTTGCCGGCGTAACTTTAATGAGCGTTTTTACAGGTGTTGCGGCAATAGGACTTTCCTTTACTCCGGCGGCTCTTATAGTTGCGGCATGCGTTTTCTTAATGGTGTTGTTTAACTTTGCGGCAAAACCTCTAATTGAAAAAATTAATTCCGAATTGCATAGAAATGGTACAAATTCCGCTTTGGGAAAATATGCAAGCACGGGCGATTCAAAATACAGAAAAGATGCGTTTAAAGCCTATTTTAATAAACTTTTATCGTCGATAATACAAATTTCTTCAATAACTGCTGTCGGAGTTTTGGTGCTTGCTGTGGCATTCGGCACGCCTGTTTTTCTGACAACGGCTTTAATCAGCGGCGTTATAGCCGTTTTGGCTACGATTGCATTTGTAGTGTCAAACAGAAACATAGTTCCTAATTTACAAACGGTTAAAAATATAAAAACTACGGCAAATTCGCAGCAGTCGAAATTATCGGCTATTTCCACGGCTTTTATGATAGGAATGATAGGATTGTTGGCTTTTGTATTTTTACCTGCGGTAGTGTCAATCAGTTTGCCTGTTTCAGGTTTGCTTGCGGTTGTTGGCATAGGATTGTTCTTGGGGGCTCAATATGTACTGCCTAAAAAATTATTTAACGGCGGACAATCGATTTCGCAGAAAACTTTCTTAAAATATGCAGGAATTACATTAGCAACTATTATCCCAGCTCTTGTGTTGGTAAAAGTAGGAGTAATAAGTTTGGCAACCATAGGAGTTGCGCTGAGTTCGTTATTCCCGTTGATGATTGTGTTGGGAATTGTGGGAGTTTCTTTTTATGTTTATAAGACGAAATATATAAACAAACCTATTGAAAATATTAAAAAGACAAATAAATTCGCAAATTTCATAAAAATATTCTCACCGCTGGCGGCTATAGGAGTTGCAATTGCGTTTTCTGTTATAAAAGGAGTTGCACTGGTAACGGCAATAACTTCAATGATATCGCCTGTCGGATTAATAATAGGAGTCAGTTTGGCAGTCGTTTTTGTAGGTCTGTTGTTTTTTGAAAAAACAAGACCTGCGGCAAAATTGTTGTTGTCTGTTATAGGATTTGCTACACCGTTGGCAGGTTCTGCCGCACAGGTGGAGCGCGTAAAAACAACACAGGAAATTCAGGAAGTAACACAAATATCGCAGGAAATAGCAATAACTCAGAAAGTAACGATGGAACAGCAATCAAGACTGGAAACGTTATTGAATATAGCGGCTATGCCTTTAAATGAAAAAGAAAATTTATTTGCTTTTATCAAAAACGGCGGAGATATATTTAACTGTGCAAGCGATGCTGTTTCAAAAGTTTTAAAAACAACATTTTCAGGTTCTGTTGCCGGCGGTTTGTATCTGTCAGATGCGATAGCAGGCAATTTGTTTATATCAGGCCAAAATATTTATACCAGTATGCAGGCTATGAAAGAAGTTCTCGATCAGAAAACAAATAAAGATTATAACGGTTATAAAGTGGACATAACAGGTCTTCAGGAAGCTTTGTCCAAACAGGGAGATCAGGTAATAGCTCTTGTAGAAGGCGGCAAAATACTTGATAACGGAGAAGATCATTATATATATATGGAAGTTTTGCCTAGCGGTTTGATATCGATCAGCGACGGCAATACCGTAAATGAAGTTTCAAAAGACAACT
Source organism: uncultured Elusimicrobiaceae bacterium (assembly GCA_964436195.1). Taxonomy (GTDB): domain Bacteria; phylum Elusimicrobiota; class Endomicrobiia; order Endomicrobiales; family Endomicrobiaceae; genus Proruminimicrobium. The sequence goes on from CAYTCB010000045.1 coordinate 6,620, forward strand.
TGGAATTATATCTTAAAAATACATATAACGGATGGTTGGCAGGTGAAATTCTTACTTCAAAAAAATTAACGAATGCTCAGCCTCTCAGCAAAGAGACTATGCTTGCCCTCAGAGGCGCTGAGGACGGCGGAGAAACTCCTGCCCAGGAAGAAACTCCTGTAGTTGAAGAGCAGAAACCTGCAGAAGAATCAAAACCGGCGGAACAAGCTCCGGCTGAAGAGCCTAAACAGGAAACACCTGCTCCTGCAGCTGAAGAGCAGACAGAGACGCCTGCTCCGGAAACTCCGGCTCCAGTTGAGGAAACTCCTGTAGTTGAACAGCCTACACAGGTGCCTACCGCAGAACCGCAGGTTGTTGAACAGGAACCTGTAGTTAATCTTGATGCAGAAAGAGAAGCAGCCAAAAATATAATAAAAAATTTGGATTATCTCAGTTCAGACCAGAAATCTAATTTTATTAATAAAGTTGATTCTGCAAATAGCGTTGGTGAAATTAACACTGTCGTTGAAAATGCAAAACAGGCAGATAATGACGCAAAAGCTGCTCAGGAAGCCGCAGCAGCTGCGGCAACTCCGGAACCGACAGTTGAGCCTACTCAAGCTCCTGTTGAGCAAACAGTTAATCTTGATGCAGATAAATTGTCTGCAAAAGGATCTATAGACGGATTAGATAATTTAACGGATTCACAGAAATCAGACTATAAATCTCAGATAGATGCGGCTACTACTCTTGACGAAATAGGAAATATATTGGCAAAAGCACAGCAGGCAGATAATGATGCCGCCCAGCCTTTGTTTGAAAGATCAATAGGAGCAGTTATAAATGCTTTAGGCATAACTTTGCCTTCAGGGTTCGGTCTGTCGTCATCTTTGACAAGCAGTATTTTGTCTGAAGAAATACAATCCGGCGATACTTTACAGACATGGGCCGTAAGAGTTTCAGGTAAATTTTCTTCACAAATACAGAATGAAATTGACCAGTACAATAAAACGCAGGAAGCAACGCCAATTGATGATGCTAAAGCGCAGGCAAAATTAACGATAGACGGTTTTTCATTTTTAACTGAAGAACAGAGAACGAATGCCAAAACGCAGATAGATGCAGCAGGCTCTCAGACCGATATAGATGTGATAGTATCACAGGCTCAATCAGCCAATGATACGGCAGCAACAACTGCAAAAAATACAGCAAAAACAATTGTAGACGGTTTGTCATATCTGGCTCCGGAACAAATAACAAGTTACAAATCTCAGATAGACGCCGCCACTTCTAAAGGTGCCGTTGATGAGATAGTATTGCAGGCACAGCAGGCAAATGATACAGCTTCAAAAGATCAGCTGACAATTGCAAAAAATACGGCAAAGGGAATTGTTGACGGGTTGATATATTTAACTCCTGATCAGATATCTGATTATAAATCGCAGATAGATGCTGCGGCTTCAAAATCAGATATAGATACAATAGTTTCACAGGCTCAGCAGGCGAATAATGATGCTGCCGCAACACAGATAGATGCCGCAAAAGAAACTGCAAAAAAAATAATAGACGGCCTTGATAAGCTTACGCCTGAACAGATATCAGGTTATAAATCGCAAATAGACGCAGCAGGTTCGCTGGCTGATATAGACAACATAGTGTCGCAGGCTAAGGAAGCTCAGTTTCAGGCATTGAAAAAACAGGCTCAGGATACAATAGATGCTATGCAGTATCTTACCCCTGAACAAAAAACGGCTTATAAATCACAGATAGAAGCTGCTACAAATCAGGAACAGCTCAATGCAGTGCTTGATGAAGCTCAAAAAGTAAATGATGAAGCAGGAAAAAATGTATTTGAAAAGAGCGTTTCGGCCGTGATAGAAGCATTGGGAATTACTTTGCCTTCAGGTTTTGTTTTATCAACATCTCTTACCGATCGTATTTTGGCTCAGGAAGCTTTGCCTGGAGATACTCTGCAGATATGGGCTGCAAGAGTTGCGGGATTATTTTCAGCAGAAATAAATGCCGAAATTGAAGCATATAATAATTCTCAGGACAGAGAAGCCGAAAAGATAGATGCGCTTGGTTCATTGCAGTATCATATTGATAATAAAAACTATGGAGATATGCAGCATTACATAGATTTACTTGAATCTAAATATGCCGATATATTGACGCAGTCTGATAAAGATTTGATAGCTCAGGCAAAAGCGATATTGGCGTCATCTGAAGCGCAGAGAGAAATAGCCAAGAACAAAGATATAGGTTCGCTGCAATATCATATTAATAATAAAAATTACGGAGATATGCAGCATTATATAGACTTGCTTGAATCTAATTATTCCGACATATTGACGCAGTCTGATAAAGATTTGATAGCGCAGGCAAAAGCGATATTGGCGTCGTCTGCTGTACAGAGAGAAATAGCCAAGAACAAAGATATAGGTTCGCTGCAATATCATATTAATA
>CAYTCB010000045.1:9164-9593 GCA_964436195.1 uncultured Elusimicrobiaceae bacterium
CGTCGTCTGCTGTACAGAGAGAAATAGCCAAGAACAAAGATATAGGTTCGCTGCAGTATCATATGAACAATAAGAATTACGGAGACATGAAATATTATGTCGATCAGCTTGAGTCCAATTATTCCGACATATTGAGTCAGTCCGATAAAGATTTGATAGCTCAGGCAAAAGCAATTCTTGCTTCTCCTGAGGCTCAACAGGAATCAACAAAAGCTGATGCAATAGGTTCATTAAAATATCACATGGACAATAAAAACTATGGAGATATGCAGCATTATATAGACTTGCTTGAATCAAAATATGCCGATGTATTGACGCAGTCTGATAAAGATTTGATAGCTCAGGCAAAAGCGATATTGGCGTCATCTGAAGCGCAGAGAGAAATAGCCAAGAACAAAGATATAGGTTCGCTGCAATATCATATTAATA
>CAYTCB010000046.1:0-9432 GCA_964436195.1 uncultured Elusimicrobiaceae bacterium
TATACGACAGGCTTTTTTGAGGGAATACCGGACGACAAAGCGCAGGATTACAACGACACTTCAAGCAAAAGCGATTACAGAAACTGCGGTTTTGTAAGAGAAAATAACGGCAGCGAAATAGTTTTGGAATTAAGGCATAAATTGTCTAAAGACGACGAAATTGAATTTCTCTCCCCCTTTCGCTTTGAACCTTATAAATTAAGACTTGGAGATATCCAACCGGCAAACTCAAAAAAAACAGTTGAAACATTGTCGCCGGGCATTGCAAATCAGGCTGTAAAAATAAAAATAGACGGCGAAAACATCAAACTTTTGCCCGTCCTTACCGTTGCGAGAATAAAAATAAAATGAAAAATATACTTTTATTATTTTTAGGCATTTTTATAGCATTAGCCAGTCTTGAAATTCTGTTGCAGACAAGCTCATTTGTAATAGCGCAGGCTGATAAATTCACAAACAGGCGCGCCGGTGCTTTATCAAGAGACAAAAACGTAATTAAAATACTCTGTATAGGCGAATCTACGACTTTTGCGCAGTATCCAAAACAGCTTACCGATTATCTAAACAAAAATCTCAAAAAAGATTTTATGGTTATAGACTGCGGAATCCCCGGCACTAACATAAAAAACATAACCGAAAGAATAGACAGCCAGCTTGAAATGTACAACCCCGACATTGTAATTTCGATGATGGGCATAAACGACGCATCTCTAAAAGATAAAACTGTCTATAAACGTTATAAATTAAAAACAGTCTCTCTTTTTATGCTTATAAAAAGAAATATTGAAGAAATGGCCGCAAGAAAGCTGCATGCCGACGATTCAACAGGCGACTATACAAAAATTTCAGACGAATGTTTCCGCCAAAACAAAGAGCCTTCGGAACTTATAAAACTGGCCGAGAAAAATCCGCATGATTTAAAAGTTATTGAAGCTCTCATATATTTTTACAGAATGAAACAAAATTTCAATCAGGTTGAAAACTATGCCGGACTATTCTTCAAAAACGGAGGCACTTTAGAACAAACTTCAGTTCTTTTTATGCTTACCGACGTATATGTTAAACAGCAAAAACACGACAAGGCAAAAGAGCTGATTCTGTCTGTTTTAAAAGACAAAAAAATAACGGATGACTTAAAAGACGATTATTTAAAAAAAACAGTAGAATCTTATCTTTCATTTTCAGACTTGCAGCACCAATCGGATTTTTATAATCTCATTACGGCCGAAAAAGCCGAGACTTCAATACTTGACGATTTATACCAATATCTTGTGTCTAAAAACATAAATGCCGTATATTATAATTATCCGAACAAATTTAAAAATTTAAATAAAGCTTTAACTTTAAATACGGAACAAATTCGGCAGGCATATCTTGTTTTTGCAAAAAAAGTGATTGATTACGGCGCAGTTTACATATGTATGGGATATCCGACTATGCCGATAAGCGATTTGGAAAGTTTTTTTAAAAACAGCCCTATGAAAAACGATATAATATTTGTTTCAAATGAAAACAATTTTAAAGAAAGGCTGAAAAAAGAGCCTTACTACAACTTTTTCAACGACAGTTTCGGAATAACTTTCGGCCACTGCACAAAACTCGGCAACGCAATGATAGCCGAAAATGCAGGTAAAAAAATAACGGAGCTTGTAAATTAAAAATGTCTTTTTTAAAACTCGACCTGCATGACATATTTAACAAAGGCAGAGAAATAGACGAATCTTTAAAAAACATTATCGCACAAGCGCTTGAAAAAGGCATAACCGAAATTGAAATAATACCAGGAAAAGGCTCCGGACAGCTTAAGAAAAAAGTTCTGCGGTTCCTCAATGACAAAGAAACAAAAAAAATGTATACTAGATACAAAGTTGATCCGGTTAATTTCGGACGGATATTTGTATATTTAAAACGCAAAGGAGACCGTACATGAAAAATTTTATTATTTCGGTTTTAGTTAATTTTTTTGCGCTTTTTATAATCGTAAAACTTCTTGACGGAATAGCGATAGACGGATGGCATACTATGGCGGTAGCCGCGATAGTTTTAACTTTTATCCATACATTCCTAAAACCCGTGATTATTTTTATATCGCTTCCTTTCAATATTCTTTCTTTAGGTATTTTGACGCTGTTTATAAACGCAGGCCTTTTTTACTTCGCTTCAAAACTCGTAACAGGTTTTAAAGTAACTACTTTCTGGTACGCTTTTCTCGCTGCGCTTATATTGAGCGTAATAACGGTTATAATAGACGCTTACGTAATAAAAAAGAACGTAAGAGTTTTAAAACATTACGGCAATACGCCTCCGAACCCGGATATTTATAATAACAATGATAACTAAAAATTTAATAGAGCAGATTTATTCCGCGGCAACTATTTTAAGATGGAACGACCATATCAGACCGTTCAGCCTGTTTGAAATGGATAAACAGGCGCACAAAATGATAATCGCCTACATTATCGCCAAATTCGACGAAGAAGAAAATAATAAAGTTGACTGGATCAAACTCATAGAGGGCGGAATTTTTGAGTTTTTTCACAGAACTATGCTTACCGACTTAAAACCTGAAGTATACCATGAAATAATGTCAAAGAAGAAAGTTGAGCTCAACAAATGGGTATTGAGCCATTTAAACAGCGATATTTTTGAACTAAACCCGGATTTAAGAGACAGATTCGAACAATATCTTTTTGATGACGATTATGCAAAATACGAAAAAGAAATTCTTATGGCTTCGCATGAATTTGCAACAAAATGGGAATTCGGCATAATTTATCCGTGGAACCAGATGCTTTACGGCATAGAAAAAACAAAAGAAAACGTTGAAAACTGCGTCGTAAAATACCAAAACTTTGTCGGCGTAAAAAAACTTATAATGAACAAAAAATATTACGGATTTCTCGACCTGTGCGGACAGCTTCGTTTTCAGCAGAGATGGGCGCAGATGTTCAGACAGCCGCAGACTACCGTTTTGGGACATATGTTCGTAGTCGCTATATTTTCTTATATATGTTCGCTTAAAACGGGCGCCTGCCGAAAAAGATGTTACAACAATTTTTTTGCGTCGCTGTTCCACGATTTGCCGGAAATACTGACAAAAGACATTATAAGCCCGATTAAATATTCCGTTTCGGGCCTTGAAAATATAATAAAAGAATATGAAAAACACGAGGTAGACAACAGAATTCTTCCTCTTTTGCCGGAAGCATGGCGCTCTGAAATGCAGTATTTTATAGAAAACGAATTTTCCGATAAGATAATTGAAGGATCAAAAATAAGAACAGTTACGCAGATAACAGATAAATACAACGACGATTATTATTCGCCGGTTGACGGTTCGATAATAGAATTATGCGACAAACTGTCGGCCTATATTGAAGCGTCTTTATCGATAAACCACGGAATACATTCCGAAAAGCTTAAAGAGTCAAAAGAAAATTTATATAAAAGATATTCAAATATGACTGCGGCCGGAATCAATTTAAAAGAAGTTTTCGATTATTTCAAAAATTGATTTTCAACAAATTCTCGGATACTGTTCAAGATCCGAATTGACGAGCTGCCTCAAACTGCCGGACTCAGACTTAATCCAGACGTTTTTTTTATCTTTTAACACTCTGCCTATTACTTTCGCATTTTTGCCAAGAGGATGCTTTTTCATGGCGGCTAAAACTTTCTGCGTGTATTTTGCAGGCTGAATTGAAACAAGTTTCCCCTCATTTGCCATGTATACAGGATCCAGACCGAGTATTTTGCAGAAAGCTCTCACCGGAACTGAAACCGGAACAAGAGCTCCGTCTATGACAATTCCTTTATTTGAACTTTTTGCTATTTCGTTTAATACAGCTGCAAGCCCGCCTCTTGTAGGATCTCTTAAAACATGTATAAAAGGACAGGCTTTAAGCATAACCGAGACGAGACTGTCCAAATGAGTGCAGTCGCTTTTTATTTTTGATTTAAATTTAAAATTATTGCGTTCGGCCATTATTGCGCAGGCATGTTCGCCTATATTTCCGCTTATTATTATATCGTCACCGTCTGACGCGTTTGAAGCCGATATATTTATGCCGTCTTGTATTACGCCTATTGCAGATGTATTTATAAAAACTTTGTCGGCTTTTCCTTTTTCCACCACTTTAGTATCGCCGGTAATAATACTTATCTTCGCCTCTTTGGCCGTTTTTGCTATTGATTTTGATATTTTAAGAAGAGATTCTTTGTCAAAACCTTCTTCTATGATCACGGCAAGAGACATAAAAAGAGGTTTTGCCCCCATCATGCAGATATCGTTTACCGTGCCGCATACTGCTAGTTTGCCGATATCTCCTCCGTTAAAAAAGATCGGATCGACTACAAAAGAATCCGTCGAAAAAGCCGTTTTTATGCCGTCAATTTCAAACACACCGGCATCATCCATTTTTGAAAGAACAGAATTATTGAAGTTTTGCTTAAATGCTTTGATAAGCTCGTTTGATTTGTCGCCGCCTGCGCCGTGGGCGAGAATAACAGTATCATTTTTCATTTTTGTCTCCGTATTTGTAATAACTTGCGCATACGCCTTCGCTTGAAACCATACATGGTCCGGCCGGAGTAAGAGGCGTACATTCTTTTGCAAAACTCGGGCAGTCAGACGGTTTATATTTGCCTGTAAACAAACTGCCGCAGATACACTTTGATGCGCTTTTTAAGCCTTTTACGGAGTTTTTACGGGCTATTTTTTTTGTTATGTCAAACTTCTCATATTTTTTTCTTAATTTAAGACCGCTTTCACCTATAATTCCCAATCCTCTCCATTTTACAGTTTCGGATTCAAAAACTTCCTCAACTGCTTTTAAAGCTTTTATATTACCGTTTTTTGTAACGGGAGCATAACAATTTTTGAGTTCTGCGGTTTTGTTAATATGCATAGAATAAAGCAGATCTACGGCTTTTTTCAGATCTTCAAATTCAAAACCGGCAACTACGCACGGAATTTTATATTCCTGCGCTATAAATTCAAACGGTTCATAGCCTGTTACGGTGCAGACATGTCCCGGAAGTATAAAACCGTCCGCCTTTATCTGTTTTTTTGAAAGAAGCTTTTTTAGAGCAGGAACTATCGTTTTCAGAGAGCAGAATATATAAAAATTATTTAATTTTCTTTTGTGGGCGTCAAGAATAAGACTTGCAATTAAAGGAACTGTTGTCTCAAAACCAACTGCAATAAACACAATATTTTTTGAAGGATTTTCTACGGCGATATTGAGCACGTCCAGAACTGAATATATAGTTTTGACATTTTGTTTTTTGAATTTTTCAAGAGAAACCTGAGGATTGGAAGAAGGAACTCTGACCATATCGCCGAACGAAACTACTATATTTTCAGAATTTTCGGCAAGCTGCACGGCATAATCTATGTCTTGTTGAGACGTAACGCATACCGGACATCCCGGCCCGGATAAAAATTCTATTTTGCCGCCATAAAATTTTTTCAGGGCAAATTTAGACAGGGCAAACGTATGAGTGCCGCATACTTCCATAAATTTAGCCGGTTTTGACTTTTTCATACGCCTCTAAACTTTTGCAGTTTTATTTATTTTGCATGCTGACAGTTTCGGAATTATTTTATCGAAGTCTTCGTCTATAACAAGATTTTCAAGATGATCATGCTTCATAAAATCGTCGCCTGCTGTTTTGTTTAAAAATTCTATGAGACTGTCGTAGTAGCCGCCTATATTGAGGATTCCGCACGGCTTGCAATGAAGAGCAAGCTGCTGCCATGTAAATATTTCAAAAATTTCCTCAAGCGTTCCTATTCCGCCGGGAAGCGCAACAAAACAGTCGGACAATTCATACATTGTTTTTTTTCTTTCGTGCATATCTTTTACTATTTTCAACTCATCGGCATTTTTATTGCCGAGCTTTAAATTATAGAGAAACTCCGGAATTACTCCGGTTACTTTTCCGCCGTGTTTTTTAACATTATCGGATAAAATACCCATAAGTCCGATATTTCCTCCGCCGTAAACAAGCTCAAGTCCGTTTTTTACTATTTCAGCGGCAAATTTTTCGGTTACATCTGAATAAATTTCTTTGCCGCCAAGCCCTGATCCGCAGAAAACGCATATTTTTTTAATTTTATTCATTTTCAAAAACCTGCTTCTTTTGCGGCTTTTATCATTTTAAGCGCTTCTTCTTTTTCTATTTTCTGAACTGCAAAACCGGCATGAACAAGAGCATAGTCGCCTTTCTTAAGTCCGCCGACAAAGCGTATATCCACAGTATCCGTCAAACCGCAGAAATCGGCATCGGCTTTTAAGTCTTTTAATATTTTTTTTATTTTACAAACGTTGGCTATACACATTTTTACCTGCCAAAATATAAAAAGCCGCCACAAAATGCATGACAGCTTTTATAAATTTCCGCATTTTATTTTTTTATCTCTGCAATTGCATACTCTGCATATTTTCTTACGTTTTCGTTAGAGTCAGTGAGCAGCTTTTCTATTGCAGGAAGCGCAGAGGCAGAATCTTTGCCTATTTCGCTCAGTTCGGTAAGAGCAACAAGCCTTATTTCATATTCAGGATTACCCAAAAGATTAATCAAATCAGGAACCGCCTCTTTTGAAGAAGTGCCTATTTTTCTTATTGTTGACCTTGCAAGTTCGCGGACTTCAACGTTTCTGTCTTTAAGAAGAGGTATTATAAACGGAACCATGTCGTTTGCTTCGGCATTCATATTGCCGAGAATATTTAAAACTTTGATTTTTGTATCATTTTTGGCGCTTGCCAGATATTTTTTTAGTTCTTTGACATTTGCCCTGTCAGATATATTTATATTGTTTATGGCTTTAACAGCAGATTCACTGAACACATTGTCTGATTCAGACAAATCAAATAACATCGGAAGCGCAGCCTTGCCGTCTGATTTTAAATTACCTATACATTCTATCGCCGCAATTTTTACAAGTTCATTATTGGCGCTTTGAACAACCGCCATAATTTTTTTAAGAGAGTCGAATCTTACTACGCAGTCGCGCAAAGTGGGCATTGCATAAAGCGCTTTTTGTTTTACAACCGGATTTTCATCATCCAGAAGATTTAAAATATCGTTAAATATAGACTCGCTTGTGCATCCGAGATTTGCAATTAAATCAAGCGCATCTATTTTTTCATGCAGCTTTCCGGATTTAAGCATTGAAGCAAGTTTTTCAAACATTTTGTCTCTGGCTTCGTTATTTTTAACTTTTGGAAGATAGTCTATAGCCGTCTGTCTCAGATTTTTATCGCTGTCGGATATAAATTTCATGACATATCCCAAAACAAGCGTATGATTTGCCTCTATTGCCGCGACATAAGATTCAAATCCCTTTTTATAATCGCCTCTGATAATATAGATATCGCCGAGATTTTTTTGCGCAAGAGCAACATTATGATTATTTTTTACAGCCGAATTGTAACTGTTTATTGCTTTGTCGTACTCGCCTTCCTGCTGATAGCGAAGCCCCGCGTTGAAATCTCCCCTGTTGCAAGCAGAAAGCGGTAAGAATAGCATCGTTAAAAGCAAAATTTGTTTGAACTTAAATTCCATATCCACCCCTTATGAGCTGTTCTTGGGGAATATTATAGCATTAAAATATTGTTTTCGCCATAATTTAATATGCTCAAATAAAAAAAAATAAGACGCGGAATAAAAAATTCCGCGCCTTATTTATACTTAGCAAAATACTATTTTATAAGCATGCTTGTAAAAGACCTTACTACAAACACTATTGAAACTGCAAAAAATACTACTGCAAAAGTCGTGCTTACGGCTGCAGGAATAACAAGAGCAAGTTCAAGAGCCAAAAGTCCGAACAAAGTCGTAAACTTAATGATTGGATTTAAAGCTACCGATGACGTATCTTTGAACGGATCTCCTACGGTATCGCCGACAACAGTCGCCTTATGAAGTTCTGTTCCTTTTTCTCTCATATCGACTTCAACGAGTTTCTTGGCATTGTCCCATGCGCCGCCGGCATTTGCCATAAATATCGCCTGAAACAAACCGAATATTGCTATCGATATCAAATAACCTATAAAGAAGTAAGGTTCAATAAAAGCAAAAGCTATCGTTGAAAAAAATATGACCAAGAACAAATTGAACATACCTTTCTGGGCATATTTTGTGCAAATTTCAACAACTTTTTTGCTGTCTTCGGTTGAAGCCTTTTCTGAATCTCCGTCAAGTTTTATGTTTGCTTTAATGAATTCAACGGCTTTATACGCTCCGCTTGTAACCGCATGTGTTGAAGCGCCGGTAAACCAGTATATAACTGCTCCTCCTGCTATAAGTCCAAGTAAGAAAGGAGCATGGAGAAGAGAAAGACCCTGAAGAACAATATCTTCGCCCTTAACTTCCATAAGAGTAAATATAATTGAGAATATCATTGTTGTCGCGCCGACTACAGCCGTACCGATCAAAACAGGTTTCGCAGTTGCTTTGAAAGTATTTCCTGCTCCGTCGTTTTCTTCAAGAGTCAATTTTGATTTGTCAAAATTAGGTTCAAATCCGAAATCTTTTTTAATTTCTTCTTTTACTCCCGGAATAGACTCTATAAGAGAAAGTTCATAAACGGACTGGGCATTATCCGTAACAGGTCCGTAAGAATCAACGGCTATAGTTACAGGTCCCATTCCCAAAAATCCGAAAGCTACAAGTCCGAATGCAAAAACTGCCGGATGCATCATAAATTCCGTAAAACCGAGCATACTTACTCCGTAAGCAACGGCCATAAGAATTATTATAACAAGCCCCATCCAATATGCGCTGAAATTACCTGACGTAAGACCGGCAAGAATATTCAAAGATGCTCCGCCGTTTTTGGACGAATTTACGACGTTTTTAACAAAAGCGCTTTTTGTAGAGGTAAATATTTTAACTACTTCCGGTATAATAGCGCCGGCCATAGTTCCGCATGTAATAATTACCGAAAGCTTCCACCACAAACCGTTTGCCAAATCACCTATTATGAGGTTAGACGTTATAAAAGTTAAAACTACCGATATTATTGAAGTTATCCAAACCAAAGACGTAAGAGGCTCTTCAAAATTCATTTTATCGGCATTTTCATATTTTGATTTTGCAATAGATCCGTTTAACCAGTAAGCGGCAGCGCTTGCTATAATCATTATAAGTCTCATTACAAATATCCATACAAGAAGCTTAACCTGATTATCAGTATCAGGAACTGCAAGCATAATAAATGTAATCAAAGCAACGCCTGTTACTCCGTAGGTTTCAAAACCGTCTGCCGTAGGACCCACTGAATCTCCTGCATTGTCACCGGTACAGTCTGCTATAACACCGGGATTTCTTGCGTCATCTTCTTTAATATTGAAAACAATTTTCATCAAATCCGAACCGATATCTGCGATTTTTGTAAAAATTCCGCCTGCGATTCTCAAAACAGAA
>CAYTCB010000047.1:0-9405 GCA_964436195.1 uncultured Elusimicrobiaceae bacterium
AAAAAGACTTTAATTTTACGTCGCTTGTATTTATCGTTTTAGGATTATTTGACGCATCCGTCGCAGTTACGCAAAGCTGAGACCTTGTCGGATCTGTCATATCGCTGCTGTAAGTATAACATCCGCCGCCGCTATATGCGGTTAATACAGGATATCCTATTAAAAGGCTTCCTGTGTATCTTTGCTGTGAAACAGTCTGATAAGATACTATGTGAAGCTGCGGCTGAGTATACATTCCAAGCGACGGCTTTGATGAATCATTGTAAATCAATGAATTGTACCATTTATTTGTGGGATAAGGTTTTGAAAAAGAAGGGGTTCTTGAAATAACCGGCGTAGCTGCACCTGTGCCTGATAAATCCTGTTTTATTGACGCATATCCGCCCGGATTAGGAACTGAGAAACAAAGAGTATTTATAAAAAGCAAGAAACATATTACAGATATCTTTCTCATAATCTCTTTTGCAGCATTAATCTGTATTCATTTGGATAGCTTGCAAATCTTACATTAACGTCATTTTTCTTCATATACCTGTCAAATTTTCTAAGCCCGATAAAATAATCAGCCATCAGATATATTCCGGCTCCGGCAATAACAAGTCCGGATACTCCTTCAAAATCGCTTTTATTTTTCTTGCCCATCATTTTTGTATAACAGTTAGACAAATCAATTCTTATCTGCATTATTGCTGAAGTTTTTTCTCCGCGGTACAGTCCGCCTGTTTCATCCGTAGCGCTTGATTCTCTTTGTGTTCCGGCCGGCATTTCAGATCCTGCCGTATAATAAGCAAACGTATCAGTCCAGTTAACCGATTCGCCTTTCGCCAAATCAATAACAGTCATAACAGTTCTGTATCCGTATGCATCTGTTGTTTGGTCTCCTGTTCTCGGAGGAGGAAATGAAACTACTATAGGAGCTTGGTTTGTATTAAAATACCTTACTTCTATTTTTATGTTTTTTAAATCTACGTTCCCGCTGTTATACACAACATTCTGGTCTATAGTCGGAGTCGGCCATGCGGAATGTCCTGATTTGAAAGTATATTCATACATTTGTTCCTCAGAATCAAAACCGGTTTGGTTCCATTCAACGTGAGATACAGTAATGTAATCAACAGAAGGCCTTGAAAGGTCTGTTTCAACTTGTGAGAATCCGTCATAGGCAAGAAATGCTCCGGCCAAAGTCATCGCTATTCCGTAAATAAGTTTTGCCGGTGATTTTTTTTCGAGTTCTTCATCCGCATAGGGGTCAAAAGCAAAGGCGGCATTTACACACAGACATATTACGAGAAATAAAGTTATTATTCTCTTCAAATCTTTCCCTCTTCAAATTTTTCTTTAATATTTTCAAGTACTTTGAAAAGTTCTGTTATGTCAACCGGTTTCTGAAGATATCCTACCGCACCGGCTTTATTGGCCTGTTCCTGCGTGAAAATAGTTTCAGATCCCGTAACGTAGTATATTGCGACATCCTTTTTTATTTCTCTGAGGTAATTATGAATGTGATCACCGTCTATATCAGGCAGAACTATATCCAAAAAGACCACATGGGGATCTTCTTTTTTAAAGACGGCAATGCACTCTTCCCCAGTAGCGGCTAAAAAAACTTCAAAACCTTTTCTTTTGACTATTTTAGCCATTGCGTCTCTGGAAAAAACTTCATCATCAACTATCAAAATTTTAACCATTTTGCACCCGCTTATTCAATTTAAATTAATTATACAATATAGAAGTTTATTTTTAAAGGTTTTTTTTAAATAATTTTAAGTATTGCAAATTTCAAATATTCAGTTTCAGGCATTGAAACAAGAATAGGGTGATCTTTCGCCTGCGAGCCGAATTCCAAAAAAACAGCTTTTTTCTTCGCTCTCGAACATGCTTCGTATATCATTTTTTTAAAATCTGCAAAAGAAAGATGATGAGAACAAGAACTTGTAGAAAAAATTCCGCCGCTTTTTAAAAGCCTTAAAGCACTCTCATTTATTTTTACATAATGTTTGTAACCTGCAAAATAATCTTTTTTGCTTTTTATAAGCCCGGGCGGATCAATATTTACTACGTCAAAATGTTCCGAAAAAGCTTCTGAAGATGACAAATACTCCAAAGCATCGGCTTCCACGGCATTAAATTTTTTAAATTCGTTAAGCTGGTAATTTTTCATCGCTGTTTCAAGAGCAGTTTTTGAAGAATCAACAAAAACGGTCTCTGCTGCTCCGCCTTTCATTGCATTAAGCCCGAATGAGCCTGTATGCGTGTAACAATCCAAAACTTTTTTATCTTTGCAGTATTTCTGCAGTTTTTTTCTGTTATCTTTTTGGTCAAAAAAGAAACCTGTTTTTTGTCCGCAGCTTAAACTTACATAATATTTAATATCATTTTCCGTTATAATTATCTCATCGGGAATCTGTCCGCTGTAAATTTCATTTTCACCTGAAAGATTTTCGAGTTTACGCAGTTGAGAATCGTTTCTTATCAGTATTCCTTTCGGTTTAATCACATTTATAACGGCATCCAAAATATCGTGTTTATATTTATCCGCTCCTGCAGAAATAAACTGAGCAGCGCAATAATCGCCGTATCTGTCGAGTATAAAACCAGAAATATCGTCAGATTCTCCGTAAACAAGCCTGTATGAATCGGAACCGGGATAAATCATCTGTCTGAACTCTAAAGCCGCAGTTATTCTTTTTTCCCAGAATTTTATATCTATAATATCATTTTTATCGGACGACAAAAGCCTGAAAGCTATAAGCGAATGAGGATTATAAAATCCTGTCCCTACAAAATTATTCATCTTGTCGAAACATTCGACTATTTCGCCGGGCTGTATTTTATCCTGTACTGTTTCTATCTCATTTGAAAAAACCCATTTATGCCCGTGGCGGATTCTTTTGTCTTCATTTTTTTTCAATATTATTTTTTTCATATTACCTTTTTATATCAAACCAGTCCGCAGTATTGCACTGACCGTGTTCGTTATCCCCCGTTGTGATTATTGTTCCGTCTTTTTTGAGTCCTACGGTATGCAAATCGCCTGCAGAAACTGCAACTATATCCTTCCATGAAGAAACATCGCATTGCCCGTATTTATTGTCACCGGTTGCAACAACGGTTCCGTCTTTTTTCAATCCGACCGTATGAAAAATATTTGCCGAAACTGCCACAATGTCTTTCCACTGAGAAACATTACATTGTCCGCATTCATTATCACCGGCTGCAACTACAGTGCCGTCTTTCTTAAGACCTACCGTATGATAATAGCCGGCAGATATATCAACTATATCGTTCCAGTCAGAAACATTGCACTGTCCCTTTACGTTATAGCCTGCAGCGACAACTTTTCCGTTGCGCTTAACACCGGCAGTATGAATACCGCCTGCAGAAATTTTGACTATATCACGCCATCCCGATACGTTGCATTCATAATTATCATTATTTCCTGTTGCCGTAACGGTTCCGTCTTTTCTAAGGCCTACCGTATGATTTGCTCCCGCGGCAATATGAATAATATCGGTCCAATCTGAAACATTACACTGTCCGCATTCATTTTCACCGGCCGCTATTACCGTACCGTCCTTTTTTAGACCGACCGTATGAACGCTCCCTGCAGAAATCTCAATAATATCAATCCAATGCCAAGTGCTGCACTGCCCGCTTTCATTTTCGCCGGCCGCGTAAACTGTTCCGTCGGAATTTAGGGCTACCGTATAGTAATCTCCAGCAGAAATCGTCTTTAAAGAGTCGGCATAAACCAAAACTGCCGAAAAAACAAAAACTGCAAAAAAAACACTCATTACGGCATTTTTCATTTCAATTTCCCCTCAATCGCAGCTTAGTAAACAGGAAACTTTTTACTAAGTCCGATTACTTCATTTTTAACTTCCGCTACAACATTTTCATTATTGATATTTTTTAATACTTTTATTATATATCCTGCAATCTGTTTCATTTCGGACTCTTTCATTCTTCTTGTAGTTACTGCAGGCGTTCCTATTCTTATGCCCGACGATATCATAGGTTTTTCCGGATCATAAGGTATGGTATTCTTATTGACCGTTATATTTGCTTTTTCAAGCGTAATCTGTGCATCTTTGCCTGTTACATTCAACGGCCTCAAATCGACCAAAAACATATGGCAGTCTGTTCCTCCGGAAACTATCCTTAACCCGCCTTCAGAAAGAGCTTTTGCAAAAACTTTTGCATTTGCTGCGACTTGTTTCTGATAAACTGCAAATGACGGATCCAAAGCTTCCTTAAAGGCTGCTGCTTTTGCGGCTATGACATGCATCAAAGGACCGCCCTGAATTCCGGGAAATACCGAGGAATTTACGGCTTTTATATATTTTTCGGAGCACATTATCATTCCGCCTCTCGGGCCTCTTAAAGTTTTATGAGTGGTAGTCGTAACTATGTCCGCATATTTTATAGGAGAAGGATAGACCCCGGCTGCTATGAGTCCCGCATAATGAGCAATGTCTGCCATGTGAAAAGCGCCTACGGAATCTGCTATTTCTCTTATTTTTTTCCAGTCCCATATTCTCGAATATGCGCTGGCGCCGGTAACTATAAGTTTCGGCTTGTGCTCTTTTGCAAGCTTTTCAAGATTATCATAATCAATCAATTCTTTTTCTTTGTCGACTGTATAAGCTACAACATTAAAATATTTACCGGAAAAATTATACGGACTCCCGTGAGATAAATGGCCTCCGTGCGACAAATCCATTCCCATAATAGTATCGCCCGGTTTTATCAAACTCAAAAATGCGGCCATATTTGCCTGCGCGCCGGAATGAGGCTGCACATTTACGCATTCGCATCCGAAAAGCTGTTTGGCTCTTTCAATTGCAAGTTCTTCTACTTTATCTACAAACTCGCATCCGCCGTAATATCTCTTGCCCGGATATCCTTCGGCGTATTTATTGGTAAGAACAGATCCCTGAGCCTGCATAACGGCTTTTGAAGTATGATTCTCGGAAGCTATGAGCTCTATGGTATTTTCCTGGCGTGAATGTTCTTCTTCAATAATGTTGAACAGCTGTGCATCTTGTTTTCTTAAATCTTCCATGTTTAATCCTCGCTTATTATTTATATGTATTTTAACAGTTTGTTGCAGTCAAGACAGCCTTTGCGTATAACAACATACGGGAATTTTACCATATCTATTACAGTAGATTCAAAGGAAAATTTGCATTTGCCGTCATCTACTATAAGTTCAACCTTATTTTTAAAATACTCAACCGCCGATTTTGCCTCTTTTGCGCTTTCTTTTCCTGATATGTTTGCCGACGTACTCATCAGAGGCTTATTATAATGTTTCATTATTTCAAGAAGAATTTTGCAATTAGGTATTCTCACTCCGAGATTATCTCTGCCTCCTGTCAATATCTTGCCGATTTCTGTTGTAGGCAGTATAAGCGTAAGCTGACCGGGCCAAAATTCGCCTATTATTTTTTCAGTTTTTTTTGGAAATACGACAAATTGTTTCAAAACTTCTATATCATGAGACATCATTATGAGAGGTTTTCTGTCATTTCTGCTTTTGAGTTTATAAATATTTTTTTGGCCGGCCATATTAAAAATGCTTGTCATAATACCGTAAACCGTATCCGTAGGCAAAACTGCAATTCCGTTATTTTCAAGAATTTCCGATGTCGTCTTAAGTAATTTTTTTCTGTCATGCCTTTTTACGTCTAAAACTTTTGTTTCCATCTTATTTTATTTCCTTAAACCTCATTTCAATTTTAAAAAAGAATCGGCTATAGTCTTAATAACGGCATCGGCAGATTTTTTAATATTTTCAGTTATTTCCAATCCGAATTCAAGATTTTCAGGCTGTATTCCGATTATCATAATATCACACTCAAAATCATTTAAAAGATAATCTATAAATATGTTTATAGGCATCATATGCGTTGAAAATGAGGCTCCCTGTACGGCGCTTGCGTCTATTATATCAATTTCTCCGGGTTTTTTGTCAGTGTCGGCAGCATCTATTATAATCATTTTATCCGGTCTGAATTTTTTTATTTCACCTGTAAAATTTTCCGGAGCGGTAGCCCCTTTTATAACGGATATTCTGTTTTTATCAAATTCACTTTTTAACAGGCCGTCTGCTATATACATTCCTACGGCATCGTCAGTTCTCAGCTCCGAACCTATGGCAAGAATGAGTATTTTATGTCCGTCTGACAAAAAATTTTCAATTGTTTTCAATTTTTCCATTATTTAACCTCTTTCTGCTCAGAATATCCGTATGAAACAAGTTCTGCGGTGACAGAACCTATAGGAATTTTCGTTTTCATCTTTACCGGAATTTTTCTTGCATCAGCGCTTATCCAGATTTTCAGTTCGCCTTCGGCTCTGAAAATACCTGCATTTTTTCTCATTGCGGGCTCAATAACATAACAGTCAAAAACACCTGCATCCGTCTTTAAAGTTTCACGGCCTGTTATTTTTGTTTTTAAAATCCATGTATCTTTATCGGCATGAACATCAAAAGAATATTCGTCACCAGTCTCATTTTCAAGAGTTCTGAAATAATAAAGAGCCCCTAAAACGTCTAAAACCCATCTTTTTGTGTCTCCTACCGTAATTGTTCCCTGTTCATCAAGAATAAATTTTTTATTTATTTGGTCAAAATCTATTTTTTGTTTCTTGGTCCAGCCGCCTTCCCTTATATCGGAATTAAATTTTAAAGAGCACAAACTTTCTGCATCCAGCCATGAGTGATTTTCATCTCTCACTTTATAAAACGAATCAAGCACCGCAAGTGTTTTCGCGCAAGAAACTATATGATAAACAGACCTTCCATTTATTTCTTCTATTCCTTTTATCTCAAGAACTGCTTCGCCGACTTTTATAAACTTCCAATATACGCTGAAAACAAGTTTTTCGCAAGAAGGCAGTTTTTTGTCTGTCTTTCTCCATTGAAAATCCCTGATGTTTTTATCTTCAATTTTAAAACCGTCGGATATTTCAACGCCTATATCCTGCGCATATAAAACGGCACCGACCCACATAATAAAAAAGACTATGATCTTTTTCATCATTTTACAGTATCTTTTTGATTATTGTCATCCTTTAACGAATCATTTGTATATGACGCTAATTCAGCTCTTACCGATCCGAACGGGGTTTTTGTTTTCATCATAACGGGCATTTTATTTTTATCATCCGTCAGCCAGACTTTAAGCTCTCCCTTTGCCTGAAAAATACCGGCATTTTCTCTTACGGCAGGCTCTAAAATCAGACAGTCAAACGTTCCTGCTTTAACTTCAACTTTCTGGCGTCCGGTTACTCTTGTTTTTAGGGGCCATGTTTTATCTCCGGAATGAACGTCAAAAATATATTCGTCTCCTACTTCAAGCTCCAAAGTTCTGAAATAATAAAAAGCCGATATTATATCCTGAACCCAGAGAGGAATAACACCGGTTTTTATGCTGCCGTTATCATCTAAAACAAATTCTTTTTTTAAATGGTCAAAATCTGCAGTTTCTCTCTTCTTCCAGCCGCCTTCGGAAACATCATAATTATATTTTAAAGAGCACAGGCTCTCAACATCCATCCATGATTCGTTTACGTCTCTTACCTTAAAAAAATTATCAAAGAACGGAGAAGATTTTGCCTGGGAATACAAATGATAGGCGCGTCTTCCTTTTATTTCTTCAATTCCTTTTATTTCAAGGGTAGCCTGTCCTACTTTTATAAATTTCCAATAAACGTCAAACACCAGATTTTCTTTTTCATAAAGAGATGACTCTAGAGCCCTCCATTTAAAATCTGCAGTTGATACTGTAACGCCGTCGGCGGCAGAATCGGCAAAAACAGTTCCGCTGAAAAAAAGAATACACAACGCAAATAAAATAAGTTTATTTTTTTTCATAATCTTTTAAAATTATTTTTACGGCTTCATATAAATTTTTTGAAACGGCAAGCGGCTTTCTTTTTTCATCTTTCAGTTTTGCATATTGTTTTTTGCCGTGTCCTGTCATTACCAAAATTCCTTTGCCTCCGAAATTATAACCCATAAGATAATCTCTTATGCTGTCGCCTACGACATATGACTTTGACAAATCGATATTAAGATCTTTCTCGGCAAGTTTTGCCATCCCGATTTTAGGTTTTCTGCAGTCACACACATCGTCCGCTCCGTGAGGACAGTAATATATGCCGTCTATTATTACGCCTTTGTCTTTTAATATTTTCAAAAGAGTTTTATGTATAACAGAAAGTTTTTTTTCAGTAAAATATCCTCTTGCTATTCCGGACTGATTTGTAATAATCACTATTTTAAATCCGGCTTTTTGAAGCATTAAAATCGATTTGACGGCATAGGAATATAATTTCAAATCTTTTTCGTCACTCAAATATCCTTTTTCGTGGTTTACCGTCCCGTCTCTGTCTAAAAATACGGCAGGCGTTTTTTTCACTTTATAAGCTCCCTTATTTTATTGTCTAATTCTTGCCTGCCGGAGACAAAAACTATTTCCGGCACAAGAACAAAAATCTTTTCAGCCATAGTTTGATTTACGACATCTTTTATTTTTATTGCGTCTTTTTCTGTTGTTATAATAATGCCGTCTGATCCGATATCGCGGAATATGCTTGCCATATCTTCCTTAAGATACTCGTGGTGGTCTCTGAAAATAAATTCTTTTTCAGGCGTAAATCCTAACTTTTCTATGCTTTTTCTAAAATTTGAAGGAGAACCTATCGCGCATACCATAAAAACTTTTTTATTTTGAAAAAACTCAGACGGCATATGCTGAGTTTCTGATATATTCTTTATTTTAAAATCTCCATACTTTGCAAGAAGAGGCTGTTTGCCGGTTATTGAATATATTGTATTTTGAATTTCTGCCAATATATTGCCGCCCACAGAATCACAATTTGTAATTATTATAATACCGGCTCTTTTTAATGACGTTAATTTTTCTCTGAGTATCCCTGCCGGAATAATCATTCCGTTTCCGAAAGGATTGCCTGCATTTATGCATACGACATCAAGATCTCTTTTTAAACGCCAATGCTGAAATCCGTCATCCAGTATAAAAACATCAGGACTGAATTTCTTTGCAAGTTCGGCCGATTGAACCCTGTCGGCCCCTATTATAACAGGACACTCGACTTTTTGAGCCGTCATATACGGTTCATCTCCGGACATTTCAAGAGTGCTCAATATTTTTTCTTTGTCTCTTACGGCTATACTTTCTTTTGTCGCTGTTTTTCTTCTGTATCCTCTTGAAAGAATAACCGGCGTTTTTTGCAGAGACAAAATATATTTTGCCGTTTCAATAACAACCGGAGTTTTACCGCTGCCGCCCCATGTGATATTTCCTATGCTGATAACTGGCTTATAAAGTTTTACGGCGCGTGTATTTTTTCTGTTAAATTCCGACAACAGAT
>CAYTCB010000048.1:0-9393 GCA_964436195.1 uncultured Elusimicrobiaceae bacterium
GTATCCTCGGTCCTGATTGTCTCGTATCGCGGCCTATAACAATGCCGGCTCCTTTTCCTTTTACATTTTTAGCCAAAACATAACCTATAAGACTTACTGTATTATTGTCAAACGGAAATTTGCCTGAATCGCCTCTTATGCCGTCGGTGCCAAAAAACTTCACATCAATGCTCCTCTGGAAATATAAACCACGTAAAGCCAGAAAAGCGCGGCAAAAAATAATGCAAGAAGCTTTATCTTCCAATTTCTTTTCGTCTTTTTTATAAGTTTTTTTATATCCATATTTTATTCGCTCTTACCGGCATAAAACTGCATAATTTTTTTTAAAAGATTTTCTCTTTCGACATGAATTATTCTTCCTTCATAAGAAATTGAAATCCCGCCGGTTTCTTCGGAAATTACAACAATAACGGCATCTGTAAGCGAGCTTAGCCCTATTGCCGCTCTGTGCCTTGTCCCGAGATGTTTGTCTTCTATATCCGAACTTATCGGAAGCACGCACCCGGCAGAATGTATTCTTTCTCCCTTTATAATTATCGCTCCGTCGTGTATGGGAGATTTCGTCTGAAATATCGACAAAATAAGCTCCTGAGATAATATTGCATCTATTCTTGTGCCTGTTTCGGCATAATTTTTCAAGCCCATTTCCTTCTCAAGAACGATAAGTCCGCCTATTTTTGCTTTGCTCATTATTACGGCAGATTCCGATATATCCGATAAAAAATCATTATTTGTGTTTACGTTATTGGTATAAACAAACTTACTTCCGAGCTTTGCAAGCGCAAGCCTTATTTCATCATTAAAAACAACGGCCAGTATCACTATTGCTCCCAGCCAAAATTTATTTAAAAGCCATGCGAGCGTTTCCAACTGAAGAAGACCTGCTATAAACGTCGCAAATATCAGAATAAAAAGCCCGACTATTATCTGAGTAGCCCTTGTTCCCCTTATTATCAAAAGAATTCTGTAGAATATATAAGCGACTATAACGATATCCGCTATATTCACAAGATATCTGAACCATATATCCGAAACAAATTCCATTTATACGCTCCTGACTGCGTCAAAAAATTTTAAAGCCTGAACTATCTCTTTAACATTATGAACTCTGACGATATCGGCTCCGTTTGAAGCGGCTATAATATTTGCCGCTATATTTGCCGAAAAACGCTCATGAACTTCGCCGCTTTCTATAATTTTTCCCAAAAAACTTTTATTTGACAAACCTGCAACAACGGGAAATCCCATCGTTTTAAATTCAGCAATTTTTTTTATGATTTCCAGATTATTGCCCACAGTTTTACCGAATCCGACACCAGGATCAATCATTATTGATTTTTCATTGATTCCGTTTTGCAACGCAAAACCTGCTCTGTCCGACAAAAATCCGTATATATCACGCATTACATCTTTATATTGCGCTTTTTTCTGCATTGTAAGGGGCGTTCCCTTCATATGCATCAAAATAACGCCCGTTTTGTTTTTCGCTATGACGCCGGCAATTCTTTTATCGTATCCGAGAGCATAAATATCATTTATAATATCAGCGCCTTCGCCGACAGCAGCTTTAACGGCTTCTGTTTTATAAGTGTCGACAGATATCGGAAGATCCGTTTTTTTTCGTAAAATTTTCAAAAATCTTTTTATTATTTTTGCTTCTTCTTTCTCGCAAACCGGCTTTGATCCCGGTCTTGTGGATTCCGCCCCGATATCTATAATATCGGCGCCGTCTTTCTGGGCCTGCAAAACTTTTTCAATAACAGTTTTTTCATCGCAGGATCCGTCTCCGTAAAAAGAATCTGACGACAGATTAACTATCGCCATAACAAGCGTTTTGCCGCCTGTCATAATTTTTCTTGACCCGCATATTACTGTTTTTATTTTATTCTGTCTTATGATATTTTTCAAAGAAACAGCCAATTCTTTAAGTCCGAAAGGCTGCTGTTCAAGTTTTAATGATAATTTTTCTATTCTTGATATATTTGCCGACAACACAACTCTTGAAAAGCCTGTTTTAAAACGGCTGACATTTTCATCTACGGCTGCTTCCGCACCGCACGATAAAGCTTCCTGTTTTAAAATATTTGCGGCTCTGTTGTCTATATCGTCAATTATTATAATACGGGATGACATTTTTTTATGCAGTATGTCAAAAGACATCTTATGACATCCGGAAGATTTAATAATTTTTAGAATATCGCCGTCATCAGCCGCCGCCGTCTGCCTTACAATCATTAATGCTCCTTAAAATTCTTATTTAAGAAGAGACAACGCTTCGGCTCTTGTTCTTGCGTCTTTAAGAAAAATTCCTCTTATTGCCGAAGTTACCATTTTTGAGCCGGGTTTTTTAACGCCTCTCATCGTCATGCACAGATGCTCAGCCTCAATAACAACCATTGCGCCGTTTGGCTCTGCAACCTGCATTATCGTATCAACTATCTGCTTTGACAATCTTTCCTGAAGCTGAAGCCTGTGCGAAAAAGCTTCAACGACTCTTACAAGCTTTGATACTCCGACGATCCTGTCTTTTTTAGGAAGATACGCTATATGTATTTTGCCGTAAAAAGGAAGCAGATGATGTTCGCATATCGAATATATCGGAATGTCTTTTACTATGACTATTTCTTCATGTTCTTCAGTTTCATAGTGGACGGGAATTAAATTTTTCACGTCAACATCATAACCGGAAAGCATTTCCTGATAAAACTCCGCAACCCGTTCCGGAGTTCTTTTGAGCCCCTCTCTTTCGGCATCTTCTCCGAAAGCCTCTATCATCATTCTGACAGCTTTAGAAATCTTTTCAAAATCAAATTTATTTTTCTTCATTTTTACCTATTTTGTCAAATAATTCATTTTGTCCTGCCTGCTCTTTATTTTTTCTTGATTTCTTCTCAATTTTTGGCTCTTCGATAATGATGGGCTCGGGCTCAGCTTTTATCTGTTGCTCTTTAACGTTTTTTTCTTCAACAGGTTTTATAACTTCTTTATCCTGCACAGTTTCAGTTTCTGTCTTATCAGGCGCGGTATTTAAAGCAGCAAGCTTTTCGCCTTTCATTATCATGTCAACTTCTTCGCCTGTAAGATTTTCTCTTTCTATAAGCATCTCAACCATATATTTTAGTTTATCCATGTTGTCTTTAAGAATTTTTTCGGCTTTTTCTTTTGCGGCTGTTATTATATTTTTTATTTCTTCATCTATTATTTCAGCCGTTTTATCGGAATGTTTTTTATTTCTGGAAATATCTCTTCCCAAAAATATTTCTTCGTTCTCGGTTCCCAACGCAAGCGTTCCGACCTTCTCGCTCATACCGAATTCCGTTACCATTTTTGTGGCTATTTCAGTCGCTCTTGAAATATCATTCTGGGCGCCTGTGGTTATTTCTCCGAAAATAAGTTCTTCGGCAACCCTTCCGCCCAAAAGTATCGACAATCTCCCGTTGATTTCGCTTTTTGAAGTTAAGAATTTATCTTCAAGAGGAAGCTGCAAAGTATAACCCAATGCGGGGCCTCTCGGGACTATAGACACTTTATGCACCGGATCCATGCCCGGAATAACTTTTGCGACAACAGTATGTCCGGCTTCGTGATAAGCTATAATGCTTTTTTCTTTATCGGAAATAATTCTTGACTTTCTCTGAGGTCCGGCAATAATTCTGTCAATCGCCTCTTCAAAATTTTTCATTCCGACTTCGGACAAATCTTTCCTTGCCGCAAGAAGCGCCGCTTCATTTGTAAGATTTGCAAGA
The DNA here is from genome assembly GCA_964436195.1 of uncultured Elusimicrobiaceae bacterium. Taxonomy (GTDB): domain Bacteria; phylum Elusimicrobiota; class Endomicrobiia; order Endomicrobiales; family Endomicrobiaceae; genus Proruminimicrobium. Next base: position 3,747 of record CAYTCB010000048.1, read on the forward strand.
TCAGCTCCTACAAAGCCGGGAGTTCTTCTTGCTATAACTTTCAAATCAACTTCTTTTGCGACTTTTATATTTCTTACATGCACTTTTAAAATTTCTTCTCTGTCGTTTAAATCAGGGCTTGGAACAACAACCTGTCTGTCAAATCTGCCTGGTCTTAAAAGAGCAGGATCAAGAACATCAGGTCTGTTTGTTGCCGCTATTATAATAACGCCTTCTTTTGTGTCAAAACCATCCATCTCGACAAGAAGCTGGTTTAAAGTTTGTTCTCTTTCGTCGTGGCCTCCGCCGAGTCCCGCTCCTCTGTGTCTGCCTACTGCGTCTATTTCATCGACAAAAAGAAGACAAGGGGCGTTTTTTCTGCCCTGGTCGAAAAGATCTCTTACTCTTGAGGCACCGACTCCGACGAACATTTCCACAAATTCAGAACCGCTTGAAGAGAAAAAAGGAACTCCGGCCTCTCCGGCAACAGCTTTTGCAAGAAGAGTCTTACCCGTTCCAGGGGCTCCGAAAAGTAAAACGCCTTTTGGTATTTTACCGCCGAGTTTTTGAAATTTAGCCGGGTTCTTCAAAAATTCCACTATCTCCTGCAGCTCTTCTTTTGCTTCGCCGCAGCCTGCAACATCGTTAAAAGTTTTTTTAGTTTTTTCGTTATCGGCAAGTTTTGCTTTGCTCTTTCCGAAAGACATCGCTTGTTTGCCGGCTCCGTTCATGCCACGTATCATCCAAAGCCAGAAAAGAATCAAAAGTATTATAGGGCCCCAGCTCATAAGAATAGGACCGAGCCATCCGTTTTGGGCTTTACCGGCGAATTTTGAAACTTTCGCAGTTTCCATATCCTCAACAAGTTTCGGGTCATTTAAAGGAATGGTTTTAAATTTTTTAGGTTTGCCGTCGGCTGAAACAAACTCGCCTTCAATCTGATCCGGCGAAACAAGCACAGTTGATATTTTGCCTTCTTTGACGCTCTGTTTAAACGCCGAATAAGGAATATCCTCTTTATTGCCGCCTTTTCTTGACGACTGCATAAATACAAGAAGTATTACAAAAAGGACTATCCAGAAAGCAAAGCCCCATGAATTTTGTTTTTTCATAAATCAATCTCCCAAAACACCGATGTAAGGCAATCCTCTGAATTTTTCATTAAAATCAAGTCCGTATCCTACTATAAACCGATTATCAACTCCAAATCCGCAATATTTTATTTTGACCTTACCGTATTTTTTTACTTTTTTATCGACTAGAACACAAAACGAAACACTCTTTGCATTTTGTTCTTTAAGCATTTTCTTAAGATACTCGAGAGTTCTGCCGGTATCGTATATGTCTTCTATAACCAAAACATCTTTATTTGAAACATCACAATTTAAAGGAAACTGCAATTTGATTTTATTTGCAGACTTTTCGCCTTCATAAGACGAGACTTTGATAAAATCGAGTTTAAAATTAACGTCAAGTTTCCGTATTATATCGCTGCAAAAGACAACGCTCCCGGACAGAACAGACAAAACAATCAGATCTTTTTTGTTGTAATCAGCATTGATTCTTTCTGCAAGCTCGCATACTTTTTTATGTATTTGCCCGCGGGAAAACATTACTTTTATTTTCGTTTTTTTCAATTTCATCTTTTATGCTAGATTATAACGAAAAATTCATCATAAATCAAGATAAATTTATAGCGGTATTTTCGATAAAAATTCAGATTTTTGGTCAGAGTTTTACGGTAAGTTTATTTTTATCCGACTGGGCCAGTTCAAAATCAGACGTTGTTGAAAGCGCTTTTTTGGGACACGAAACGACACATTGCCCGCAAAATATACATTTTGCAAGAGATATCGTCATTTCAAAAACTTTATCCTGAACTTTTGCAACAATAAGCGCTTTTGCCGGACAATTTTTCACGCATATCTGGCATCCTATGCATTTAGGCTGTTCAAAAGCTATTTTTCCGTTATAACTTTTATGTATTTCCCTTTTTTCAAAAGGATAACCGCTTGTTGCGGGTTTTTTAAAAAGAGACGTTACCGCCTCAACGAATACCTTTCCTAATTTTTTGCTCATATCAGAACCAAGCCTTTATAATAATATTTATTGTTATCTGAAGAAGCGCTACTGGCGCCAGATATTTCCAGCAGAATACAAGCATCTGGTCTATTCTTAATCTTGCAAAAAGAGTTCTCATAAGAGCAAGCAAAAATATAATAAACGCAATTTTAAACAGATAAATGACAAAATTTAATAAAATACAGCTTCCGAATCCGAACGGGAAAAATACTGCGGCAACTAATGAAGCGCCTGCTATAGTCTGCATATTCATGGCAAGCCTGAAATATGCGTATAAAGGACCGGTATACTCTGTAAAAACACCGGCAACAATTTCAGTTTCAGCTTCCGGTATATCAAAAGGAACTTTTTCAAGTTTACCCTGCAGAGTAACTATCGCAACTGCAAAAGCCGGAATATTTACAAGCCAAAGCCAAGAATTTCCGTAAAAATTTATAATTTCCTGAAACGACCATGAACTTGCAAGAATAGCAGGAGCAAGAACCGCCATAAACAACGGAACTTCATATGCAAAAAGCTGCGTCAATACTCTCATTGTTCCAACCAGAGAATAAGGAGATCTTGAATACCATCCTGCAAGAGCATAAGATAAAGTAGGAAGAGTCAGCATATATAAGACGAATATTATATCACCGTTAAAAGGCAACAAATAATTATTTGAGAACAACGGTATGTAAAGATATGCGACAATCGTAGAAATACAAGCCACAAGCGGAAGAACCTTAAATATTCTCGCGTCCGCATTTGCCGGAATTATAAGTTCTTTCGAAAGAAGTTTTATAAAATCGGCAACAGGCTGAAACCACGGAGGCCCCATTCTGTTCTGCATCCTTGCATACAATTTTCTGTCGTAATATTCTCCTATAAGAGACAAAACGAACAAAAATAACAATCCCGGAAAAATCAAAACATTGATCAAAGCAGCTGTCATTTATTTACCCAATTTTTTTATTTTTGAAAAATCTACGCCTTTATTTTTCTTGTACCAGTCTATAGAAAATTCTCTCAACTGTTTCCATGTCATTCTGTTTTCTTTTGCAGACAATAAATCATTTGTGGCCACTATCATTCTGTCCGTGCACGAAAAACATGGATCTATTGCGGCTATAACTATTGGAACATCGGCAAAATTCCCATTTTCAAGCATTTTGGCGACGGACTGGACATTTGCAAGAGTTGGAGCTCTTAATTTTACCCTGTCCGGTTTATCTGTACCGTTTGACTTCAAATAATGAATATCTTCGCCTCTTGGAGCCTCGTATCTGGCAACAGCTTCGCCTGCCGGAATATTTTTAGGAACATTGACGGCCAACGCAGTCTGAGGAAGTTTTTTTACAAGCTGCCTTATTATCGAATACGCTTCCATAAGTTCTTTTACTCTTACGACAGCCCTTCCGTAAACGTCACAGTGATCATCAGTTATAACGTTAAATTCAACTTCTTCATAAGCCGCATAAGGATCATCTTTTCTTACATCTCTTTTTATACCTGAGGCTCTGCCGGTGGGACCTACGGCTCCAAGCCTTAAAGCATCTTCATAAGATATATACCCTACTTTAGAAAGTCTCTCTATAAACGAAATTTCTTCTGTTGCAACCTGAATATAATATTTTGTTCTTTCCTCAAGAATATCTACCGCTTTTAAAATTTGTTCTTTTTCTTCTTCCGTAATATCCTTTCTTACGCCGCCTATAACGTTTACGGTATAGTTAACTCTGTTGCCGGCAAGCAAAGCAAGCAGATCCATAACTACTTCCCTGTCTCTCCACGAGTACATAAGAAGCGTATCAAAACCTATTTCATGAGCCGCCACGCCGAGCCACAAAAGATGGCTGTGTATTCTTTCTAGTTCTCCGAAGATGGATCTTATATATGCGGCTCTCTCCGGAATTTTAACATTTGCAACTTCTTCAACAGCCTGTATAAAACATGTTGAATGAGAATGTGAGCATATCCCGCATACACGTTCCAAAAGATAAACGCAGTGCAGATAAGGTCTGCCTTCGCATCCTTTCTCTATTCCTCTGTGGTTATATCCAACTTTAACAAGAATATCGGCGACTCTTTCACCCTGCAAAGTTACGTCGAAACTTGCCGGTTCTTTAAGAGCCGGATGCTGAGGGCCTACTGGTATTACGATTCTTTTAGTCATTTTTATCACCGGATTTTTCTATTTTTTTATCTAAAACCGACGGATCCCAGTCTTTTCTCTGAGGATACTGTCCCTGCGGCCAGTTGTCAGGCAAAGGATATCTTCTTCCCGGTGCAAGGCCTTGAACTTTTATTCCAAGCAAATCTTCAAGTTCTCTTTCGGACAATTCAGCGGCCGGAAACAAATCCGTTATTGTGCCTATTACCGGATTATTTCTGTCAATTGAGATTTTTATATTAAGCATCTTGCCGTCTTTATCAGACATGTGATAAATAACCTGAATTTTTTCACCTGTATCAAGTCCGGTTATGGTGCACAGTATAATAAAACCGTCTTCTTTTATAAATTTTTCAAAACAACTTCTAAAATCTTCGGCTTTAACTTCAATCCACAGTCTTCTTTCTCTCTGAACGGAAAGACTGAGTATCGAAGAAGAATACTTTTCTTTTAATTCTATTTCTATTTCACTTGCGTGCATTATTTTTTATCCTTTGTGCTTTCTTCAAATTCTTTTAAAAGTTTCACAACTCCGTCTATAATCGCATCCGGACTTGCCGGACATCCAGGTATATACATGGAAACAGGAATTGCTTCGTCTATCCCCGAAAGCATGCTGTAACAGCCGTTAAAAACGCCACCCGAACATGCGCATGTGCCTACAGCAACAACAAACTTCGGTTCCGGCATCTGTTCGTAAATTCTTACAAGCCTGTCTTTTAACTGTCTTGTGACTGGTCCCGAACACAACAAAACATCGGCGTGTCTGGGAGTTCCCTTCAATAACGAACCGAATCTCTCAATATCGTAAGTCGGAGTAAGAGAAGCGACTATTTCAATATCGCACGCGTTGCATGCGCCCGTATTAAAATGAATTACCCACGGTGATTTAAGCCTTGCCCAGTTAACTACTCTGTCTACTATTTTCATTTAATCTTCTTCCCTGAATAAAATCGGAATACTTATAAAAGATATCACTATAAACAAAAGCACAAACCAAATGCTGCTTTTTATATTTAACGGAACCGTCGCCACAAGAAGAACTACAACATGCATTATCGTAAAGAAAAAAGCAAAAGGAAAAAAACGCGTGTAACTTGGTCTTTTCCTTTCATCAGACGGTTCTTCTCCGCATGCATAAACTTTATATTTGCCTTTTGAATTATTAGTGCTTTTAAAAGATAATTTTGAAAATATCCAATAAAACAAAAGCGCAAGCACTGAAACAAACAAAACTATAACCGGAGGCGTAACAAAAATATCCTTCATATTTTAACCCTTTAGATTCCTTATGTTTTTAGTGCTTAGAGAATCATATTTTTTAGCTATATTTATAATCAATCCTGCCGCTATCGTAAGAATTACAACTTCTACTATTATCATAACTATTATAAAATTCTGCGTTATTTCCGGCTTTGAACTGAAATATCCGCTTGT
>CAYTCB010000049.1:0-3309 GCA_964436195.1 uncultured Elusimicrobiaceae bacterium
TTTATCTTCGTCAACGTAATGTTGACCTTTTTAAAAATAAAAAGAGGTCTTTCGGCCGGAAGAGTCCAGTCTGTAGCCGTTATGATGATCTGCGACCGCGAAGAGGAAATAAATAAATTTGTTCCCGTTGAATACTGGTCAATAACGGCTGAACTTGAAAAAGACAATATAGTATTTAAAGCAGGTCTTATATCAAAAGCCGGCAAAAAAATAGAAAAGCTTACAATACAGAATAAAGAACAGGCCGAAGAGTTTGTGCAGGGCCTTAAAAACGCTTCTTATACGGTAGACAAAGTAGAAAAGAAAGAAAGAAGAAGATCTCCTTACGGTCCTTATACAACTTCAACAATGCAGCAGGACGTTTCAAGAAGAATAGGTTTTTCTCCTTCAAAAACAATGATGATCGCCCAGCATCTCTATGAGGGCGTAAATATAGGCAGCCAGGGAGTCGTCGGTCTTATAACTTATATGAGAACCGATTCTTTAAACGTCGCAAAATCGGCGCAGGACGAGACTTTAAAATTTATAGAAAAAGATTTCGGCAAAAACTTTCTTCCGAAAAATCCGAGATTTTATAAAACAAAATCAAAAGGCGCGCAGGAAGCCCATGAAGCGATAAGGCCTACTTCCGTTTACAGAACGCCCGAATCGATGAAAGAATATTTATCTGCCGACGAATATAAGCTGTATTCGGCCATATGGAAACGTTTTGTGGCAAGCCAGATGGCGGATGCCGTTTACGATACGACAAGCGTTGATATTTCCGCAAACGACTGCATCTTCAGAGCATCGGGAAGCACTCTTAAATTTGAAGGTTTTATGAAAGTTTATCTCGTTCAGGATGAGGATGAAAAAGACGATTTGAAACTTCCGGTTCTCAACGAAAAAGATATTTTGAAATTTATCAATCTTCTTTCGGAACAGCATTTTACGGAACCGCCGGCCCGTTACAATGAGGCGAGCCTTATCAAAGCGCTGGAAGAACACGGCATAGGAAGGCCGTCCACGTATGCCCCGACTATAAAAACTATTATAGACAGAATGTACGTAAGGCTTGACGCAAAGAAATTTATACCGACGGATCTGGGAATAGTAGTAAACGGTTTTTTAAAAAATAATTTCAACGACGTCATAAATTATGATTTTACGGCAGACATTGAAGAAAAATTCGACGATATAGCCGAAAACAAAGTTAAATGGCAGGATGTAATAAAAAAATTCTACGCTCCTTTTGACAGTGATATAACAAACACGGAAAAAAATGTCCAGAGACAAAAGATAGAACCTAAAATGACGGACGAAAAATGTCCTTCGTGCGGAAAGCCGATGGTTATAAGAGACAGCAGAAGGGGTCCGTTTATGGCCTGTTCGGGATATCCCGACTGCAAAACTACTTTTTCGGTAGATAAAGAAGGCAAAAAAATAAGCAATGAGCCTGAAGTTACCGATGAAAAATGTCCGAAATGCGGAGGCAGTCTTCTCAAAAAAAGAGGATTCAGAGGCCCTTACCTTGCATGCGAACATTATCCCGAATGCAAGACGACTTTTTCCATAGATAAAGACGGAAACAAAGTTATAAAACCGGAACCTGAAAAGACAGACATAAAGTGCCAGAAATGCGGAAGCCCTATGCTTAAAAGAATCGGCAAAAGAGGCCCGTTTTTAACATGTTCCGCTTTTCCCAAATGCAGGAATTTACAATGGATAAAACAGGACAAACCGGTCAAGCCGGAAAAACAGAAGAAAGCCAAATCCAAGAAATAGAACGCTTTGTGCGGTATATAAGCGCCGAAAGAAATTATTCAGAGCATACTGCCAGAGCTTATGCTTCGGATATGTATGATTTTGCCGGTTTTCTTAAAGGACCGGATAAATCGGATGCTCTTAAAAACTGCAGCAAGCAGACTATCAGGGAATATCTGGCTTTTTTGTACGGTAAAAATCTCAAAAAAAGCTCAATAGGAAGAAAGCTTGCCGTGTTGAAAGCTTTTTATAAATTTCTTGTAATAAATTCCGAGATACAGACAAGTCCGGCTGCCGCTATGGCTACTCCTAAAAAGGATAAAAAAATTCCGGTATTTTTAACGGAACATGAAATAGAAAATCTTCTTGATATGCCGGAACTTCCCGCAAGAGACAAAGCAATGCTGGAACTTTTATATTCGGCAGGCATAAGAATAGAAGAACTTGTCAGTCTTAATTTAAAAGATCTTGATATAATATCCGAAACTTTGAAAGTATTCGGAAAAGGCTCGAAAGAAAGAACCGTTCCGATAGGAAGCAAATGCCTTGGCGCGATAAAAAATTATCTTGACTTAAGGCGTTCTTCAGGGCTTACATGCAAAACTGATTCGCCGATGTTTTTGAATAAAGACGGATTAAGGATTTCTTCAAGAGGCGCAAGAAAAGTTCTGCACGGCTGGTTTGTAAAGGCGGGATGTCTTAAAAAAGTTTCGCCGCATACGATAAGGCACAGTTTTGCGACTCATATGCTCGACAGAGGATGCGGAATAAGAACCGTCCAGCAGATTCTCGGTCATAAAAATCTTGCGACGACGCAGATTTATACGCACGTTACTCTTGAAAGTTTAAGAAAAGTTTACGATAAGGCTCATCCGAGAACATGATTATGACAGAAAATATTAAAGCGTTAATGGAAGATTTCGGCTGTAACGAGGAAGAAGCGAGACAGGCGCTTGAGCTTGCCGCCGGCAATCTTGAACAGGCTATAATCAACATAGGAATAATGTTGAAATACATTACCGCGTATAAAGCCAAAATAAATTTCAGACAGAAAAATATTTTCGGGCTCGTCCACATAATAGCAAACAATAAAAATTCGGACCTTTTGAGATTCAGCTCCGTAATGTCTTATAACCCTGTGGTTTACGAACAATCCGTTTCCATAGACTGGTTTTCTTTTGAAAAAATGATTTATTCATACAGGCTTTCGCCCGGCGTAATTGAAAATTACACAAAAACCATCGACACAGAATTTAAGGATTTTGTAAGCGGCAGACTGAATATGCAGAAAATTCTTACCGTGGAAGAAATGAAAAATATTTTTGAAGAATTTTTTGTTCTTGACGATATAGAAGTTAATATTATCGCCGAAGAACTTACTTTGAGAGAATTCAGAAAACTGCCCAATTATGAAAATATAGCAAGCTCATGCCAGTCCAATTCAACGGTCGTGGAGGACATAAAACTTGAAACGATAATTCTCGAGGATATGGGCGGCAAAAGCATAGAAAAAATAATGCCCGGAGACGTTGTTCTTGCTATTATAACCGACACAAGAGACATTGC
>CAYTCB010000049.1:3409-9306 GCA_964436195.1 uncultured Elusimicrobiaceae bacterium
ACGTAGTAGCGGGAAAAGTTCTTTTTTTTGGATGTTAAAAAAGTCTCTTTTTGAGACGAAAAAAGGAGATTCAAAATGCCTTGCTGCAAAAAAAAAGTTGCAAAGAAAGCAGTAAAAAAAGTTGTAAAGAAAGCAGTAAAAAAAGTTGCAAAGAAAAAAGTCGCAAAAAAGAAAAAATAAAACATCCAGATTACCGATAAAAGAAAATCCTCCGTTTTTTTAAACGGAGGATTTTTATTTTGGTATTTTATATAATAGACGCATGAATAACAACAGCGAAAAATCAGTAGGAGCCGTCATTTATAAAAAAGAAGAAACCGGCGGCATTCTTTTTCTTCTTGTTTATTCGGCAAAAAACAGACAGTGGGGCTTTCCCAAAGGCCATGTCGAGGAAAATGAAACCGAAATTGAAACGGCAAGACGTGAAATATTTGAAGAAACAGGCATAAAGAATATTGAATTTGCCGAAAATTTCAGATGTTCCGACTCTTATAAAACAATAGGCGTTCTTCCTCATACCAAAGGTAGAATTATCGTAAAAAATGTTATATACTATCTTTGTTTTACGGACAGCGCTTTTATCGACAGACAAAATAATGAAATAGAAAAATGCCGGTGGTTTCTTTTAAAAGAAGCCGAAAGCGTTCTGAAATACGAAGCGCAGAAGAAAATATTAAAAAAAGCAAATGATTTTTTGCATGGAGGAAAAGATGAATCCTGTATTGGGAAGTAATACTTTCAGCGTACCGGGCTACGGCCAGGAAACAATGACTATAAAGGGGACTATAAATAAAAGTCTTTTGCTGTGGGCGATTTTGGCAGTCGGCGCTTATCTCGGCTGGGTTTATCCTGCGGCTGTTGCTCCTTTTGTATGGCCTTTGGTGATAGTAGGTTTTATTTTAGCTTTAGTTACGGCTTTCAAAAAGAATTTTGCGCCGTGGACTTCTCCTGTTTACGCATTTTGCGAAGGTTTGTTTATGGGTACGATTACGCTTATGTTTGAAAAATCTTATCCCGGAATAGCGGTTAACGCCGTATTTCTTACGATAAGCGTTTTGTTCTGTATGCTGTTTGCTTTTAAAGCCGGTTATATAAAAGCCACAAATAAATTTTATGCGATAGTCGGCGTATCGACAATGGCAATAGTCCTTCTTTATCTGGTAAGCATGGTTATTTCTTTATTCGGCGGAGCCGGAATTTCGCTTATATATTCTTCTTCAATATACGGAATTTTATTCAGCATTTTTGTAGTGGTGATAGCGTCTTTAAATCTTATAATAGATTTTGACGTTATACAAAAGGGAGTGCTGATGAGAGCTCCAAAATATATGGAATGGTACGGAGCTTTTGCGCTTATGGTGACTTTGGTATGGCTGTATATCGAAATATTAAGACTTTTGACAAAGCTAAGAGATTAATGTGACTGTAAAACTTACGGACACATCTTTTTTCATATCGTCTACTGAGCCTGCAAAACTGCCTGCCAGCATTTGCGAAGTGGCTTTTGTCGGCAGATCAAATGTCGGCAAAAGTTCAGTTATTAACGCCGTTTGCGGCAAAAAAAACCTTGCAAGAACATCAAAAATGCCGGGAAGAACAAAAGCCATTAATATTTTTACGCCGTCAAAAGGAAGATGGATAGTTGATTTGCCCGGATACGGCTTTGCAAGAGTTTCGGACGAAGAAAAAAAATTATGGAAAGAAATGATAGAAGGATACATAACAACGAGAAAAAATTTAAGAAATGTATACATACTTGTTGACGGACTTGTCGGACCGACGGAACTTGACGTTATGATGCTCGGCTGGGTTCAGTCTCTGGGAATAAATTTTAAAATAGTCGTTAATAAAACCGATAAAATACCTAATTTGAATTTGGAAGAATTGAAAAACCAAGTTTCGCAATATCTGAAAATATCGCCTAAAGATATTTTCAGCGTAAGCGCAAAAACACAGGCCGGAATCGGAATGTTGATTAATGACGTCGGTAATTTATTATTAAAATAACGGAGGTGAAAAAAGAAATGAAAAAGTTTTTGTTTGCTGCATTGTTTTTGTCAACGGCTGTTTTGGTTTCAAGCTGCGCAACCGTTAAAACCCCTGTAATGGGACTGATTTACACGGATGTTAAGGCTCCGGAAGCGGTTACTTCAAATTCAGGCAAATCTAAGGTAGGAAAAGGTATCGCTACATCTGTTATGGGCTTATTTGCTCAAGGGGATGCAAGCATTGAAACGGCTGCAAAAAGCGCCGGCATTACGAGAATACATCATGTAGATTACCACTCTACGTCAATTCTCGGATTTTATTCGACTTTTACCGTAACGGTTTACGGCGAATAGTCAATGGCTGAGAAATGGTTTAGTTTTTTTTATGTTAAATATATCGTTGCATAAAAAGGAGAAAATAAATGAAAAAAGTATTTTTAGGATTAGTTGCAGTAGCTGCTATTTTGACTTGCACAGCTTCAATATCTCAGGCTCAGGTTGTTAAACTTTCATTGTGGGGCGACATATGCGTTCCTAATGAAGATTATACAGGCGGACTTGAACTTGCTATAGGAACGGAAACTCAGTCGGTAGACGGAGTCCAGCTTGCTTTTATTTATGCGCAGGCCGATAAGTTCAGAGGATTGCAGTCGGCTCTTGTATCAAGTACGAAAGACGGACAGGGCGTTCAGTGGAGCTTTGTAAACTTTGCAGACCAGTTTCAGGGCGTTCAGCTCGGTTTTGTAAATAAAACAAAAGATATGAAAGGTCTTCAGTGGGGTTTTGTAAACTACACGGAAACAATGAAAGGCCTCCAGATCGGTCTTGTAAACATAATAAAGAATAACCCGACATTTTTGCCGGTATTCGTATTCGTTAACTTCAGTTTCTAATTGAAAAATATTTATTTGACGATTATCGTCGGATTCGTGGCCGGACTGGTTTTATCCGGAGTACTGGCGGATGTTTTTTCGTATGCGGCCGGCGCTTATAACAGATTGTATATCGCAAGGACAATCTCAAAAGCGGAAAGAATGGTCGCAGCAGACAACTATGAAGAGGCTATAAAACTTTACGAAAAAGCGTACGCAAAAATCAGTTCGTCCATGAAAGACGGTAAGAATATGGTGCTTGCCGCAAAAATCAACAACAATAAAGGTCTTTGTATTTCAAAAAGATTTGAACGCACAAAAGATATTATTGATTTTAATGAAGCGTTGTCATTATTTAAAGAAGCACGCGATACATACAAAAAAATACAAAACGGCGAACTTGCCGACCAGACAGAAAAAAATATAAAAACACTGGAAGAGATGTTTAAAAATATATAAATGATTTCTTACAGCGGAACAGTCATCAGGCCTCCGAGCGAAGCCGACAGTTTAATACTGCAGATTACGCTGGGTTGTTCGGACAATTCATGTATTTTCTGCCCTGCGTACAAAGATAAAAAATTCAAAATAAAAGATATTAAAGAAATAGAATCCGATATAGAAAAAGCGGGCAGGTATTACCCTTATGTCCGCAAAGTATTCCTTGCCGACGGCGACGCGCTGATAATTCCGCAGAAAGACCTTATAAAAATTTTTGATAAAATTATTTCCGTATTCAAACATGTTTCAAGAATATCGCTTTACGCATCCGTTAAATCAATAGAGTTGAAAACGCAGGACGAGCTCAAAGAACTCCGTGCAAGAAAAATGTCGCTTGTTTATATTGGTTTTGAAACAGGCGACGAACAAGTTTACAGGCTGATAAAAAAATACGGCTCTGCCGAGCAAAATGCCGGCGCCGTCTTAAAACTGAAAGAAGCTGCCATAAAATCAAATGTTACCGTTATTTTAGGACTCGGAGGAAACAAGTTTTCCCTGCAGCATGCATCAAATACGGCATTAATTTTAAATAAAGCAAAACCCGAACAGATAGCGGCTTTGACCTTAATGGTGGCAAAAAATACGCCTTTATATGAAATGTGCCTCAAAAAAGAATTTGAGATTGTAAAAGAATTCGGAATTTTAAAAGAATTAAAAACGATAATTGAAAAATTGGAAGATTTTCCGTGTCTGTTTTTTTCAAACCACGCGTCAAACTATGTTCCGATAAGCGCAAGATTTCCAAAAGACAGACAAAATATAATAAATATGCTCAATAAAGTTATAGAACAGTCGGATAAAAGCATGCTCAGAAACGATTTTTTAAGAACTCTTTAAATTTAAGTAAAATTTTTGTTAAAAATTATTGAAAAAGTAAGTTAAATATAATAAAATAAGCGGGATATGAAAAAATTACTTGCAATATCGTTATTTTTGTTTATAAATTTGTTTTTGTGCAGCGGCTTTATTGCTGCCGAAGAACAGAAGGTTTCGGTCAGCGGAAAATTTGTAAGAGCTTCGGCTTCCGGCATGCCTTTAAACGACATAGAAATAAAAGTTACCGGCACAAAAGAATTTACCGTCAAAACAGACAGAAACGGCAACTACATAGCCTACAATCTTCCGGTCGGCGGCAGTTATACGCTTACTCCTTCGAAAGCCGGTTTTCTGTTTACGCCGCAGTCAAGAAGTTATACGGGGCTTACTGCCAGCAAAGTCAATGAAAATTTTTCTGTTTCGGAAAGAACATATTCAATAAGCGGAAAAGTTATAATTGGCGGCAAACCGTCCAAAGGCGAAGTATTAATGATAAATACAAGAGCCGTCAAATATTTTACAAACGACGACGGAGCGTATTTTATAGATAATCTTCCTTATGAAGGGCCCTATGTGGTAACGGTTGAATCTGATAGATTTGCGTTTGAACCGTTTAAAACTGACAAGCTTGATAATGATGTGATTTATAATTTTGAAAAATCAATTCATGCCAGAGGATTCGTAACTTCAATGGGAAGAGGCGTTCCCGACGTTGAAATAGCCGTCAACAACAAAAGATATAAAACCGACGCAAGAGGATTTTATGAAATAAGCGGACTTGCAACAAACGGCATTTATATTCTTGCCGTAATAAATACGGAAATGAATCCCGAACCAAAATTTCTGGAACTCAAAAAGATAACCCAGGACGCTGAAAACATGAATTTTTCTTTGAGCGGAACTATTTCCGGAAATGTTCAGATAAACGGCAAACCGTTTGCGGGAGCTGCGGTAAAAGTTGTTTCCGAAGATCAGACTGAAGAGATAAAGACAGATAAAAACGGAAATTATAAAACAAATAAACTCGGCATATACAGAGATTATGTTATATCGATTTCAAGCCCCGGATATTCGTTCAGTCCGGAAAATAAAACTATAAAAAAATTAGCTAAAAACCTTGACGGCCAGAATTTTAACGCGTCGGTAAAAAAGATCAAAATATACGGTACGGTTATGCAGGGGCAGACTCCTGTTAAAGATGTTGAAGTATCGGCGACAGGAATTTCAAAACCCGTTAAAACTGATGCAAACGGAGCATACTCGTTTGATAATTTGGGATACGGAAAAGATTTTACAATATCTGCAAAATCTAAGAATGTTAAATTTGTCGAGCCGGTAAAGACGATAACGCAGATACAGGAAAATACGGAAGTCAATTTCTCCGGGCTGCTTTCCATTTCAGGCAATGTCAGCAATGAAGGACAGCCTTTTGAAAATGCCAAGATAAACTATGATTTTAACTCGTTTGTTATGTCAGATAAAAACGGCGACTATATAATCGACGGACTTATGCCCGATAAAGTATATACCGTAGAAATATCAAGCGGCGTTTATGAATTTGACCCCGCCAATTTTACCACCGAGAAACTGCGCGATAAAATTAAAGATAAGAATTTTATCGTAAAAATAGATCCTAAGATAAAAGCAAAACAGGAAAAATTCGCTCTTGAAGAAGCAAAGAGAAAAGCGAAAGAAGAAGAGGCTTTGAAAAAAGAAGAGC
>CAYTCB010000050.1:0-9210 GCA_964436195.1 uncultured Elusimicrobiaceae bacterium
TCTTTTTTCATCCATCTGTTTTTTTAATTCATCAATTTTGTTTCTGTGGCTTGTTTTCAATTCTTCAAGCTTTGTTTTTTGGTCAGGCGTTACTTTTAGATCTGCCATCATTTTTTCTTCCATTTTGTCTCTTTCTTTGCACATTTTGCAAATTTCCCCTTTTTGTCCTTTTTCTGCGCAGTGCGGGCATTGGGCGGCAGCAACGTTTGAAAGGTAAAAAGGAAGAATCATCAAAGAAACCATGAAAATCTTTCTGAAATGGGTCATAACGTATCTCCTTTTAATAAAATATATTTATTAGACTTCGCACTGTTAAAAATGTTACAACAAAATCTTTAATTTTTGTATAATAATATAAATTTTTAATGGAGAGTTTTTTTTATGAATACGTTTAAAACTTTTTTGCTCTTGTTTGTCCTCACTTTAATATTGATATTGGCCGGAAGTATTATAGGCGGCAAACAGGGAATGATTATAGGATTTATTATTGCTGTTGCGCTGAATTTTACTTCCTATTGGTTTTCGGATAAAATTGTTTTGAGTATGTACGGTGCAAAAGAGGTTTCACAGAATTCAGAACCGAAAATGTATGCAATATTGCAGGAACTGGCTGCAGAAGCTCAGATTCCTGTTCCAAAACTCTACTACATTAATACTCCCATGCCTAATGCTTTTGCAACAGGCAGAGATCCTGACCATGCGGTTGTTGCCGTTACGGACGGGATTTTGAAATTATTAGACGAAAGAGAGTTAAGAGGTGTTATAGCCCATGAAATGTCTCATATAAAGAACAGAGACATTTTAATAGGATGTGTGGCAGCAACAGTTGCCGGGGCAATAATGATAGTGGCAAGGTTTGCTTTATTTTTCGGCGGAAGAGAAGAGAGAAATCCTGTTGCCGGAATTTTGTTTATGATACTTGCTCCGATAGCCGCTACTTTAATCCAGATGGCAATATCCCGTTCCAGGGAATATATCGCCGATGAAACAGGAGGCGCAATATCAAAGGATCCTCTTTCTCTTGCAAATGCTTTGAGAAAACTTGCGCAAGGCAATTCAAAATTAAACAATCAGGTCAGTCCTCAGTCTGCCCATATGTTTATAGTTTCTCCTTTTTCGGCAAAAAATGCGGCAAATTTATTTTCAACGCATCCTCCTGTAGAAGAGAGAATAAAAAGGCTTGAACATATGGCAAATGCCGCAAATGAAAATAAATATAAAATACCAAAGGTGATATATTAACTTAATGAAAACTTTAAAAAAAACTTTTATACTGGACGTTGAACCGAAAAAACTTTATTCCGTTTTAAAACCTTTTGTTGCGGAGGATTACAGAGTTAAACAGATTATAGAATGGCTTTATGTAAAGAAAGCCGTTTCATTTGATAATTTTTCAAATCTGCCTAAAGATATAAGAGGAAATCTTGAATCTTCTTTTTCGGTAAGAAGTTTTAAAAATGTCACAAAGCATGAATCAATGCTTGACGGAACGATAAGATATAATTTTAAAACATATGATTCGCACGGCATATACGCAGTTTATCTTCCGTCAGAATCAGGAAAGACCGTTTGTATTTCAACGCAAATAGGATGTCCTGTATCGTGTAAATTTTGTTCATCCGGAAAAGTCAGATATGTAAGAAATCTTTCAAGAGGGGAAATTCTTGAACAGATTCTGCATATAGAAAACGACACGGGAGAAAGGATTTCAGGCGTTTTGTTTATGGGTATGGGAGAGCCGCTGTTAAATTATAAAAATTTGACTTCGGCTATTGAGAGCATAATATCTAAAAATGAATTGAATATAGGCAAAAGACATATAACTGTTTCATCCGTCGGAATTATTCCGGCCGTAAAAGAACTGGCAAACGCGATGTACGGTACGAGGTTTGCATTGTCTCTTCATGCCAGCGACGATAAACAGAGAAAAAAAATTATTCCCAATAATTTTGACGCTACTATAGCTGATTTGCTTGCAGCGTGCAGATATTATCTTAAAAAAACAAATTCCAGAATAACGATAGAATATATAATGCTCAAAGATTTTAACGACACTTCGGCAGATGCACACAGGCTTTCCAGGCTTATGAGAAATGCCGAACTTATAAACCCGTCGGTTCAGGTGAATCTTATACCGTACAACCAGACAAATCAGAACGACTGTAAAATGCCTGATCAAATCACAATTTTGAATTTTAAAAAAATATTGAAATTAAACGGTTTAACCGTTAACATAAGGCAGCCTAAAGGATTGGATATCGGCGCTGCGTGCGGGCAGCTTGGTTATGTTGCCGGCTGATTTTTTATTATGCAAAAAAAAGGATCTGAAATGAAAAAAGCTATAGCATTGGGCGGCGGAGGAGCAAGGGGTTTGGCTCATTTGGGAATATTGAGAGTTTTTGAAGAAAACGGAATATCTTTTGATATGATAGCCGGAACTTCAATGGGATCAGTCATAGGAGCCCTTTATGCGATAGACCAGGATGTTGATAAAATACAAAAAACATTAAAAAATTATTTGTTCAACAATATGTTTTCAAAGCTCAGCATGGAGAAACTTCAGGGTGATGTTCAGGTTCCGTCGGCAAAAAGTCTTATAAGAAAAGCAAGGCAGTTTGTAAAGTACGGAGATCAGGATAATTCGAATTCTTTTTTTGCAAATTCAATGCTTGAAGAAATGATTAACACTATAATACCTGACGTCGATATAAAAGATACGAAAATCCCGCTGGCATGCGTTGCTACCGATATAACAAACGGCAAAGAAAAAATATTTACAAAAGGACCTTTAAGAAAAATAGTTTTGGCTTCTACTTCAATTCCGGGTGTTTTTGCGCCTGTAAATATAGACGGAATTTGGTATACGGACGGCGCTCATGTAAATGTCACGCCTGTTTCGGTCGCAAGGCTTATGGGGGCTGATTTTGTTGTTGCTTCAGATGTTAAAAGTAAATTGAAAATACTTGAAAGCGTTCCGGTCAATTCAAGGGATATAATGAACAGATGCAATTTTATAGCGAATCATCTTTTTTACGAAATACTTATAAAAGAAGCCGATGTGATTATAGAGCCGAATATAAAACAGATTTCCTGGTCCGAATTTAATAAATTTAATTTAATGGTCAATGAAGGTGAAAAGGAAGCAAAACTGAAACTTAATGACGTTCGCCGCAAGATATCTGAACTCAATTCTCCTGTATCAAAATGCAGAAGAATGCTTAAGAATCTTTTAAGATCTGCCGCTATTTACTGATCAATTTTTTTGAATATATTGTTTTGCCCGAGAATGTTGCACGGATCAAGAGAAAGTTTAAATCTTCTCATTTCTTCAATGCCTTCTTTGCCGAGCATTGCTTCCGCAAAAGGATGCTTTGTTTTGCCTATTCCGTGTTCAGCTGAAACTGTTCCGCCCAGAGTTACTGCTTTTTTTGCAATTTCAAGATATAACTGCCTGCATTTTTCATATTCCTGTTTTGTTGAAGCTATAAGATTTGCATGCAGATGACTCTCTCCTATATGACCGAACGTCAGGTGTGTAAGTTTTGACGAGTTGAAAAGATCTTCGCAGAAATTTATTATTTCTTCCAGTTTATCATGCGGAACTGCAATATCTGTGCCAACTTTAGGTATTTTATATTTTTTTACAAGCTCGTTTACTCTTTCCGGTATTTTATGTCTGAATTTTCTGAATTCTTCCTGCTCTTTTTCATTAGTTGCAAACCAAACTTTGTTTATGTCGATTCCGTATTTTTCAATTAATTTAATCCATTTGTCTAAAATAACATCATAATTGTTTTTACTGCAGTCTTGTTCAAAAAGTATGCCTGCGTCAACATTGTCAGGTATGACGGGATAATCTTTTTTTATAAGAGTTAAAGCATTTTTGTCAAAATATTCAAGAGACATTGCGTTTATGCCGTTTTTTTCGTTACAGCCTTTTGATATGTTTCTGACTTCTGCTACAAAATCCCATGATTTCTTTTTATTTTCAAAAAATATTATTCCGCCGAACATTGCTTCAAACGGTTTTATCAAAATAAGTTCAGCAGAAACTATTACGCCCAAGGTTCCTTCGCTTCCTATAAAAACATCTATAAGATCCGTGTTCTTTCTATTAAAGTAACCGGTGGCATTTTTTATTTCGGGCAGACTGTAGGCCGGGAGTTTGATTTTTTTTGACCCGATATCCGTGTTAAAAATAACTTCGCCTTTATCATCTGCAAAAATACAACCGCGTTCTATTTTTGAAAAAGAACCGTCGGGGAAAACTATTTCTATCGCGTTTATGTAATCTCTCGTCGCGCCGTATTTAAAACCGCGTCCTCCGGAAGCATTTGTTGAAATATTGCCTCCTACGGTTGCATTTTTTTCAGTGGGATCAGGTGGATATAACCATCCGTTGTCCAAAACAAATTTTTTAATATCGCTCACAAAAGCGCCGGCTCCTGTTTTTAGCAGCGCCTTGTATTCGGATATTTTTTTCACAGGTTCTATTGAATTTAGTTTTTCTGTTGAAAGAATAGTCCCTCCGAAAGCAAGACAGCCTCCGGTTACCCCTGTTGCCCCTCCGACTACCGTAACAGGCGTTTTTTTAAGACATGATTCTTTCATAACCGTAATGACGTCATCGGCGGACTCTGCTATGATTAAATTTTCAGCATGTGCTCCTAGCATTCCCGAACTGTCTTCAAAATAATGTTGAATAAAATCTTGGTTTGTTTTAATTATCATAGCATTATTATATAATTTTTATTCATAATTATAAATAAAATTTTCGTTGTATAAAAGTTCAAAAAATACTATAATTACCAGCTAAATAAGTGTTGCACGGAGGTCAGATGTTAGTTTACAATAAAGAGAAAAGAATGCTTGAACCTGAAGAATATCATTTCGAACTTCAGGACGTTGAAGAGCCTAATTTACTAAGAGATACTTTTAGTTATAAAGATATTCCTAAAATATCGTTTAACGGAACGGTTGTTCCGATGAATCCTCCGGAAAATATTTTTATGACCGATACAACTTTCAGAGACGGACAGCAGGCATTTCCTCCTTTTACTGTAAAACAGATAGTCGATTTATTTGAACTTATGCATAAACTCGGCGGACCGAAAGGAATGATAAGGCAAACTGAGTTTTTCCTTTATTCTGAGAAAGACAGAGAAGCCGTAAGAAAATGTCAGGAAAAAGGATATAAATTTCCGGTTATTACTTCATGGATAAGAGCTACAAAAAGCGATTTTAAACTTGTAAAAGAAATGAACATAGAAGAGACCGGTATTTTGACTTCATGTTCCGATTATCATATTTTTCTTAAGCTAAAAAAGAACAGAAGACAGGCATTGGAAATGTATCTTGATATCGTCAAGGCTGCTCTTGATGAAGGAATAAAACCGAGATGTCATTTTGAAGATATAACAAGAGCCGATTTTTACGGTTTTGTTGTTCCCTTTGCAAGCGAGTTGATGAAACTTTCAAAACAATATAATATGCCTATAAAAATAAGAGCTTGCGATACTCTGGGTTTCGGAGTTGCTTATCCTGGATGTGCTATGCCCAGAAATGTGAACGGTATTATGTACGGATTAACGCATCATGCCGGCGTTCCTTCCGACTGGCTTGAATGGCACGGACATAATGATTTTTACAGAGCATTGACGAATGCAACTTTTGCATGGCTGTATGGATGTTCTGGAGCAAACGGAACATTGCTTGGTATAGGAGAAAGAACAGGCAATACTCCTATAGAAGCTTTAGCCATAGAGTATGTAGCTCTTAGAGGCGATAATAACGGAATGGATCTTTCAGTAATAACTGAAATAGCAAATTATTTTAAAAATGAATTAAATTATCAGATTCCAAGCATGCAGCCTCTTGTAGGCGCGCATTTTAACAGCACAAGAGCGGGAATACATGCGGACGGGCTGTTGAAAGAACAGGAAATTTATAATATTTTTGATACTCATGCTATTTTGAACAGGCCGCCTGAAGTTGCTATTACCGACAGGGCCGGTCTTGCCGGAATTGCATATAATATAAATACAAGACATCCTGCTTTTAAAGACGGTAAAAATAAAATTGATAAAACGCATCCCGGTATTGTAAAAATAAATGAAGAGATAGTGAAACAGTTTGATAGCGGCAGAGTTAATGCTCTCGACGATAATGAACTTTTTGAGCTTATAGAGAAATATATTATTGCTCCAAAAGAAAAATAATTTCTTATAAGACCTTTCAAATAAAATGAAGAATATAATAAAAATTTTTTTGTTTATTGTTGTTTTATTTGTCTTTTTTCTTGAACCGTTGGCGGCTGGTTCAAAAGATGATAATGTACAAAAAAACTTGCTGCCGCAGCCGCCGCAATTTAGCTATTTCCAGCAGAAAAAGATTGAATATTACAGGCTCGAATACGATGCTAAAATTTCTGTTTTGAATAAAGAGCTGGTTTTAAAAAAGAAGCTTTTTGAGGAAGAGTTGGCAAAATCAAACGATAAGGTTGATATATATCTGCTTGAAAAAATTGCCGATGACATAAAATACCTCTCTTCGGCAATTGAACAAATGTGGATAGACGCCGAATTAAATATAAGAAATACAATGACATTTGAACAATACTCCGCATTTAAACTTTTTGAGGCGCAGCCTGTAAATCCAGAGAATAAGAAATAAATCAGATTATAAACATTGAATCGCCGTATGAAAAAAATCTGTATTTTTTTTCTACGGCCTGTTCATACGCTTTTAATATAAAATCTCTCCCGGCAAAGGCGCTTGCCATAATGAGGGGGGTTGAACACGGGAGATGAAGATTCGTTATCATAGAATTTACTAATTTAAATGTATGCCCCGGATATATAAAAATATCAGTTTGTCCGCTGCACGGCATAACTTTTACAATTTTATTTTTTTCATAAACCGATGATGTCATTGCGACTGTTTCAAGAGTTCTGACAGTTGTTGTCCCTACTGCAATTATTCTTTTTTGTGACTCCAGAGCCTGATTTATTTTGTCTGCGTTTATTTTGTCGAGTATGTATTTTTCAGGCAGCATTTTGTGATTTGTGATATCATCTTTTTCTATTGTTTTGAATGTGCCCCATCCTACGTGAAGAGTGATTTCGGCAATTTCAACTTTTTTATTTTTTAGTTCATTTAAAATTTCTTTTGTAAAATGCAGGCCTGCCGTAGGTGCGGCTATGGCTCCTTTTTCATTTGCGTAAACGGTCTGGTATCTTTCTCTGTCAAGATTAGATAATTTCTGAGCAAGGTCATCTTTTCTTTTTATATATGGCGGTAAAGGCATAAATCCGTGTTTTTCAAGAAGAGGAGCAATGTCATGATTGTTAAAGAGTACGGTTTTATTTGCGGGTTCGTCTGTTTGTTCCACAATACATTCATAATTATCTTCAAAGTATATTTTTTCTCCGTGTTTTACATACGGTTTCATAAGAATACGGTGTCTTGCTCCATGCATGGCGGGGTTTAAAAAAAGGAGCTCTACTTTGCCGCCGGTTTTCTTTTTGCCGTATAATCGGGCCGGTACAACTTTTGTTGTGTTTATTACAAGCAAATCATTTGCGCCGAGCATTTTTGTTATGTCTGAAAAATTGTGATGGCTTATGCTGAGAGACTGCCTGTTTAACACTATAAGTTTTGATTCGTCTCTTTTATCTGCGGGAATCTGTGCTATAAGTTCCTGAGGCATATCATAATTATAATTTTGTAACACAATATCATTATTTTTCATAGTCAATGCTTTCTACCTCAGTCCCAGGATAATAATGTTTTAAAATTTCTTTATAAGAAAATCCCTTTTCCGCCATAACCTTGGCTCCGCACTGGCATAAGCCGATTCTGTGCCCCCATCCCGTACCTGTAAATATAAAATTTTTACCGTCTTTTTTAATATTTTTTATATATGAACTTTTTATGGTATCAGGGGCTACTGCAAGTCTGAATTTATAGGCGTTCAATTTTAATTTCCCTTGTTTATGTTTTATTGTTATAAATTCTTTAGCATGGCCCGAGGTCTTGCCTGATAAATCAAGGCTTTTTATTTCATCAACTTTATATCCGGCATTAAGTAATTTTTTTCTTATGGTCTGCTCGCTTAAGGTAGAGCACCATTTGTTGTGTGTGCTGGTTGAACAATATTTATCTCTGATGCCTTTAAGATAATCAGGCACATCAATTTTCCAATCCCATATATATTTTGGATTTTCCGTATATCCTCCGCAACTGGCGTGAAAAACTGTCTGTGCGATTTCTCCGTTAAATGTAAGGATTTCGGATTTTGTGTCGTCAACGGCTTTATTGCATTCTTCTGTTTCCGCGGAAGCGCCTCCGTAAACCTGGCAATGGACAGTCGCGCAGACGTTAAAGTTATCACAGGCATGTCTGTTTAAATTTTTGATTACATAACTTCTGCTTATTACTGCTTGGGATTTTAATGCCTCAGAATTCCAGTTTGGATCTACTTCTTTTGGAAGGACGCCTTTTAAATAATCTTCAATATTTAATTCATTTATAACGTTTAATTTTTTGTTTTTTGAAAGATTTAATATTATATTGCCTCTGTAAATCTTCTTATTGATCACTATATATGAACCGCTCTGTATTTTGACAGGCAGTTTTAGTGAATGTTTTCCTGCTGTTATGGTGTCATCTCTCAAGGTTAATGTCGCATTGCCAGGTGAAAAATTTAAAACTTTATCATTGTTTTTTATTGTATATTTGGAGTCGGATGCCGCATTTAATGATTCCGTTTCAAGAATAATGCCGACAGTAATTACATCTCTCGTCTTAATTTCAGAAGAGATTGCGGAAGTGAATGAAATTGAAAGTAAAAAAAATATATACCAGATTTTTTTCATAATTTTTAGAATGATAGCACAAAAATATTTATTTTTCCAGATAAAAAGCGAAAGGGGGAAAACTAATAGTTGTATTGTATAATAAAAATATATTTTATATAATTAAGATATATTGTCTGTTAGTGGAGGGAAATTATGAAAAAAAGTTTTATGTTCGCATTTGCGATTTTATTTTGCTTTGCATACGTGATAAATGCTGCGGTGGTCGTATCATCAGGCGATGAGGAGAAAATTTATAACAACAATGCTAGGTTTGCTATAGATTCCGATGAAGATGCTTTTATAAAATGTGACGGAGTCACGATTGTAGTTCCTAAGATGCAGAAAATACTCA
>CAYTCB010000051.1:0-9003 GCA_964436195.1 uncultured Elusimicrobiaceae bacterium
TTAAAATAATTTGATAGAATTAGACTGACGGAAAAATTGAATTGACAAGGAGTCATTATGCCTAATCTTTCGTTGCCGGTTTTAATATTTTTTGCGATATTGTACGCAATATGTATTTTCAGCGCAATTAAACCTGATATAATAGTAAATCTGACCGCGAAATATTTTAAATTTGCAGGAAAGATATTCGGAAAAGATTCAGATGTTCAGTCAACCGAGAAAGCAAAAAGCGTTGTAAGAACTTGGAATATATTCTTATTGATTCTTATGACATTTATTTTGTTTACAGCAAGATTTTAATAAAGATTATGCCGCTTTTATTCTGTAAAAACTTCCGCCTAAAAACGGCAATGCAATCAACAAATAAATTGCATAATTTAAACCGACGTATTGGGCGAAAAGACCTATCAAACTGACGCCAAGTCCTCCTATTCCTATACCGAATCCAAGCATTAATCCTGAAGCCATCGCCTGATTTTTAGTTAAAATTTCCTGAGCGGCGACTACTGTAACTGAAAATGACGATAAAAGCGCCATTCCTGCAAGAGAAAGAAAAATTACGCTTAATATACCATGGGTTAATATAAATCCGCATAAAAAAGGAGTGGCAAGCATAAGAGAATAAGCTATAACCGGCTTACGGCCGAATTTATCGGATAAATGGCCGCCTATAAGACCTCCGGCAGCGCCGCTGAACAACATTATAAAAAGCAAATGGCTGCTGACCGTAATTGAAATATTTTTCCCCTGAAGATATAACGGCAAAAACGAGATTAATCCGAAAAATGCCAGAGAACGCGTCGATACAGTTATAACTATTTTAGTCAGGCTCTTCCAATTGCTTTTCAAAGCCTCTAAAGTCGAATGATCAACGCTGTGCTGTTTCTTATCCATTTTAGGAGAAGTAAACCATAACAAAACGCCTACCAAAAGTCCGGGAATTATAAATACTGGCGTGGCTTTTAATCCGAAATTTTTCACAAACGGGACTACAATTAAAGGAGTAAATGCTAATCCGATATTCCCGGCTGTAACAAATATAGACTGATACAATCCTTTTTTATTGCCGCTGATTGAGGTAACCATTGCCGAGGCCTGCGGATGAAAGGCCGCAGTTCCGAACCCTGCAAGCGTTACTGTTACAAACAGCAATGTATAGTTGTCTATTAAACCTATCAAACTTAATAATGTTCCCATCCAGACAGTTCCGACATATACCATCCATCTCTTATTTTTTTTATCGACAAGATATGCAAACATAGGCTGCAAAACCGACGAGCTTATTGTAAAAGCCGAAATTAAAGCCGCAGTCTTGCTTATGCTGAATCCCGCCGCAACAAAAAAGGGAACAAGCGTCTGAAGATAATTTGTGTACCAGTCGTTTAAACCGTGCGCAGCCGATATGGAAAATAATTTCAATACTTTTGCTTTTTTATCATCGTGCGGTTTGGAACCTGAAGAATCCGATGCCGGAAAATCCGAAGTGTTCATTGTAAAATCCTTTTATATTTTTAATTTTCATTTTTTATAAAGATAAATAATGATTAAATACGCCTGAGTGATATTATAACTCTTTTAAAATGTTTTTTTGAATTTTTTATTTTATATAATATGCTTAATAAAATATACGGAGGCTCACAAATGAAAAAACTCCCGCTGGAAAAAGCCTTTACGCTCATAGAGCCCGGTCCCGTAATAATGATAACCACGTTTGACGGCAAAAAAAACAACGTAATGACAATATCATGGAATATGGTAATGGATTTTACGCCTCAGTTTGCAATTTTAACAGGTCCGTGGAACCACTCATATAAAGCTCTTGTAAAAACAAAAGAATGCGTCATATCCATACCTGCCGTTGACATATCCGAGCAGGTAATAAGAGCCGGCAGCTGTTCCGGCAAAGATATCGATAAATTTAAAAAATTTAATCTGACGCCTTTAAAAGCAAAAAATGTTAAAGCGCCTCTTATAAAAGAATGCATAGCCAATATAGAATGCAAGGTTGTTGACCACATAAAAAAACATAATATTTTCGTATTAAACGGAATCGCCGCATGGACTAACGACGAACGCAAGGAAAAACGAATGTTCCACGCGGTGGGCGACGGAATTTTTATAGCCGACGGCCATAAAATAAATTACAGAAAATTAATGACAAAAAAACTGCCTGCCGGAGTATAATTTGAAGTATATAGCTTTGCTCAGAGGCATCAACGCCGGAAAACAAAGACGCGTTGACATGAAAAAGCTTAAACTTGTTTTTGAAAGACTCGGATTAACTGATGTTGAAACTTATATAAATTCCGGAAACGTTATTTTTAAATCGCCAAAATCAAAAAACACCGTAAGCGCAGACGTTACAAAAATATTAAAACATGAATTTGACTTTGAAATCCCCGTTCTTATAAAAACTGAAACAGAAATAAAAAAAATAGCAAAAGCAATTCCTGACGGCTGGCAGAACGACAAAAACCAAAGAACTGACATAGCTTATTTATTTAAAGAATTCGATTCTGAAAAAATAGTTACGGAACTGCCGTTTAATAAAGATGTTGCAGATATACGTTACGTTAAAGGCGCCGTTTTCTGGAATCTTTCAAGAAAAGATTATAATAAAAGCCGCCTTAATAAATTAATCGGCTGTAAATTTTACAAATATATGACGCTGCGAAACGTCAATACGGCGCGTTTTTTGGCCGGCTTAAAGGATTTATAAAATGGAAATATTACAGGCATCGCAACAAGATGCTTCGGAAATATTAAAGTTACAAAAAGCCGCCTTTCAAATTGAAGCGGAAATTTATAACAATTACGATATTTTGCCTCTTAAAGAAACAATTGAAGAAATAAGCCGGTGTTTTAAAACACATGTATTTTTGAAAGCTGTAGAGTCCGGAAAAATTGCAGGCGCCGTGAGGGCTTTTGAAAAAGACGGAACGTGTTATATAGGAAGACTTGCCGTTTCAAAAGAAATGCAAAACCGGGGAATCGGAACGCTTCTTATGAAAGAGATAGAAAAATATTTTAAGACAAAGCGTTTTGAACTTTTTACCGGCGCAAAAAGCGAAAAAAATATAAGGCTGTACAAAAAACTCGGATATTCCACCTTTGGAGAAAAAAAGTCCGGCTGCGGCGGATTAGTAGAAGTGATTTTCATGGAAAAATTAAAATAAGGAGAATTTAAATAAAATGGAATCAAAAGTTGATCAGGCTGTTGATTATTTTAAAAGCGGGTTGAGCTGTTCTCAGGCAATGCTTCTTGCATACGGACCGGAATCCGGCATTGATAAAACGCTTGCATTAAAAATTTCCACGCCTTTTTCAGGCGGAATGGCAAGGATGAGCCAGACATGCAGAGCGGTAACCGGAGCATTTATAATTTTAGGATTAAAATATGCCGCATCAAAAGAAGCAAAAGAAAAACTTTTTGCTCTTGAAAATGATTTTTCGCAAAAGTTCAAACTGCGCAATAAATCAATAAACTGCAAAGAGCTTTTAGGATATGATTTGGGAAATCCCGAAGAAAGAAAAAAATTTGCGGATAAAAAGCTTTCTGAAACTCTCTGTCAGAAATTTGTAAAAGACGCATCCGAAATTCTTGAAGAAATTATTGCCGCAAATTAATATAACGTTAAGAGGTATTATGAAAAAACAAATTATTTTTTTGGTGATGTTGTTTCTTGCCGTAAGTTTTCTGTTTACAGAAGCAGTTTATTGCCAAACCGGAACAGCAGTTTCAAAAGACGGCATTAAAATATCTTACTCCTCATACGGCAAAGGAGATACTGCTCTTGTTTTTATACACGGCTGGAGCTGCGACCAAACGGCATGGAAAAGACAAATTCCCTATTTTGATAAAAAATATAAAGTAATAACTTTAGATTTGGCCGGACACGGAAAATCAGGCAAACAGCGCACAATTTATACCATGGAATTATTCGGTCAAGACGTCGCCGCCGTGGTAAATAAAATAAAAGCTTCTAAAATCATTCTGCTCGGACATTCAATGGCCGGAGTCGTAATTATTGAAACGGCAAAAATCATTCCCGATAAAATAACGGCTCTTGTCGGTATTGATACAATGCAGAATTTTGAACAAGAATACACGCCTGAACAAGTTGCTGAAGTGGTAAAACCTTTTAAACAAAACTTTAAAAAAACGGCAGATTCTTTTATAAGGAATATGTTTGTAAAAGATTCAAATCCGGCATTTGTCGACTCTATAGTTCACAAAATGGCTTCAGCTGATCCGAAAATCGCAATCAGCGCAATGGAAGAAATGTTTAAAACTTCCTATATAAAAAATCCTCCGAATATCAAAACTCCCGTTTGGTGTTTAAACGCCGATTTATGGCCTACAAATGCGGAAGGAAACCGCAAATATGTCAGCGAATTTAATGTTCACATAATGCACGGCGTCGGCCATTTTCTTATGCTTGAAAAACCGGATGAATTCAACAAACAGCTTGATGAAATAATAACGGAAATATTGAATAAAACTAAGTAAATGGAAACCGAAACCGGCAGAATAACCGATTCAGATAGTTTTCCCGATGATAAAAAAATTAAAGATTGGATAGGGGCCAAAGCCTTTGCATACTGGCGGGAACTTGAAGGCTGGATAAACCAAAAATATCCTAAAATATTCAATCCGCAATGGATATACGGCGGCAAAAAACACGGCTGGGTGCTTCGATATAAAAAAAACAAATCATTCTGTACTTTTGTTCCGGAAAGAAACCGTTTTAAACTTTTAATTGTTTTCGGAGCCGAAGAAAGAGAAAAAACCGAAAAAATTATTAATACTCTGTCAGCCGGCACGCAAGACGAATACAGAAAAGCCGAGACTTACCATGACGGCAAATGGCTGCTTTTAACGGTTGACAGAGTTAAAATTATTGAAGATATAAAAATTCTTCTTGTTTTAAAAAGAAAACCTGAATTTTAAAACAGTTATTAAAAATTTTTATTTTATATTGCCGTAATCTTATATCAATTAGATAATCTAATTTATTAAATTAGATAGATGACTTGACAAAGTTATATAATTTTATTACAATCACATTGAATATTAATTTGAAACGGGCTTTATGAAGAAAAAAATAAACGTAAAAAAAATAATAATTGAATATGACGAACCTGTTTACGGAATGAGCGTCGTATGCAGATTGATAAAGATACCGGAATGGACTTTAAGAATGCTTGATAAAAATAAAATAGTAATTCCTCATAAAAGCCAAGGAAAAACAAGATTGTATTCTCACAAAGATTTGGATAGATTGCAATATATTCATGATATTATGGAAGAAAAAAATTTGGATATAAGAGATTTAAAAGTTTTAATGAAATTTTCAAATTTATTTGACTGACGGCATATATTTTTTTGCCTTTGTAATTGGCACTCTTTCACGCAAAGTGCTAATTATAAATAAAATAAAGAAAACAGAAAGAGAGCCCGGTATAATTTTAAGCGGTAAAAGAAACAGGAGGTATTTATTATGACAAACTTAATCCCTTGGAGAAAAAAAGAAAAAGCCGGCGATTTGGCGAACATTCAAAACGAAATAAACAGATTGTTCAACACGTCTCTATCGCACTGGTTTGATACTGATGATTTGCTTGAATCGGCATGGAGTCCCGCAATAGACGTTAAAGAATCAAAAGATGATGTGTTTATAGTCGCGGATATTCCAGGCGTAAACAAAGAAGACATAGAAGTATCCGTACACGGAGACATTTTGACGATCAAAGGAGAAAAAAAGCAGGAAACGCAGGAAAAAGGAAAAGATTTTATCCACACGGAAAGATTTTACGGAAGTTTCAGCAAATCAATAAGTCTGCCGTGCGAAACGGATATTTCAAAAGCGGAT
Source organism: uncultured Elusimicrobiaceae bacterium (assembly GCA_964436195.1). Classification (GTDB taxonomy): domain Bacteria; phylum Elusimicrobiota; class Endomicrobiia; order Endomicrobiales; family Endomicrobiaceae; genus Proruminimicrobium. The sequence continues at coordinate 5,874 of CAYTCB010000051.1, forward strand.
ACGAATTATAAAGACGGCGTACTTAAAATAGTTCTTCCTAAAAAAGAAGAAGCTAAAACTAAACAAATACAAATAAAAGTCAGATAATATACAGCCGGTCTCTTTCTGGGAAAAAATTTTAAAGGAGAAAAAAATGAATAATTTAAATTTACAAGACATTTACGAAAGTCCCGCAGCCGATATACATGAATCGGAAAAAGACATATGCATGTTTTTGGAAATGCCGGGAATAGCAAAAGAAAACATAAACGTTGAGTTCGGACAGGACGAACTGACAATATCCGGAAAAAAATCCGCAACCGAAGAATGCTGCGGACAGCATCATATTCTTTTCAAAGAACGCGGCGCAGGTAATTATTACAGAAAATTTAAACTTAACGTAAACATAGACAAAGATAAAACGGAAGCCGATTATAAGGACGGCATACTTAAAATAACAATGCCGAAAAGCGAAGAATTAAAGTCCAAAAAGATAGAAATAAAATAATATTTTTAAAAATTAACTATTTTTAGGAGGAAAATTTTATGTTTAAAAAAGTTTCGGTTAAAAAAATGTTTTTGGCCGCATTTGCCGCATTTTTTATTTTTCAGGCCGGCGCTTATGCTTCTAAAAACGCCGCAAACGGGATTGAAGACTTAAAAAAACAGGTTGAACTTTTACAAAAACAAATAACGGCTCTGGAAAAAGAAAATACAGCTCTTAAAAATAATTCAGGAATATGGAATCCTTTTGCGGAAGTTGCAAGAATGCAGGCGACTATGGATTCTCTTTTTCAGAATTCATTAAAACAAAACAATGAGTCAAACGGAATTTTGTTCACCAATACGATCAATTATGACGATACTTTTAAAATGAAAAACGAAAAAGACAAATATGTAATACAATTTGACGTAAAAGATTTTAACAAAGAAAAAATAAGCGTAAACATAAACGATACTTCAATAACTTTAAAAGGCGAAAAATCTTACGAAAAAACCGAAGAAAAATCCAAGGACAGTTACATTAAATCAAAAAGTTTTGAATCGTTTATGAAAACTTTGCCCATACCTGCTGACGTCGACAAACAAAAAATCAAGTATGAACTGGCGGAAAACACTCTTACTGTCACTCTGCCCAAAAAATAAAAATCTTTATTGGCAAAAACATCCGGTTTTACGACGACAAATCGTAAAGCCGGATACGGCATAGCTATACTGTATCTAAACGGCAAATTTTTATTTTCTTATTTTCCGCCATATAAATATCTTTTATTCCTGTTTTTTTTATAAATTCCGGTTCGTGGGAAACAAGCAAAACAGATCCGGGATATCCTGATAATATCTGAATTATATGCTCTTTAGCAGACATATCGATATTGTTAGTTATTTCGTCAAGAATTAAAAGCTGCGGAACTCTGCAGGCAATAGCCGCAAGAGAAAGTCTTGCTTTCTCTCCGCCTGACAGAAGAGATATTTCCTCGTTTACTTCCTCATTTTTTCTGAAAAGAAAATCATTAAGATGTTTTCTTATTTCACGGTGAGTCCATTGCGGAACAATTGCCGATATAAAATCTATTACAGTGGTATTATAATCCAAATTTGAATAATGCTGGTCAAGATACCCTATATTTTCTTTTTTAGGCGTTATCCACACTCCGCTTTTTAATACTTCTTTTTCGCCGGTTAAAGCTCTTAGAAGCGTAGTTTTTCCGGAAGCATTTCTTCCTATAAGAGCGACTTTTTGGCCTGCGGCGATTGAAATATTGATCTCCGTAAGGACTTCGTTGTTTTCATATCCGGCCGAACCTCCGGCTACCGAGAGATTAAAAGAGACCGATGAAGGCGTTAAATAAAATGACGGCTTTAGCGTTTCATTAATTCTTAAAGCTGCCAAACGTTCGTTTATATCTTTACTTTGTTCCGTTATTTCTCTTTTTTGTTTTCCTGCAACTTTCTGAGCCCCGCTTTCCTTGGCACCAGCCGTCACGGGCGACCATTTTGCTTCTTCTTTTTTTTTCTCTCCTCTTTTACGGCTTTTTGAAGAGCGTTCCTGATGGCGCATAAGTTTCTCATGCATCATTTTTCTTTCCATTTGGAGAGTTCTATGTTCATTTTCAAGAGAACTTTTAATCATTGCCGAGTTTGCTTTGTAGTCACTGTATTTGCCTCTGAAAATTTTTATTTCGCCGCCGTCTATATGCCATAAAATATCGGCGTTTTTATTCAAAAGTTCCTCATCATGCGAAACAATTATCAAAGTGCCGCCAAAACGCTTCAGCATATCCATAAGAGATTTTCTGTTATAAATATCAAGATGATTTGTAGGCTCGTCAAGAATAAGCAAATCGGGATTGTCAGCCAGCTGCGAACTTAAAGCCTTATTAAAGCGCTCTCCTCCGCTTAACTGCGGATAATTTTCTATCGTCTGAGGAACATATCCGATGCTAATTCCGTCAGGCACATCTATTTCCCCTTCCAAAAGTCCGGTAAAGCCTGCAATCGTTTTTACAAGCGCAGTTTTCCCGCTGCCGTTATCTCCTATAACGGCAATTCTATCGCCTGAATTTATAACGGCATTAAAATTTTCAAAACATATTTTATGATTAAAGGATAATGAAAGATTTTCTAATTTTATGGGTCGGGACACAAATAACCTCCTGTTGCTGTTAATTTTTTTCAGATTAAAAATAAAGGGTTATTTCTTGTCCATAATACGCAGGTTTTATAATCTGCCGCCTGCAGGAATAATATATAAAATTATTTACTAAAATGGCAAATTATATTTGCTTTTAAATAAAGATTTGAACAGTCTCTTTATTTTGCGGGCATAAGGAAAAACAGGCGTAGAAAAAAGAATTAACGATTTATGCGAAAGGATTATATATAAGAAGCAATGTTTTTTGTTTAAAAAATATTTATATCCGGCACTGCTTATATCAATATTTTGAATATTCAGATTTTTAAGATAATCTTTTTTAAATTTAATATCCATAAACTCATAATAACCGCAGAATATATCAATAGCAAAATTTGCAAAACTCTGTTTAAAAAACTCAAAGGTATTGTCTTTAATTAAACTGTCTTTCAAAAGAACAAGAACTTCATAAAAAGACAACGGATATTTCATTCTTCTTGAAATTGCCGTTGCCGA
>CAYTCB010000052.1:0-8639 GCA_964436195.1 uncultured Elusimicrobiaceae bacterium
GGTATTGAAAAAGGCGATACTATTCTGCTTGTTTTGAGCATAGTGCCGTCGCCGCCAAGCGAAATTATAAAGTCTATTTCAGGATTTTTTGTCAGATATTTGGAGATTTTTTTTACGCCGATATTTCTTTCAAGAAGCCATTTCTCTATTGTGCGGGCATATTCCGCGGCTTTTGTTTTGGATTCGTTGAAAATTATGCCGACTTTATTATATTTCATATGTGTAATCTTTGTGTTAAATTTGTTATAATCACAACCGTATTATTTGCTGTTATTATATATAAAAACTCAGAAATATTAAAGGTAAAATTTATGTTTTGGCAAAAAGAAATTGAATTGATGGACGCAGGCGCACTCCGGAAGTTTCAGTTGGACCATATCAACAAATCAATAAAAATTGCAAAAAATTCGCAATTTTACAAAAAACAGCTTGAGAAAACAGATTCGATAAAATCGCTTGAAGAAGTAAGAAATCTTCCGTTTACCACAAAAGAAGATTTAAGAGCGGCTTTCCCTTACGGATTTCTTGCCACGGACTTGAAAAATGCCGTAAGGCTTCATTCATCGTCAGGGACTACCGGAAATCCTACTGTTGTTTTTCATACCGCGGAAGATATTTCAAACTGGGCTAATTTATCGGCAAGATGCATGTATACTGCCGGAGCAAGAAACACAGACGTTTTTCAAAACACTATGGGATACGGACTGTTTACGGGCGGCATAGGATTTCATTACGGAGCGGAAAAACTTGGAATGCTTACTATACCTGTAGGTCCCGGCAACAGCAAAAGACAAGTTTGGTTTATGCAGAATTTTAAAACTTCCGTTATGCATATACTGCCGAGCTACGCTTTAAGATTATACAGGACTATAGAGGAAATGAATATAAACGTAAAAAAAGATTTGAATTTAAGAATTGCTTTTATCGGAGCCGAGCCGCACAGCGAAGAGATGAGAAAAAAAATAGAAGAACTTTACGGAATAAAAGCTTTTAATTCTTACGGATTATCCGAGATATGCGGGCCGGGAGTAGCTTTTGAATGCCAGTGCCAGAACGGGCTTCACGTCTGGGAAGATTTTGTTTATCCGGAAATCGTTGATCCCAAAACGCTTGAAGTTTTGCCGGACGGGCAGGAAGGCGAACTTGTTTTTACGACTTTGCAGAGACAGGCGATGCCTCTTATAAGATACAGGACGAGAGATTTAACCAGAATAATAAACGAAAAATGTTCATGCGGAAGAACGCACAGAAAAATAGCAAGAATTACCGGAAGAACCGACGATATGATGATAATAAACGGAGTAAATATATTCCCGATACAGATTGAAAAAACGATTATGGCTATACCCGAGGCAGGCAAAAATTACGTTATAGAAATTCTCGAACAGAATTTCATGGATAAACTCCGCATTAAAATAGAAATTAACAATGACGCGTTCAGCGGGACTCTCGAAGATATTGAAAAACTGCAGCATAAACTTGAAAACGAGCTGAAACAGGAAATAGGAGTAAGTCCTGCCATTCAGTTTGTAGACGCAGGAAGCCTTCCTGTTGAAGAAGGAAAAGCAAAAAGAGTTTTTGATTTGAGAAAGAAGTAAAGAAGTTTTATTTTTACGGAGGTGCGCATGCTTTATCACATATCTGTATTTTTAGTTAACAGTCCCGGCAAACTTGAAAAAATTACAAGTATTTTATTTGAAAACAATATCAATTTGAGAGCGATGTCCCTTGCAAGTTCGGGAGATTTCGGAGTCATGAAACTGCTTGTAAACGACCCTGAAAAGGCTTTTGAAGTTCTAAAACAAAATAAATTTACTGTGACAAAAAGGCATATTGTAGGCGTTATTGTGGATAATAAGCCCGGCAGTTTTAATGTTCTTCTTAATAAACTGGCGTCAAAAGGCGTTAATATAGAAGATTGTTACGGTTTCCTTTTAAGCGACGGCAAAACAGCCGCAATAATATTGGAAATTGAAAACCAGCCCGAAGCCGAAACTCTTTTATCTGATATAGGTTTTAAAGCTTTGACGGCAGAGCAGCTGTACAATTAATCGAATTAATATATAAACGGGGGAGTTAATGATTGCAATTGTAATGGTGAGCGTTTTTGTGATAATGATGATAGCCGTCGGTTTTTGGGGAATGAAAAAAACGGCAACGCTTAACGATTTTTTTCTAGGAGGACGGAATATAGGACCTTTAGTTTCTGCGTTTGCATACGGCACATCATATTTTTCAGCCGTAATATTTATAGGATTTGCCGGCCAGTTCGGCTGGAAATACGGATTTGACGTTTTGTGGATTGCGCTCGGAAATGCTTTGTTCGGTTCTTTTTTGGCATGGACAATTTTAGGAAGAAGAACAAGAGTAATGTCCCAGAACTTAAACGCCATGACAATGCCGGAATTTTTGCAGGCAAGATATAACGGCAAATATATAAAAATAATCGCTGCAGTTTTGATATTTATGTTTTTGCTTCCGTATTCGGCGTCTGTTTTTAAAGGGCTCGGCTATTTGTTTGAAGTAAATTTTAATATTTCTTTCGATTCCGCGTTATTGATTATTATGACGATAACCGGTATATATCTTATACTCGGCGGCTATTTTGCCGTTACCGTAACGGATTTTATACAGGGTTTTATAATGCTTGTCGGAGCAATAGCAATGGCTCTTATCCTTACGGCAAAAGCCGGAGGATTGTCGGCTGCAATAGAGACAGTTTCTCTCAATTATTATAAACATGTATATTCTGTTGCAAAACCCGATTATATGCTCCTGGCGTCTTTGATATTTATGACCTCTTTCGGAGTATGGGGCATGCCCCAGATGATTCAGAAGTTTTATGCCGTTAAAAATGAAAAAGTTATAAAAATGGCCGCATGGACTACTTTCCTTTTTGCGGCGATAATTACCGCATGCGCTTATTACACGGGAGCTCTTACTCATGTGTTTTTTGATGCTCCGATTATGAGCGCGGCCGGCAAACCTCAGTTTGACCAGATGATACCGCAGCTTTTGGTTACTTATCTGCCGGAAGTTCTCGTAGCGTTTATACTGCTTTTGATTTTGTCGGCTTCTATGTCTACAATATCGTCATTGATTCTTGTGTCAGCCTCAAGCGTTTCAATAGATTTGTATAAGGGCAATATCAATCCTAATATTTCAAGCAAAAATTCGGTAATGATGATAAGATTTTTGAGCGGAGTTTTTGTAGTTATTTCTTATTTTATTGCAAGGTATGAATTTTCTTTTATAGTAACACTGATGTCATTGTCGTGAAACGTTATAGCCGGTGCTTTTCTTGCCCCTTATTTTTACGGATTATTTTGGAAAAGAGCGACCCTTATCGGAGCAAAAGCGGGGATGATAACAGGAATTGCCACGGCAATAGTTTTATTTTATTCGCTCGGTCCGGCAAAGTCTCCGTTTTCGGCAAGCATTGCCATGATATTGCCGTTTTTTGTAGTGCCTTTAGTAAGCTTTTTCACTCAAAAAGTTGATAAGAGAATACTGGTAAAGGCGTTCAAGGGAATTTAAAGAAATATCGTTGCAAAAAAAGATATATTTATTATATAATACCACACAATTATATTTAAAAAATTACGGGGGAAAAATGGCAATTGAAAGACTTTTGATTTTGATCAAGCCGGACGGAGTAAAAAAATCGCTTACCGGTAATATTCTGACTAAGCTTTCCGAGGCAAAACTGACGATTATAGGAGCAAAAGCAGTTAAAGTCAGCAGGGAGCTTGCAGCCGAGCATTATAAACAGCTCAGCGATAAACCTTTTTTTAACGAGCTTATAGATTATATACAGGGCAAAATGTACGGAGCGCCCTACGACAGAGTATTTGCGTTTGTTTATCAGGGAGAAGACGCGATAGCAAGAATGAGAAGAATTGCGGGAGCCACAAATCCCGAAGAAGCAGATCCCGTTTCAATAAGAGGAGCTTACGGAAGAATAACAACGAAAGGCGTTTATGAAAACGTAGTCCACTGTTCTTCGGATCCGCTTGAAGCCGAAAGAGAAATTAAACTGTGGTTTAATCCTGAAGAATTAACAGAAGACGTATATCCTACTAAAATTACGGAGACGTGCGCCAAGAAAAAAGTTTGGGCATAGCAGCAAGCCGTTAAGAAGTGGAGCTCTACTTAACGGTAGCAAAGAGAGCTTCAATTTTTAATCAAGAGGTAAGGAAAAAATGACAACACCGTTGCAAAAGTGGGTAAAAGATTTAACAGATTTGATGACGCCGGACAAAGTTTACTGGATGAACGGTTCCGACAAAGAAGCAAAAGAACTGGCTAAGATGGCAGAAACCGAGACTGTTAACGGGACGCCTATCCTGACTAAACTTAATGACAAGGAATTTCCTAATTCCTATTGGCACAAATCAAACCCTAACGATGTTGCCCGAACAGAACATCTCACGTTTGTTTGCACGCCGGATAAAGATGACGCCGGTTCAAATAACATTTGGATGGACCCTTCTCAGGCAAAAGAAAAGATGAACGGATTTTTTAAAGGCTGTATGAAAGGAAGAACGATGTACGTAATTCCTTTTGTTATGGGAAATCCTAAATCGAATTATGCCAAAAACTGCGCTCAGGTTACAGATTCGCTGTATGTAGCGCTCAGCATGAGAATAATGGCAAGAGTCGGAGATGTTGCCGTTGAAAGAATCGGAAGTTCAGATGATTTCTTTAAAGGAATTCATTCAATAGGAGAAGTTAATCCGGAAAGAAGATTTATAATGCATTTCCCTCATGAAAATTCGGTAATGAGTTTCGGTTCCGGTTACGGAGGAAACGCGCTTTTGGGCAAGAAATGTTATTCGCTCAGAACGGCCTCGTATCTCGGCCGCAAAGAAGGATGGCTTGCCGAACATATGATAATCATAGGAGTTCAGGCGCCTAACGGAAAGACGACTTATTTTCTGGGCGCTTTCCCGTCTGCATGCGGAAAGACAAATCTTGCTCTGTTAGACCCTGTTCTTAAGGGATATAAAGTTTGGACGCTGGGCGATGATATAGCCTGGATTAACGTAGGGCCTGACGGACAGCTCTATGCGATTAACCCTGAAGCCGGATTTTTCGGAGTAGCGCCGGGAACAGGCATGAAAACAAATCCGATTATGGTTGAAACTTTAAAGAGCGATAAATTTTTCCCTACGCTTTATACAAATACTGCCGTAGATAACGATAACAATTCTCCATGGTGGGAAGGGTTAACTGATGAAAAACCTGAAAATCTGACAGACTGGCAGGGGGCAAAGTACGATAAAGCTTCCGGGAAACCCGCCGCTCATCCTAATTCAAGATTTACCGTTTCGGCAAAATGCTGCCCTACGATGTCTCCTGAATATGAAAATCCGCTCGGAGTTCCTATATCGGGAATTATATTCGGAGGAAGAAGACAGAGCACGATTCCTCTCGTTTATGAATGCGAAAACTGGGATCACGGAGTATTTACGGCTTCAATCATAGGTTCTGAAACAACGGCAGCCCAGTCTGGCGCGGCCGGCGTAGTAAGAAGAGACCCTATGGCGATGCTTCCTTTCTGCGGATACAATATGGGCGATTATTTCAAACACTGGCTGACTTTTAAAAACAGAGCCAAAAAACTGCCTAAAGTATTTATGGTAAACTGGTTCAGAAAAGATAAAGACGGCAAATTTATGTGGCCGGGTTTCAGAGATAATTCAAGAGTATTAAAATGGATGATAGACAGAATTGAAGGCAAAGTCGAGGGAGAAAAGAAAGAGCTCGGACTTTTCCCTAAAATAGATGAATTAGATTTGTCAGGTCTTGATATTTCAAAAGAGACTGTTGAAAAACTTTTGAGCGTTTCAAAAGAAGAATGGCAAAAAGAAATTCCGATGATTGAAGAATTTTATTCGAAATTCGGAGACAGAATTCCGAAAGAGCTGAAAGACCAGCTTGACGGATTAAAAAAGAAATTTGCTTAAAAACATGAAAATCAAAAGCCTGCAAGTTTAAAAGCCTGCAGGCTTTCGGATTTATTAAAGGAAGTAGCAATATGGAAAAAGAAAAGAATTTAGAAACATTAAGACATTCGGCGTCGCACGTTATGGCTGCTGCCGTTTTGGAATTATTTCCCGGCACAAAAGTGGCGATAGGCCCTGCGATTGAAGAAGGCTTTTATTATGATTTTGACAGAAAAGAACCTTTTACAGTTGAAGATCTTGTAAAAATCGAAGAGAAGATGAAAGAGATTTCCGAAAAGAATTCTCCTTTTGAATGCACGGCTGTTTCAAAACAGGAAGCGATAAAGCTTTTTGAAGAAAAAGGCGAAAAGTATAAAAAAGAACTTGCCGAAGCGGTTGAAGGAGACTCGGTCTCTTTCTATAAATCCGGCGATTTTACCGATTTATGCAAAGGGCCTCACGTTAAATCAACCGGTGAAATAAAACATTTTAAATTATTGTCCGTAGCGGGCGCTTACTGGAGAGGAGATTCAAACAGAGAGCAGCTTCAGAGAATATACGGAACTGCATTTTTTACAAAACAGGACCTTGACGATTATTTAAAAAAAATAGAAGAAGCCCAAAAAAGAGACCATAGAAAACTCGGGCGCGAACTTGACCTTTTCAGCGTGAACGACGCTGTCGGAGGCGGCCTTATTTTGTGGCATCCCAAGGGCGCGGTTTTAAGAGACGTTATAGAATCAAACTGGAAAAAATTCCACGTTGAAAATAATTACGAGCTTTTACTTACTCCTCATATAGCGAGCGAAGAACTTTTTGCGATAAGCGGACATCTTCAGACTTATTCCGAAAATATGTATGCTCCGATGGAAATAGAAGGAAAGCCTTACCGCGTAAAACCGATGAACTGTCCTATGCATTTGATGATTTATAAAACAAAACTGCACTCATACAGAGAGCTTCCCATAAAATACGCGGAACTCGGAACTGTTTACAGATTTGAAAAATCAGGCGTTTTGCACGGACTTCTGAGAGTAAGAGGTTTTACTCAGGACGACGGACATATCATAGTCCAGCCTGAACTTCTTGAACAGGAAGTTATCACATGTTTTGAAATGGCGATAAACTGTTTGAAAATGTTCGGATTTCAGGATTACAAGATTTATCTTGCTACAAGACCTGAGAAAAAATATGTCGGCGAAATAGCAAACTGGGACAAGGCGCAGGCTTCTCTTGAAAACGCTTTGAAAAAAACAGGCTACGAATATGAAGTTGACGAGGGCGGCGGAGCTTTTTACGGCCCGAAAATAGACATAAAAATAAAAGACGCAATCGGAAGACTGTGGCAGTGTTCAACGATACAGTTTGATTTCAATCTTCCCGAAAGATTCGATATTTATTACATAGATAAAGAAGGCAAAAAAGCAAGACCTTATATGATTCACAGAGCTTTGATGGGTTCTCTTGAAAGATTTATCGGAGTTCTTCTTGAACATTATGCAGGCGCTTTGCCTGTATGGCTCTCGCCCGTTCAGGCGGCAGTATTAAATATAGCCGCGGAACACGAACCTTTCTGCAATGAAGTTATTGCAAAATTGAAAAAGGCCGGTATAAGAGTTACATTTGATTCAAGAAATGAAAAAATAGGCCATAAAGTAAGAGAAAACGCAATGCAGAAAATTCCTTATATTTTGGCAATAGGCGATAAGGAAATGCAGGCTGGATCGGTTGCCGTCAGAGCGAGAGGCAATCAGAATCTAGGGATGATGAGTGTTGACGCTTTTATTGAGCTTGTTAGTAAAGACGTTGCAGAGAAGAGATAACGGCTTTAATATTTTGCTTACAATTTTGAAACACAAGAGCTTATGTACACCGTAAAGGAACGTACACCTCGCTCTTGTGTTTCTTCATTTCAGCTAAAATCTTAAAGCCTAAAAAAACAACAGAAGCAATAAAAAAATTCAAAGGGCTACACTTTCGTACACCGCACCCTTTGAATTTTTTATTTCGTTACCAAATCTTAAAGCCTTTAAAGACGCAAAATTTTACTCTTGTGTTTCTTCATTTCAGCTAAAATCTTAAAGCCTATAAAACCACAGAAACATAATAATAAATCTCTAATTTTATAAAAACCCAAACTTTGGAAAGATTGATATATAAACGACATAATGGTGTCGTTTATATATTTTATAATTATAAAAAAAGGAGGGTTTATGAAAAAAACAAAAATTAAAGTGATGGGTATTGAAATGGATAATGTGTCGGAATATGCGGCAGAAGATATAAATAAAAAATATGAGGAAATTAGCAAAAAATTCTCTTTTCAAGATCCTGAAAAATTGGAAATACTGGTTATTTGTGAATTTGTAGAGATGATATACAAACTAGAAGCTACCGTAAGTTATTTAGAAGCAGAAGTAAAGGAATGGGTCAGAAGAGTTAAAATTGCAGAGGAAAGATTGGCGGAAGCGGAAGATGAAAAATTTAACTAATGATAACAGATGTCCGATTATAAAAGATTTAATTCAACCTGCTATTGCGGATTTGGAAATAAGGTACAGCGGTATAGATGAATCAAGGCCAATGAAAGAATTGGTTGAAAAAATTGATTATCTGCAAAAAATAAAACAGACCGATCTGATACTTATAGCCGGCGGACGATTGGCAGAAAACACCGAAACGGCATCTTGG
>CAYTCB010000053.1:0-8274 GCA_964436195.1 uncultured Elusimicrobiaceae bacterium
TATTTAACACGTCAAAACGGATAGAATTTATAAACATAACCGAACAGGTTCAAGATTCAATAGATGAAAGCGGGATTAAAGAAGGAATTTGTCTAGTTAACGCTATGCATATAACCGCAAGCGTTTTTATAAATGACCATGAATACGGGCTTCACCGTGATTTTGAAAAATGGCTTGAAAAACTTGCTCCGCACCAGCCTATAAATTATTACCGTCACAATGATACCGGCGAGGATAACGCAGATTCGCATCTTAAAAGACAAATAATGGGAAGAGAAGTTACAGTTGCAATTACAAACGGCCGACTGGATTTCGGTCCGTGGGAACAGATTTTTTACGGTGAATTTGACGGGATGAGAAGAAAAAGAGTTTTAATAAAAATAATCGGCGGTTAAAAAATTATAAATTGGCGCTTCCTATCGTTACTTCGCCAGATCCGACAGTTTCAAGCTTCCCGTTTGAAGTTTTTACGACAAGATTTCCTTTTTCGTTGATATCCGTTACAAATCCTTCTTTCTTTAATCCGTTGACGACATATGTGATATTCCTATTTAAAATAACGGAATGTCGTTTATATTCTTGCATTAAACTTTTATTTTTTAAATCACCGTATAAAACGGTAAGATTATTTGCTATTTCCGCAATCAAAATATTTCTGCTTAAATTATCGCAATAAAGAGAAGTCGCAGTTTTTTTCATTTCTTTCGGAAAATCTTCAGTTTTTATGTTTACGCCTATTCCGACGATAATGCTTTCGGCCGTCTGACTTTCAAAATCAATTGTAGCTTCGGTCAGAATTCCGCATATTTTTTTGCCGTTTAAAAATACGTCATTTACCCACTTTATATCGGTATCAATACCGGTCAGTTTTTTAACTGCCCTTACTACAGATACTGCCGCAGCTATAGTTATGAGCTGCGTATCTGCAGCATTTTTGTTTGGTTTAAAAACAACGGTCATATAAACGCCTGTTTTTTGGGGGGAAAAAAATTTTCTGTCAAATCTTCCTCTTCCTGCAGTTTGTTCATCGGCTGTTATGATTGTTCCGTGTTTTGCTGTTCCTTCTGCAATCATCTTTTTTGCCTGGTTGTTTGTTGAATCGATCGTTTTATAAACAAATACGGCAAAATTTTTATTTTCAGGATTCAGATAAAGTTTTATTCCTTCAGATGACAAAATATCTGAATCTGCAGCAAGAGTGTAACCGTTATTGGTTGAGGCTTTTATAGGGTATCCTTCTTTTTTCAGAGTGTTTACGGCTTTCCATACTGCTGTTCTTGAAACAGACAATTTATCGGCAAGTTCCTGCCCCGAGACATTTTTTTGTTTATTTTTTTCAAGAATAGATATTATTTCATTTTTTAAAGACATTTTTGTCACCTTCCGTTAGGTTAACATATTAAACTGCGAATTGTCAACTTAAATGTGCTGCAGGTTAACAATATCTTTAAAAATTTAATAAATACAAATAAGAATTTTTGCAAAAAATATAACAAAAAGATAAAATTGACAGGTATATATAATACTTAAAGGAATTTAGATCAAATGGATAAAAAGTATGGTGCAATTGTAATAGGAGCCGGAAATGCCGGATGCGAGGCTGCCCTTGCCTGCGCTAGAATAGGAGTAAAAACGCTTCTTATGACGCAAAATATGGACAGCGTTGCGAACATGCCTTGCAATCCCGCCATAGGCGGAATAGCAAAAGGCCAGATGGTAAGAGAAATCGACGCTCTCGGCGGAGAAATGGGTTGGATTACCGATCAGGCAGGTATAATGTTTAAAGTTTTAAATAAATCAAGAGGCCCGGCAGTATGGTCTCCGAGAGCCCAGTGCGATAAAAAACTTTATTCTGCGTATATGCTCAATTCAATTATCAACCAGAAAAATCTTCACATCGTTCAGATGCAGGCGGAAAGAATTGTAGTAAAGAATAACAAAGTCTGCGCCGTTGTCACAAGGCTCGGAGATATTGTTGAAACATCTGAAGTAATAGTAACCACAGGAACTTTTTTAAACGGGAAAATATTTGTCGGAAAAACTTTTTTTGACGGAGGCAGATTTAACGAAACATCTTCCGTAAGTCTTTCGGATTCGCTAAAAAATGACTGCGGACTTGAAATAGACAGATTTACAACATGTACGCCGCCCAGAATAAACGGATGTTCCGTCGATTATTCTAAGATGCAGATACAACCCGGCGATAATCCTCCTATACCGTTTTCTCATTTTACAGATACGGTAAATTGGCAGAAGACAAAAAAACAGGTGCCGTGTTACATGGTATATACAAATGAAAAAACCCATAAAATAATAGACGCCAATATTCAGGATTCTTCTCTTTATAACGGACTTGCCGATGCGCACGGCCCGAGATACTGTCCTTCAATTGAAGATAAAATAGTCAGATATCCTCACAGAGAAAGACACCAGTTATTTCTTGAACCGGAAAATCTTGCCACAAAAGAAATTTATATTAACGGTCTTTTTACCGGGCTTGGCGAAGAAGTCCAGAAACAAATGCTTTGTTCAATAGAAGGCATGGAAAATGTAGTCGTTACGCGTTACGGATACGCAATAGAATATGATTATGTTCCTCCGACGCAGCTAAAACCTACTCTTGAAACAAAAAAAATAGAAAATCTTTTTCTTGCCGGTCAAATTAACGGGACAACCGGATATGAAGAAGCCGCGGCTCAGGGTATTATAGCCGGAATAAACGCCGCAATGAAATTTATCGGGCAGGAACAGGTCGTTTTGACAAGACAGGATGCTTACATTGGTATTTTAATTGACGATTTGGTGACAAAAGGCGTTGATGAACCTTACAGAATGTTTACCTCCAGAGCCGAATACAGATTAAGCATAAGAAGCGATAACGCCGATCTGCGTATGATGGATATCGGAAGAAGAGTCGGCCTTATATCGGATGCAATGTATAAAAGATTTGAGCTTTACAGGCAGACACTTGTAAATATTTACGATAAAGTAAGCCAGGAAATGCCGTCTGATGAAGAATTATTTCCATGGTCTCGGGCGAAAGTTCAGGATGAAATGGACATAACTCTTAAATACGACGGTTATATACAAAGACAAAAGAGCAACGCTCTTAAAATATCCAAGTATGAGAATAAAAGAATTCCTAACGATCTTGATTTTAACGCAATTTCTTCGCTTTCAAGAGAAACAAAAGAAAAGTTTACAAAAATAAAACCGGAAACTCTCGGACAGGCGCACAGAATTCCCGGAATAACTCCTACTGATATAGTATTTTTATATATAGCCATTGAAAAAATGGCAAGGAGCAAAAAATATGAAAGTCAGAGAGTCTGATATTTATGTTTTTTCGGGCACAGGCAATACGCTTACAATAGCTAAAAAAATAGCTGAAGTTTTTAATGCTGACGGTATTAAAGCCGGAGTTCACAGAATTGAAGCAACAGCACCTGACAGTGTAAATTTGCAGTCAACAATCGGAATAGGCACTACAGTCGCCTGCTGGAATACGTATCCTATGGTAAAGAAGTGGATAAAATCTTTGCCTAAAGCCGACGGAACGGAAGTTTTTTTATTTGACAGTATGGGGGACAGTTCTCTGCGCATGCTGGCTTCAATCGGAAAAGAACTTGAAAAAAAAGGTTATAAAATAATAGGATCAAAAGATTTTGTAATGCCCAATAATTTTTTGCTTGTTGAAACTGAAAATAAAAAACAGGAAAAATTAAATAAGACTATCCCTCTTGTTGAGGAATTTGCAAGTTCAATTATTAAAGATAAAGCCGATATTGTAAAAGGCGGAACTGTTTATTCATTATTTTTTGCGTTCACCTCATTTCTCGTAAACACATGGCGGTGGAAATTGTCGCAGAAAATATTCGGTTTTAAAATAAATAATAAAATTTGTACAAAGTGCGGTTTGTGCGTGCAGATTTGTCCTAAAAATAATATTACAATGAACGGGTTTCCTGTTTTTAACGGCAATTGCGAACTTTGTCTAAGATGCGTTTCTTATTGTCCTGCAAAAGCAATATCATGCAGACTTCTTTATAAAAATAAAACTCATACCGGCATAGGGGTGCAGGAGATAAAATGGAGAAGTTTTATATAGATATCCTGGGATATTTCGCGGCATCTTTAACCACGATCGCATTTATCCCACAGGTTTTGAAAACGTTAAAAACAAAATCGGCAAAAGATGTTTCAATAGGAATGTTTGTTTTTTTTACGACAGGCGTTTTTTTGTGGATACTGTACGGATTTGCAAACGATAATAAACCTATTTGGATTTCCAATTTGATAATCTTTTGTCTTGCTGTAACGCAGATTGTATTGAAATTTAAATACGATAAAAAATAAATTTTATTTAATGTGCCCATAGCTCAATCGGATAGAGCGCTGGTTTCCGGAGCCAGTGATTCCGGTTCAACTCCGGATGGGCACGTATTTATACAGATTCTTATGAACGATAATATAAAAAGACTTTATAAACTTACCGAAAAATGCTCTCTTTGTCCGAGAAAATGCGGTGTCAACAGATTAAAGGGCGAGCTTGGCTTTTGCAGATCGGCAAATGAGATAAAAGTTGCAAGCATTAATATTCATACAGGAGAGGAACCTCCTATATCCGGAACAAAAGGGTCCGGAACCGTATTTTTTTCAAACTGTACGCTGTCATGCGTTTTCTGCCAGAATTATCCTATAAGCCAGCTTGGCAACGGTTATCTCTTGACAACCGAGCAGCTTGCCGATAAGATGCTTGAACTGCAGAAAAAGGAAGTTCATAATATAAACTTTGTTACGCCAAGCCATATGTATCATCTTATAGCCGAAAGCGTATTTATCGCAAGACAAAAAGGTTTGAAAATTCCGATACTGGCAAACTGCAGCGGTTATGAAAGTGTTGAAACATTGGAACTTATGGAAGATTTTATAGATATTTATATGCCTGATATGAAATATGCGGATGATAAATTTGCAAAAAAATATTCAAATGTTTCAGATTATACAAAAGTAAACAAATCTGCAATAAAAGAAATGTTCAGACAAAAAGGCAATCTGTTCATTAATAACTCTGAAATTGCGGAAAAGGGCCTTCTTATACGACATCTTGTTTTGCCTAACGCAATAGCAGGTTCAAAAGATATTTTTGATTTTATTGCAAATGAAATATCGGTTAATGCATATGTGAGCGTAATGGCTCAGTATCATACGGCAAATAAATCGGACGAAGTTGAAGAACTTGCAAGAAAAATAACAGAAGAAGAATATGATCAGTCCGTAAATGATTTTTATGATTCAGGGCTTCATAACGGCTGGGTGCAGGATTTATAATTTTATATAATCGGGGATAGATATGTTTTACAGAAAAAAACTTACGGTGTTGCTTGCGGCCGGACTGACGTTGCTTCTCGGACCCGGAGCCGGTCATTTGATATTAAGAGAATGGAAAAAAGCGATTTTTTTTATTTCTCTGGCTATGGCTTTGTTTTCAATTATAGCTATTAATTTTATATCAGAGGTTGGAAGAGATGCAATAATGGCCGTAGCAAATATGCAGGGCATTCCGGATATGGGGAAGTTTAAAGAATTATACTACAAATTCCAGGATGAAAATCCGAAAATGATTCTTTTTTTTGATATTGCTCTTTCAGCTTTATGGGCATATTCGATAGTTGATATTTTTATTACTGCTAAAATGAAAGGAATGTTTAAAAAAGACGGTCAGAAAGAAGATGATAACGATGAAAATTAAGAAAATTTTGATAATTTGTCTGTTGATGTCTGCAGGATATTCTTTGGTGTATTGCGAATATAAAGGGGTTAATTGTATGAAGCTTTCAAACGGTGTTACAGTTGTTATAAAAAAAGATGATTCCGTGCCTGTTGCGTCAGTAAACGTATGGGTTAAAACAGGATCAATAAATGAAAAACCTTTTCAGGCCGGTCTGTCTCATTTTATAGAACATCTAATGTTTAAGGGCAGCAGAAATTATCAGGGCGATATGATGACAAGAAACGTCGAAAAAATGGGCGGGATTATAAATGCCGCCACTTCAAAAGAATATACGTGTTACTATATAGATATACAGAAAGACGGATGCATTGAGGCGTTAAAAATGCTTGCCGATACAGTTTCAAATCCGATGTTTCCGCCTGAAGAAATAGAACAGGAACGAAAAGTGGTAGTTGAGGAAATACAGAGGCATAAAGACAGTCCGCAGTCTATGCTTTTTGAATATTTTATGGAAACGTTATATAAAAACAGCGATTACAAAAACAGCATAATAGGTTCGTCAGACGTTATAAAGAACATTTCAAGAGACGAAATCATAAAATATTATAAAACTCATTATATTCCGCAGAATATTTTTGTAACTGTAGTAGGAGATTTTGACAAGGAACAAGTTTTGGAGACAATAGAAGATACTTTTGGAAAATTTGAAAAAGCAACTGCGCCTGCTGAACCTGTTATCATAGAAACATCCGACAAAGTTACGGATTTTACGGCAAAGGATAAAACGGTCCATACATATCTGCTTGCGGGATTTAAAGGCCCCGATATGGCTTCAGACGATATTTACGTCGCAGACGTTGCTTTAAGCATACTTGGATCAGGTAAATCTTCAAGGCTTTACAGAGTTTTAAAAGAAGAAAAAAATATTGTGTTTTCAATAAATTCGTCATTTATGACTTTAAGAGGAACCGGCACCGCTTTTATATCGGCGGTATTTGAACCTTCAAAATATAAAGAAACTGTTGAAGCCGTAGAAACCGAACTTGATAAATTTACTAAAGAAGGACCTACGGAAGCAGAACTTAAAAAAATTAAAACTAATATAAAATCGTCATGGATTTTCGGTCTTCAGACTTTCAGCGATCAGGCCGGACAGCTCGGATACTGGTATTCACAGGGGCATCCTGAGAAATTTGAAAATTATCTGAAAAGTGTTGACAAGATTACAGTTGAAGACGTGAAAAAATTCATGAATAAATATTATTCAAAAGAAAAAATGTCCAAGGTATCAATATGTCCAAAATAGCCGCAGGCATTTTATGCGCCGTATTATTTTATGCTTATGCATTCGGAGGAACAGTGGAATCATTTAACTTAAAAAACGGAATCAAGGTGATATATAAAAAAAGCGACACATCGGATATAGTCGCTTTAAAAATTTATTCTCCCGTATCAGTATTGCATGAAGACGTTTCAAAAGCAGGAGTTACGTCGCTGCTTTATAATGTAATGAATAAATCGACTAAAAACAGAAACGCCGCCGCTCTTGCGGAAGATATTGAGAATCTAGGTTCTTCAATATCAACTGAGGTTGAATACGATTATTCCGGTTTTTCTCTTGCCTCAATGAGTGAAAACTTTGACAAGACTGTTGAAATTCTTGCCGATATGATATTAAATCCTGCGTTTGACGAAAAAGAACTTGAAAAAGAAAAGATTTTGAATTCAGAGGTAATAAAAAGCAGACAGGATAGTATTTCAAAAACAGCCAATGATAAATTTATTTGTGACTTTTACGGTCCGGCTCATCCGTATTCTTATCCGGTTTACGGCAAAATTGAAACATTAAATTCTGTTACACGCGCAGATCTTATAAAAATGTACGAAAAAATTTATTCAAATAAGGGCATTATAATAACCGTTGTGGGGAATGTTTCAAAAAAAGAGCTGGTCAAATCTCTCGAGAAATATTTTTTGAATCTAAAATTAACGCAGCCTCAGCCTGAAAAAATTAAATTTGCTTATATCAAAAGAAATGATTCTGAAGTTATTGCCGATTCTAAGTTTAATCAGGCTTTTATAACTTATGCTTATGACGCTCCCAACGTTTATGACAAGGATTTTGTCACTTTAAAAGTCATAAGTTCAATTTTGGGCGGAAGAATGACAGGCAGGCTTTTTATTGAACTGAGGGAAAAACTCGGGCTTGCATATGAAGTAAATTCGATTTATCCGACAAGAATAGACAGAAGTTATTTCGAAATTTATATAGGTTTGGATAAAAAAAACATAGAAACGGCTAAAAAAGGCATAGAGAAAATAACGGCAGATCTGTGCAATACGGCCGTAAGCGAAGAAGAATTAAAAGATACCAAAAATTTTATAAAGGGCGTTTATCTGCTTGACCATCAGCCGGTTGAAAGACAGGCTTATTATATGGCTGTCAGAGAAATTCTCGGACTGGGTTATGAGTATGATGCACAATATATGTCTGTTTTGGGCAGTGTAACGTCTGAAGATATATTGAAAGCAGCAAATAA
>CAYTCB010000054.1:0-8013 GCA_964436195.1 uncultured Elusimicrobiaceae bacterium
TTTGGGAAGATGATAAATATCTAGATTTTTATGATAAAGAAACTTATAGCAGATTTTCTTTATGGATATGTTTTCAATAGATGAATATTCAGAATGAATATAATAAAATATATGAGTATTTTAAAACAACTACAGAACCTTTTGATTTTTTACATTGGAATGGGAGTGATTTAGAGGTATGGTATAATGGTAATGTTATTGAAACATATACTTTACAAGATATAAAAAATATGTTAGGAAAAAATTTTTGAAATATCAAAATAATTATTAAATTAAGGAGCGGATGAAAAAATGAAGAAGTATAAAGTTGCGGTAGTCGGGGCTACCGGAGTCGTCGGTAACGAAATGATCAAGATGCTTGAAAACAGGAATTTTCCGGTTGAATCGGTAAGATTTTTGGCATCTGAAAGATCAGTAGGAAAAACATTAAAATTTAAAGGACAGGATATACCGGTTGAACTTTTGACTCATGACGGCGGAAAAGGAATGGATGTTGCCTTGTTTAGTGCAGGCGGACAGACTTCAAAAGATTTCGCGCCTTCTTTTGCAAAAGAAGGCTGCTTTGTCATAGACAATTCAAGTGCATGGAGAATGGATGACAGTTGTCCGTTGGTAGTTCCTGAAGTTAATCCTCAGGATTTGGCAAAAAATAAAAAGATAATTGCTAATCCGAATTGCTCGACAATTCAGATGGTTGTTGCATTGAAACCTCTTCATGATTATGCAAAAATTAAAAGAGTCATAGTATCAACTTATCAGTCAGTTTCAGGAGCCGGCTCAAAAGGTCTTTCAGATTTGGAAGCGCAGTCAAAAGCATACGGTAAAGGCGAAAAAATGCCGGAACCTAAAAAGTTTCCGTATCAGATTGCGTTTAATTTAATTCCGCAGATAGACGTATTTGATCCAAACGGATATACAAAAGAAGAAATGAAAATGACGAATGAAACGATGAAGATCATGGGTGATAAAAATATAGCGGTAAGCGCAACATGTGTAAGAGTGCCGGTATTTAGAGCTCACAGCGAATCTGTCTGGATAGAAACTGAAAAACCTTTGTCACCGGAAAAAGCAAAAGAACTGCTTTCAAATGCAAAGGGTGTTGAGCTTATGGATGATGTCTCTAAGAGCATATATCCTATGCCTATACAGGCTGCAAATATGCAGAAAACCTATGTCGGAAGAGTCAGAGCCGATATTTCATGTAAAAACGGATTGACATTCTGGGTAGTATCGGACAACCTTTTGAAAGGCGCAGCTTTGAATGCTGTTGAAATTGCCGAAGTACTTGTTGCAAAAGGAATAATTTAGTTGGTTTTTAGAATAAATTTGCTATAATTTAAAAAGCATGAAAAAACTCATAATTAATGCCGATGATTTTGGATATAGGAGTTTAATTAATAAGGGTATTGTTTATGCACATCAAAACGGTTTCGTTAAAAGTACGTCAATGTTAGTTGACAGAGACGCTTTTGACGAAGCCGTTTTTTTAGCAAAAGAAAATCCCGGTTTAGGTATAGGGCTTCATATAGACCTTGATAAATTTTTTGTAATTGACAGGGAAAAAGGAACGGCGAAATGCTGGTCAGATAATAAAATGCCCGAGGCTGCAGTAATAAAAACAGATATAAAAAGGCAGCTTGAAAAGCTTCTGTCGGCAGGCATAAATGTTGATCATTTTGACAGTCATCATCATGTGCATATGTTTCCAGAGGTAATTTATATTGTAATGGAAATTTGTAAAGAGTATAATATCATGGCGATGAGATTTTTTGATAAGTTCTATACGGATCAGATATTTTCACAGCAGGTAAGAAAGACTTTAACTGATAATAATATAAGAATGCCGGACAGCCTGATAGAAGGCTGGTATTACGGCAATATAGATGAAGTAAAATCAACAACAGAAATAATGACGCATCCGGGCTACGGAGAAATATGGCGTGAAACTGAACTCGGGCCTTGCTGCGACACGATGGTATGTGATTATTGCCGCAGAAACGGGATTGAAATAGTAAAATTTTCTGAAATTTAAAATATAGTTTATACTCGGAGGGAATAATGAAATTTAAATTGTTTTTAATCAGCGGATTAATGTTGTTTTTTTGTTTTTCTGCAAATCTTTTTGCGGCAGATTTAGATATAGACGAAGGTAAAAATGATTTAAATTTATATTTCAAAGGCGAAAATATATGGTATGGAGACCAACAGGTTTATGACAATGTCAATATAGGTGCCGGAACGACGGTTAATCTTTATGACCAGCAGCAATATGTCCTGATCAGTTCAAAGACTGTTACCACCACATCACTTAGAGAAATTCAGTATATAGTTGATGATTCCGATCCGAATAACATAATAACTTCAACCAGAACGGTCCAAGATGTAAGAAATGACACGACATTGACATACAGGCAGGATGAAACTATTTCAACTCTTTCGGTTGCCAAAGAAGGAACAATTACCTTAAACGTCGGTAGCGGACTTTCTTTGAGAAATCAGTACAGTTTGATAACTTCAACTCATGACGTATCATTAAAAAATGTTAAGAGCGGAGATTATGTCCGTATCGAAACAGGCTATTATACTGATCAGCTCAAAGGCGAGGATATGTATGTATGCAACAGTTATTATAACAGATTGCTTTTAGATAATTCAGACAAATTTACCGGAACGATTTTGTTCGGTGCCGGTGAGGGTATAGAAAAAGAAACTGTGTTAACTTTTCTTCCGACTTCAACCACAAAAGCTAATGACTATCTTGGTGAACTTCCGGTTGCTCCGGATTCTGAAGTTATAGTGCAGCCTTCAAGCGCTACGGTTACAAATACAGTCAGAGTAGTTGATGTTTCTACCGATCCAAGAAATAATGATATCGCTGTTATGGCGAATGATTTTCAGGTTGATACAAGCAGAGCCGTTATTGATGTTATCGGTGAAAAACAAACATATGCAAGTTTATACGAAGATAAAAGAGCCGTTGTTTTTTCTGGTGATATTGCAGGCGCAGGAACTCTTGTAAAAAGAGGCGGCGGAAATCTTTATTTGAGCGGCGATGCGACAGGGCTTACTGGTACAAAAACAGGTTTTGCATGGAAAGTTGAAAACGGATGGCTTGTCGCTGGAAGCCAGCAAAACTTAGGTAACGGCGGTGTATATGTTGATTCTTTGGGAACGCTCGGTATTACCGGCGGATCGACAACTTCAATCACGGTAGACGGTTTTACCAATTCAGTTAAATCCGGTGAAATATATGCGTCCGGCTTTGCAAACGAATTTAAGAACGATATGACATTTAACGGCGGAGAGTTGTCAGTAAGCATAGGTGCAAAAAATCTTTCCGGAAACATAACAACGACTGATGCTCTTGGAATCGCCAATATATACTTGAAAGGCGGGCTCGCCAGAGGCGCCGTATTAATACTGAGCGGTTCAAATAATGCAAGAAATTTTGAAATCGGTTATGAAGGAGTCGGTAATTATCTTGTAACAAATGCCGACGGACTTGCAACTGAAGGAGTTTCTGCAGTCGGACTTTTGCCTTCTGCCCAGTTTACATTAGTTCTTGATCAAAATACGGATGCGGAGTATGGCGGAAATTTAACAGGCGCGATGTATCTTCATAAACTTGGAACAGGAACTTTAACTTTGTCCGGCATCAATACTTACAACAAGGGAACATATATATCGGAAGGAGCGGTCGCAATTACAAATGCTCAGGCTATCGGAACAGGCCATATAATGTTCAACGACGGAGTAAGAGGCAGCTCGAATACATATGCTTCACTTGAAGTCATTGAAGCTACCTCCGGAAATGTTACGTTAGATAATACAATATATATTAAAAGCGGAGCTCTTTTTAATGTTTACGGGAATCAGACTCTGACTCTTTTAGGAGATATCCGCAGATATAATCCTGAACCGGGATATGAAGCTGATTTTATAAAAACAGGAGCCGGTCTTTTGGAAATAGCAAAAAGTTCAGGGACTACGAATATAAAAGATATAAATATATCGACATTTACCATAGCTCAGGGAGATTTTAAATTATGTGAAGGCGTTGTGCTTGCATCTGCATTTGATTTGAAAGGTACAGATGCAAATCTTGTAATGGAAAAAGACTCAGGGATTACAAAAACAATAAATATATCGAGCGGAAATCTTACAATATACAATCAGGCAAATATCGCCTCTGCAACCGTCAATTTCTTAAATACTTCTGCCGCAAATCTTTCGAATTTATATGTTTCAACAAACACTGTTTTATCGACGTCAACGCTTACGAATCAGATAAATGTCGCAAAAGGTTTAAATTTTGTCAATGATTACAGTTTAACGGCTTATGCAAATGCTTTTAATTTTGTTTCCGGCAGCAGCAATACTGTTATTCACAAAGAAGGCGAAGGAAATTTTGTATTTAACGTAGGCAATACTACTCCTTATAACTTGGGAGAACTTTCCGTTAATGAAGGGCAGTTTTCATTTGCCTCCACCGTTTCAGGTTCTTCGGCAACAGTTAATGTTTCGACTATAGTTGTTAACGGCGGAATTCTTGCTTTAAAACAAGGCACATATTTAACTTCATCACAATCACAGATAGAAGTTAAAACCGGCGGCATAGGAATTTATGATGAAACGAGTATAGATCCGGCGATACTTCTTAATTTCAGCGGTACTGATGCCAATAATCTGGCAAGGCTTATAGTTGAAAAATCAGGTGCAAATCTTGTAAGCAACATTTCAATATCGACAGGTCTTATAGTCCAAAATGAAGGAACTCTGACTTTGACCGGTTCAAGTATAGTAGGTTCAAACGGTATATTCGGCAAAGACGGAGCAGGCACTATGAATATAAATGATACGGATGAATTTAATGTGAACGAGTTGAGGCTTTTAAACGGTGTCATGAAAATAAATAACAGCACGATAACATTAAATACAGCATCAATCACAGGCGGCGTTTTAAATGTAAAAAATGACTCTGTATTTAATCTTGCTTCTTCAATGACGATAAAGAATGCGGTTTTAAGAGGATTCGGTGAAATCAAAGGAACCGTAAACGCGAATTCAAGCTCTGTTATCCGCGTTGACGGCGATACGGATAATGAAATAGGAACTATGAATTTGGGATCGGTAAATTTTAATACAGGTTCTACTCTTAGCATAGATGTAAAAAGCGACGGACAGCATGATTTGCTAAACGTTGCAAATAACGTGCAGATTGCAGACGGCGCAAATTTATATGTAAATGTCAGCGGATCTGATTCGGAATATGCCGATAAAGTAACATTTCAGATTATAACTGCCGGCGATGCCATAAGCATACTTAATCCGGCAAATATTGCAATTTTTAATACTACGCTAAGCAATTTAAGGCTGGTTTCAAATCTTTACAGAGAAGGCAGATCAATTTATCTGTCTTTGTATCAGGCTTTTTCGGAATATGAATTGCCCGGAGCAACAAAAAACCAGCAGGCAATGCTTGATGTGTTAAATGCAATACATTCTAACGATGAAGATGCGATGGAAGCGACATTTAATAAAGTTGATGAAGCCTATCTTTCCGGCACAGTGCCTTTTACAAGCGCAATGCAGGATTTATCAGGTATTTTTTATGTAAATTCATTTGAGGCAAGTTCTCTTCTTTCAAAAGTTAATACGGTATATAACAGATTGACAGAAATAGGGGATACGGAACGTAAAATATGGGCTCAGGCTTATACTAACTCAAACAGCGTTGCCGCAAAGCTTGATAATCCGAAATTTGAAAATACTGTTGCAGGTATGATCATGGGATACGATATGGTGCAGGATGATGATTCTCTTTTCGGTTTTTCATGTTTTTACGGAAGCGGGGAATTGAAACAGTTAAATGATAAGGCTGATGTTGCTGATTACGGAGCCAATATTTATACTTTGTACAATTATGAAAGTTTTTCTGTTAAAGGGCTTGCCGGCGTTGGAATTCAGAATTATGATGCTACAAGAAAAATGAATTTTATTGACGGCAACGAAATAAAATCAAAATATACGGTAAATGTTGTAAATATAGACGCTGAAGGTTCATACAAGTATCCGCTTGGTTCTTATGTGGCGTTAAAACCTTTTGTCGGCGTCAATTTTGCCGTAGTTTCAAATGATTCTTTCCAGGAAAACAGCGTTTATGAACAAAATTTGAAAATAGACGCAAGAAGTTATACAAAATCTGAAATCAGAGCCGGAGTCGGAATAACGGACGGAGGACAGAGTAAGTTTAAATGGTATGTTTCTGCCGTAGCAAAGCAGATTGTTGACGGAGAAAAAACAGAAATGACTGCCAGTTTTGTAAACGCTCCTGATCAAAAATTTAATATTGAAGGGACTGAGATATCGAAAACATCAATGGCCGGAAATATCGGAGTATCTTATGATATTTTCACAAACATTAATGTTTTTGTTGATTTTTCGACAAATATGGGCTCTGACTTAAATTCTTATACAGGAAATATCGGCGCCGCTTATAGATGGTAAAACAATAGTATTCATAAAAAAGATGACGGTCTTATAAACCGTCATCTTTTTTGTTTTCTCACGAAATCACGTTTTAATTTGAAAAACAATTGATAATTTGGTAAAATTCCTCATCTGTTTAGAGATAAAAAAATGAATAATATTTATACTGTTATACTTGGAGCTGGCGAAGGCACAAGGATGAAGTCTTGTTTGCCTAAAGTTTTACATAAGGCCGCAGGCAGAGAACTTATAGGACATGTGATAGAGTCATTGTCGGATATAAAATCCGATAAGACTTTTGTCGTTGTCGGCAACGGCGCAGAATTGGTTGAAAAATATTTGAAAAGATATTCAACAATAGAAACTGTGCTTCAGAAAGAACGACTTGGTTCGGGGCATGCTCTTTTACAAATTAAAAATAAAGCCAAAGGCTTAAAAGGCCATCTTATTGTGATGTGCGGAGATACGCCTCTGGTTAGAAAAGAAACATTAAAAAAACTTGTTTCATATCACTTAAAAAATAAAAATTATGCAACGGTTTTATCGGGAATAGTTGATAATCCTTACGGGTACGGACGCATATTAAGAGATTTAAAAGGAAATGTCGCTTCAATAGTTGAAGAAAAATCGGCAACATCCGAACAAAAACTTATTAATGAAATAAACAGCGGGATTTATTGTTTTAATCTTGATACTTTATGGAAAGCGTTGTCCAAAGTAAAGCCTGATAACGCTAAAAAAGAATATTATCTTACAGACGTTATAGAGATTCTAAATAAAAGCGGATATAAAACAGATGCAGTTTCTCTTTGTGCTTTTGAAGAAGTTTTGGGCATAAATGACAGAGTTCAATTGGCTGATTCGGATAAAATTTTACGCGCAAGAAAACTTGAAGAATTAATGAAAAGCGGTGTTACGATAACTGATCCAAGCGCGACATATATAGATTTTGACGTTGAAATAGGATGCGACAGCATAATAAAACCCGGTACATTTATAGAGGGGAAAGTTAAAATAGGATGCGGATGCGTAATCGGTCCGGATACTACGATTATAGATTCTAAGATAGATGACAATGTCATTATAAAATATTCGTATGTTGAAAAAGCGGCTATAGAAAGCGGCGTAAAAATAGGACCTTTCAGCCATATAAGGCCTGATACCGTTTTAAAGGCAAATGTAAAAGTCGGCAATTTCAGCGAAATTAAAAAATCTGTAATAGATGAAAATTCAAAAGTTAATCATTTGTCATATATAGGCGATGCCGTGGTCGGAAAAAATGTAAACATAGGCGCCGGAACGATTACTTGTAATTATGACGGAAAAAATAAGCATCAGACTATACTTGAAGACGAAGTTTTTGTAGGTTCAAACGTTAACCTTGTTGCGCCGGTTAAAATAGAAAAAGGCGTTTTGATAGGAGCGGGATCTACTATTACAAAAAGCGTTGAGCAGGGTAAACTTGCAATAGCAAGAGCAAAACAAATAGTTATAAATCGTAGAAAAAGGATATAATTATGAAAC
>CAYTCB010000055.1:0-8005 GCA_964436195.1 uncultured Elusimicrobiaceae bacterium
CGCAAGTTTTCCTCCTATAACTCCTCCAACCGAAAGCATTGCAAGCAAAAGAGAGAATGCAAGACTTGCTTTTGCGTTGTCTCCCTTAAATATACTGTTTGCCACTCCTGTCTGAAACACGCTCCATACGTATGCCGTACCAAGACATAATTGTATCGCAACCGACGCTATAACCGTACGTAATCCTCTATTGTTTATATTCATTTACCCTCTTTTAAATTTTTGATTAACGGCGCAGAACACCCTCGGCGGCAGGATATTATATCCTGCCGCTTATGTTTCAAATGATTTTTGATTATTTGTCGCCTTCTTCTCTGATCTGAACTCTTCTTATTTTTCCGCTTATAGTTTTAGGAAGTTCAGTTACAAACTCGACTATTCTCGGATATTTATAAGGAGCCGTAACTCTTTTAACGTGATTCTGTATTTCTTTTTTTAATTCTTCGCTTGCGACATATCCTTTTGCAAGAACTATCGTAGCTTTAACGATTTGGCCTCTGTCAGGATCGGGAACGGCCGTTATCGCGCATTCCAAAACAGAAGGATGTTCCATCAAAGCGCTTTCAACTTCAAAAGGCCCGATTCTGTAACCGGAACTTTTTATTATATCGTCCGCTCTTCCGACAAACCAGTAATGACCGTCTTCGTCTTTATAGGCGGTATCGCCCGTATAATACATTCCGTCATGCCATACTTTTTTTGTAAGAGCTTCGTCTCTGTAATAGCCGCAGAATAATCCGACCGGTTTTTTATCGCCGATTCTTACGATAATCTGCCCCACTTCTCCGGCCTCGCATGAATTGCCGTTTTCGTCAACTATATCAACATCATAAAGAGGAGAAGGTTTTCCCATTGACCCTATTTTAGGTTCCATCCACGGGAAATTACCCAACAGAGCCACCATTTCCGTCTGTCCGAACGCCTCCATAAGCTTTAAACCCGTCAAATCTTTCCATTGGTTATAAACTTCGGGATTTAACGGCTCGCCTGCGATCGTACAGTATTGCAATTTGCTCAAATCGTATTTTTTTACGTTTTCTTTTATAAAATATCTGTAAATTGTCGGAGGCGCGCAGAAAGAAGTTACTCCGTATTTTGATATGACTTCCAGAAGTTCTTTCGGAGTAAATTTTTCATAATCATAAACAAAAACCGTGCATCCGCAAATCCACTGTCCGTATAATTTACCCCATGCCGACTTTGCCCAGCCCGTATCTGCCACTGTCAGATGAAGTCCGTTCTCCTTGAGGTTCTGCCATGTGGCGGTTATCATATGCCCCAAAGGATACGTAAAATCATGCAAAACCATTTTAGGCATTCCGGTAGTACCGGACGTAAAATATAATAAAAACTTATCGTCGTTTTTAGTAGCTTCGGCACCTGTCGGTCTTTCAAAAATATCGGACTGCTTTTCTATCTCTTTATCAAAATTATACCAGCCGGCGACTTCTCCGTTTACCGCAACTTTAAATTTTAAAGTCGGAGATTTCGGCTGCGCTTTATCAACCGCGCACGGGACATTATCAGTGGCTACAGACACTATCATTTTAATATCTGCGGCGTTATTTCTGTAAACAATGTCTTTTTCGGTAAGCAGATGTGTTGCCGGTATCGGAACGGCTCCTATCTTATGCAAAGCTATAATTGCAAACCAAAACTCAAATCTTCTCTTAAGCACGAGCATTACGGCATCGCCTTTTTTTATTCCGAGCGACTTGAAAAAATTTGCAGTTTTATTGCTGTATTTTTTTATATCTTCAAAAGTAAATTCCCTGTGGTCTCCTTTCTCATCGCACCATACAATCGCTTTTTTACCGGGCTCTTTATTTGCAATTTCATCAACGACGTCAAAACCGAAATTAAAATTTTCAGGTATTTCGACATTGAAATTATTTTTGAAATCCTCATACGAACTGAACTGTCTGTTTATATATTTGTCTTTTAACATTTTTTCCTCTTAATTAAAAATTACAGCCAAAAATTTCAGCTGTTTGTCGCCCAAAGCCGACATGGCGTGTTCGTAACCTGAATTAAAATATACCGAATCGCCGGGATTTAAAATAACTTCTTTGTCCTGAAAATAAAATTTCATCTGCCCTTCCAGAATATAATTGAATTCCTGTCCGGCATGAGAATATTTATTAACGTTTTTTTCTTCTTTTGAAGGATCAACGGCAACAACAAATATTTCCGACTTTTTATTTATAAAATTAAACGCCAAATCCTGATATTTGTATTCTTTTCTTCTTTCTATCGAAAGACCTTTGCCGTTTCTTACTACTGAAAATCTTTGAAGACGCGGTTCTTCGCCTGTAAGAAGAGCCGTAAGTTCCACGTTAAATTTGCCGGCTATTTCATAAAGAAAACTCACGGGAATATCAACTGTCCCTGTTTCATACTGTTTATATTTTTCAACGTCTATTTTCAATTCTTTCGCAGCATCTTCAACTGAAAGTTCCGAAATCACCCTTAACTCTTTAATTCGCTGCGCAATCAATCTGATATTTTCCAGCATATATGCCTCCGTATATATAAAATGTGTTTTTATTCCGTCTGTTTTTTTAGATTTACCCTCCTTTACTGTTTATTTGCCGGTCCGATTTATAAAAAGAACGGGCTTAAAAAAAACAACCTTTCAGATGTTTGCCGAAAGGTTGTTCATAATTGGCTTTTAATATTTCCCTTTTTTCAGCAAACGTCACATCCATTACCGCCTGTCAGGGCGATAATGCAAATTACCACAAAAAGCATGCTGATACCGAGGGTTTTAAACATTTTTTCTCCTGTTTCACGTCAGGATTTATTTTAGTATAAAGATTTATAAATGTCAAACTATCTTATTATTACTTTTTTATTAAGCATCATTTTTGCGGATTTTGAAAATCCGTTTTGTTTAAGAGCCGCACAGCCGGCAGAGGCGGCTTCTTTACTGCCGTGCACAAGATAAATTACGGAATTTTTATTTTCAGCCGTAAGCCAGCGCATGCTTTCGTTTATATCGGGATGATCCGAAAAAATATCAAAAGATTTTACGGAAGCCCTTACGCTGACCGTTCCTTCTTTCGTTTTAATATTTCTGTTTCCGCTTTTTAACTGCCCTGCCGGCGTATGGGGACCGGCATAACTTACAAGAAAAACAGATACGTCGTCCCTGGGCAGCAGTTTGCCCAAAACAGACCGCGAAACGCCCTGATCCATCATTCCGCTGGCCGAGATAATTATTGAAGGCTTTGTATATTGTTTTGGTTTTGAAACATAATATCTGGCCGGCAGTATGGTTTTCTCAAAATAAACATTTTCATCAAACCATTTTTCGCCCGACGGTTGCAAAAGCTCAGATTCATACAATTTCGTAAGACCGTTTGAGGAAGGAGACAAACTGTAAACCGGAATATTTTTATCTATTATTGCTCTGTCCTGGGCCTTTTTGATTTCGTAGAGAACTTTTTGCGTTCTCTGAAGCGCAAGAGCCGGTATCCACACTATTTTATCTTTATTAAGCTCTGCCGCTATGCTTTTCTGAAATAAATCATAATCAGCCAAGCCCGTTTTTCTGGCCGAAGCTCCGTAAGTGCTTTCCATAAATATATAATCTGCTTTTGCCGCCTTATCTTTGGCTATTGCAAGTTTTGAATAACCGCTTCCCAAATCACCCGAAAAAATTATTCTTTTTACCGAGCCGTTTTCATATATTTCAAACAGTATGCTTGCCGAGCCCGGGATATGGCCGGCGTTAAACATAGTAAACGAAACGTCTTCCGATATTTTAATTTTTTGGCCGTATTTAACGGTTACAAACCTTTGCGAAAATTCTTTGAGATATTTCTGCAGACATTTTCTGCAAAGCCTGAATCTGACTCCGTATTGTTTTGAAAGTTCTTCCTGCGTCTGAGAAAAAGACGACGATTCTCTGTTTTTAACCGTATTGAAACAATCGGCAGTCCAATGAAGAGTTACAGTCCCGATCTGTTTTTTCCGGCAGTTTTTTCTTTGCGAAGCAGACCAGTAATAACCGCGTTTTATATTTTCAAAATCCCAGCCGTCATTATAAATTTCAAAAACTATTTTTTTTGTCGCCTCTGTACAGTAGATTTTGCCGTTAAATCCTTCAGCGGCAAGAAGCGGGATTTTGCCGCAGTGGTCGGCATGCGCATGCGTTAAAACAAGCGCTTTTGCTCTTAAAATTTCAGACGGAATATTTTTATTGTCGGCTTCAAGATTATCTTCTTCATAAAATGTCCCGCAGTCGGCTATAACCGAAGTTTTATCCGTATTTAAAAGAGCGCATGTCCCGGAAACCCGTTCGGCTCCTCCGAAATATTCAACGGAAATCTCCGCGCCGGCCGATTGCAAAATAAAAATACAGATTAACGTAAATAGGATTTTTTTCATTTTTATAAACCGTGTCTGCTCTTATGGCTCCACCACGCAAACACAAGGAATTTAAAAAACAATATAAATATAAGAGCCTTTTCAATGCCCCATACAGGTATAAGAAAAGCTCCGCCCAGCCCGCTTGCGAAACATCCTCCGAAAGCATCAGAAGAATATATTTTCATCTGGCTTGATTCTTCTCTGACTATGCCGTATGCTTTTGATATCTGGGAAAGCTGTATACCCGTAATAACTCCCGTTCCGAATAAAAAAATCAGTATATATATCCAGTTGATTGTCTGGAATTGTATGAATGTAAAGCACAATATTATCCATAAAAGATAAACAATTTCGGTTCTGAAAAAAGTTTTGTTTAAAGGAGCCGTTTTCGGACTGTATTTAACGTACATTACTCCTGCAAAAGAACCTGCCATAAAAACAGCTATTAAAAGACCGAACCATTTGTATATATTGCCCGCATAAATCTGAAAAGCCCAGAAACAAATCATCTGAAGCCACATTGAACTTGCGCCTGCCACAAACGCCGTTATTTTATAAGTGTGTCTTGATAAAAAAAACAAAAGAACGGGTATAATCATAAATATATATGAATAATCTATAAGTATTCTGAAAAATTCCATAAGATACGGAGAAAATGCCGACTGCCAGTACATTATCGAATATATTACGGCTTTCTGGTTTTTATCCGTATTGATAAGTTTTTCGTTGCCCGATTTATAAAGCTGGAATTTAAGCCATTTTGTTTTTTGCGTATCCATTCTTTCGTCTACATATTTTTTTGACAGTATGAAAGTATCGTATTCTATGCTTTTCAGTCTCTGTTTTAAATAAAATCTGTAAGGTATATTGTCTTTTGAAGCTATAAGTATATTCTGCGAGCCGGGTATAATTTCAACTGATTTAAAAACACCGTCAAGCGCATTGTAAACCGATGCGTTAAGACCGCTCATAAGTTCATCGGAATAAACCATTGCGCCCGGCAGTTTCAGAGCTATAAATCCGTCGTCGCTTAAACTGTTTTTGGCTGTTTCAAAAAATTCACGCGTGTAAAAACTGTTTGTCGCGGTATTTATCGGCAAATCGAGCCCGACAAGTATCACGTCATATTTTTTCCCGGAGTCACGAAGATAACGTCTTACGTTTCGGCTGTATATGTTAATCCTGTCGTCATTAAAAAGATAACCGAATCTTGCCATTTTATTTTTAAGAAGTCCGATTATGGATTTATCGGGATCTATATAATCTATCCTGCTCACATCAGACTTTATTACGGCCGGTATATACTGAACGCCTCCTATAAGCAGAACATTTTCGGGATTATAATGATACAGTATGGGAATATGTGAAAAATCATCGTCCTCAAAAACGGTCGGACTGGGCACTGCAAAATTCAAAACGCCGTTCTTATAAAAGGCATATTCGCCGTTTGATTCCGTAAGAACATACTGCTGGTTGTCAAAATAGCTGACTTCGGTTTTTTCCGAATTTTTATAATTATTAAGAATTGTAGAATTTTCTATCAGGACGGTATAATTTTGAATTATATAGACCATTATTAATGCTGTAAGAACTGTAAGAATTTTTGAAATATTTTTTTTAAAAAGCAAAAACAAACTCGCAAAAACGGTAAAAATTATCACGCTCAAAAGAACGCTTGTTGAAACCGACGGCAGAAAAAAAGAAAAGCAGGCGCCGCCCGCGGCAAATCCTATCATTTCGTAAGTGTGGGCGTTTATTCCCGAACTGACATTTTTTCTGAGATAGCTCTTATTTATAAAACCCAAAATAAGGCCCGTCACAAAAGAGACCGGCGTTATGGAAATAAAAGCAAATATAACCGATGATTTCAGAGAAACGCCTCTGATTATGTCAGTTCCCGTAAGTAGATTTATGCTTCTTATAAAAATAAAAGACATTATAAGAAAAAAGATCAGAAGCATAAATAAAGTTATGATTTTTTTATGGCTGTCTTTTTTATTTTTAAAATAAATAAAAATATAACTTGAAACGCCTGCGGCAAACAGCCAGTTGGCAAGAACTATCCCTATGGAAAATTCGTTCCCGTGGAAAATAGGAACAAATTCCCTTATAAAAAAAATCTGTAAAAGGACGGTGATGATTCCGCACAGAATAAAATGTAAAAATGCCATTTTTGCCCGTTTTTTAAAATATTTCCGTCTGCCGCTATATAATAACTAATTATAATTGAATTTGCTAACAAAACCGTATTTTTAGTATTATTATTTCATAAAAACAGATTGACAAACAAGCACGAAAAAATATAGAATTCTTTATAAATTTTTTATTGAAAAATCAAACAAAACAATGAAATACATATTACAGTTATCCGTTTTATTCTTTTCCGTAATAATTCACGAAGTTGCCCACGGCTATGTCGCTTATAAAAGAGGCGATCCGACCGCAAAGCAGCTCGGCAGACTTACGCTTAATCCGCTTCCTCACGTAGATTTGTTCGGAAGCATCGTTCTTCCTCTGCTTCTTTTGATTGCAAACGCGCCTGTATTCGGATGGGCAAAGCCTGTTCCAGTTAATCCGGCAAGACTTTATAAACCAAAAACGGATATGCTTTGGGTTTCTCTTTCGGGATGCGCGGCAAATTTTATTCTTGCTGTTTTGGCAGGTATAGGAATGGCTCTCATAAGAAATTTTGGTTCTTCACAGATGTCTATTCTTGTTCCGGCTTATGAAATATTGCAGACTATTCTTGTAATAAACATAGTTTTACCCGTATTAAATTTAATTCCTATTCCTCCTCTTGACGGTTCAAGAGTAGTATATTATCTCCTCCCGAGAGAACTTGCAATACAGTACGATAAGATAGGAACATACGGTTTTATTATCATTTTTGTGCTTTTGTTTACTGGCATTTTATGGAAAATTATAAGTCCCGTTATTTATTTTTTGATAGCAATTATAGGCGGTGGATTTTAAATGGCAAAAAAAAGAGTTTTATCAGGCATGAGACCGACAGGCAGACTTCACTTGGGGCACTATTTCGGCGCTCTTAAAAACTGGATTTCGATACAGGAACAGTACGATTGTTTTTATATGGTTGCAGACTGGCATGCTCTTACAAGCGATTATGCCGATACTTCCGCTCTTAAAGACAATTCTTTTGATATGGTCGCCGACTGGCTTACGGTAGGAATTGATCCTGAAAAAAGCGTAATTTTCAAACAGTCAGACGTTCCCGAACATGCCGAACTTTTTCTTATTTTATCAATGATTACTCCTTTGGGCTGGCTTTTCAGATGCCCGACATATAAAGAACAGATAGCTGAAGTAAAATCTAAAGATCTTCATAATTTCGGTTTTTTGGGATATCCCGTTTTACAGGCGGCTGATATTTTGATTTATAAAGCGCAGGCCGTTCCCGTAGGCGAAGACCAGCTTGCCCATCTTGAGCTTACAAGAGAAATAGCAAGACGTTTCAATAATTTTTACGGCAATGTTCTGCCTGAACCTCAGGCTCTTCTTACAAAAACGGCAAGAGTCCCCGGTCTTGATAAAAGAAAAATGTCAAAATCTTACGGAAACTCGATTTTAATAGCCGAAACAAACGACGACGTCGCAAAAAAAGTAAAAACAA
>CAYTCB010000056.1:0-8003 GCA_964436195.1 uncultured Elusimicrobiaceae bacterium
CTGTGAAGCTACTCCCGGTCTTGAACCGTCGAGCGTAGCCTGAGCTATCATTAAACCGTGTCCTTCTTTTCCAAGAAGGTTATCTTTATGTACTCTGCAGTTATCAAATATCAATTCTCTTGTTACTGAAGATCTGATACCCATTTTATTTTCTTTTTTGCCGAAAGTAAAACCCGGTGTTCCTTTTTCAACGATGAAGCATGAGATTCCTCTTGCTCCTCTTGAAGGATTTGTTTTTGCAAATACAGTATAAGTTTCTGCTTCGCCGGCATTTGTTATAAAGCATTTTGTTCCGTTAAGAACATAATAGTCGCCGTCTTTTACAGCCGTAGTTTTCATAGCGGTAGCGTCTGAACCTGCTGAAGGTTCCGTAAGTCCGAACGCGGCAAGTTTTTTACCTGATGCTATATCAGGCAAATATTTGCTTTTCTGCGCTTCGTTTCCGCCTACCAATATAGGAAGGGTTCCCAAAGCCGTGGCGGCAAGCGCCAGCGCAATACTTCCGTCAACTTTGCAAAGTTCTTCCGTTACAAGAACAAGCCCCATAATTCCTTTTCCTACCCCGCCGTACTGTTCGGGGATATAAACTCCGCACAGATCAGCCTGCGCAAGTTCCTTTACTATATCCCAGGGAAATGTCCCCTCTTCGTCATATTTTTCTCTTACAGGCTTAATTTTCTTCTGAGCGATTTCTCTTGCAACATCCACAAGCATCTGTTCTTCTTCGTTTAAAAAATACTGCATATTATCCTCCGAGTTTTTTTAACAGTTAAAAACGTTAATTTTTTATTTCTTTTAACGCTTCTCTGGCCGCCATCTGTTCGGCCTGTTTTTTTGAATTTCCCGAACCTGCACCAAGCTGTTTTTCTTTTACAAAAACCGCCACTTTAAACTGCTTGTTATGATCGGGACCTGACTCTTCAATTGTTTTATATTGAGGCAAAGTCCTGTACAGAGACTGAATTTTCTCCTGTAATTTGGTTTTATAATCGGTAATGTCAAAACTGCTTTGTTTTTCCAAAAAAGCATTTATAAATTTTGACGCCGCTTCAAAACCGCCGTCTAAATAAACGGCTCCGGCTACAGCTTCAAAAGAATCGCATAAAAGAGATTCTCTTTGTCTGGCGCCGTTCAATTCTTCATTTTTACTTACTAATACAAATTGATCCAGTTTTATTTCTTTTGCCCATCTGCTCAAGTTTTTCGCAGACACTATCTGGGCTTTAAGTTGAGAAAGATCGCCTTCCTGCTTATCCGAATATTTGTTATAAAGATGCTCTGAAACAAGAGCGGACAGAATACCGTCTCCGAGAAATTCCATCCGCTCGTTGCAATCGTTTAAACCGCATTCGCTTGAATACGATTTATGTATAAGTGACAACTCCAGATTTTTAGGATTTTTAAAAACATATCCTATGGCTTTCTGAAGGTTTTTCATAACTTCCGTACCGACGTTTAAAGAACCCGCCGTTTGCTGTCTGCCGGCACACGCTTCTTCCGATCCGGAACAAGCCGGACAGTCGAAACTTTTTAATATTTTTTTAAATTTATCCAACATACTTTTTTATTACTATTGTCGCATTATGACCGCCGAATCCCAAAGAATTCGACATAGCACAGTTTATCTGCTGGTTTCTTGCGACATTAGGAACATAATCCAAATCACAGTTAGGATCGGGCGTTTCGTAATTCATCGTAGGATGTATAAACCCGTTTTCCATACAAAGCACGGTCGCGATAGCCTCAACTCCTGCTGCCGCTCCGAGCAAATGGCCGGTCATCGATTTGGTTGATGAAACCGGTATTTTATAAGCTCTTTCGCCGAAAACGGTTTTAATGGCCAACGTTTCCGTTCTGTCATTTAATTCCGTAGACGTTCCGTGAGCATTTATGTAATCTACTTCGTCTTTTGAAATTTCTGCGTCTTTTATTGCAAGTTCCAAAGCTTTAATAACGCTTTTTGCTTCAGGATCCGGAGCCGTCATGTGATAGGCATCGTCGGATGCTCCGTAACCGGCAAGTTCGGCGTATATTTTTGCGCCTCTTGCCAAAGCGTGTTCAAGAGTTTCAAGCACTAATATTCCGGCACCTTCTCCTATAAGAAAACCGTCTCTGTTCAAATCGAACGGTCTCGACGCTTTTGTTATATCGTCGTTTCTTGTAGAAAGAGCCTTGATATTATTAAAACCCGAAACCGCCAGATCTGTTATTGTTGCTTCAGATCCGCCTGTAATTATAACATCGGCATCTCCGTATCTGAGAAGTCTTAAAGCATTCCCTATAGCATGATTTGCTGACGCGCATGCGCTTGAAACTGCGTAATTAGGGCCGGTAAAACCGTACTCTATCGCTATTTCTCCGGGCAGCATGTTCGTTATTATCATAGGTATCAAAAAAGGCGACACTCTTCTCGGCCCTTTTTCAACGACTACGGAATGTTCTTCTTCGGTTATCTCAAGACCGCCTATGCCTGTTCCTGTTATTACGCCTATTCTTGATAAATCTTCTTTAGATAAATCAAGTTTTGAATCTTCTATTGCCATTTTAGCTGCAGCTACACCCATCTGGGTAAACCTGGCCATTCTTCTTGCTTTCTTTTTGTCAATAAAATTTTCGGGCACAAAATTTTTGACATTGGCACAAAATTTAGTGGCAAAATTGGAAGCGTCAAACGCCGTAATCGGGTTCGCTCCGGATTTGCCTTCTCTTAAAGCGTCGACAAATTCCTGCTTGCCGATACCTATAGGAGAAAGAACTCCCATTCCTGTAATGACAACTCTTTTTTTATCCATAAAATATTTCTCTGTAGTTATTTTGCCTGATGAGAATTGATATATTCAATCGCATTTCCTACAGATTGAATTTTCTCAGCTTCTTCATCCGGAATTTCGATACCGAATTCTTCTTCAAAAGCCATAACGAGTTCAACGGTATCCAAAGAATCTGCGCCCAAATCATTTATAAATGATGCTTCCGGCTTAACTTCGGCTGGATCTACACCCAACTGTTCAACGATAATTTCTTTTACTCTTGTTTCTATGTCTGCCATTTTACTGTCCTCCTCTTTTTGATTAGTTGCGTAACAACTTTTTTATTTTTACAACTTAATTACATGTACATCCCGCCGTTTACCGATAAAACATGACCGGTAACATACGACGAATCTTCGCTTGCAAAAAACAAAGCGGCTTTGGCTATGTCGCTTGCTTCTCCGAGTCTCTGCAGCGGAATCTGCTCTGCAAGTTTTTTCTTAACGTCATCGGTCAAAGCGTCAGTCATTGCCGTTCTGATAAAACCCGGCGCTATTGCGTTAACCAAAACATTTCTTGAAGAAAATTCTCTTGCGCACGTTTTGGTTAAAGCTATTACTCCGCCTTTCGAAGCCGAGTAATTTGCCTGTCCCGCGTTGCCCATAAGACCGACAACGGAAGCTATATTTATAATTCTTCCCGATCTCTGCTTAAACATCTGTCTGGTAACAGCCTTCGTACAGTTAAAAACGCCTTTCAGGTTAACCGCTATAACGGCGTCCCATTCCATTTCGCTCATTCTCAATACCAGATTGTCTTTTGTGATTCCGGCATTGTTTATAAGTATATCAATTTTACCAAACTTTTCAATAGCTTTTGCCGCAAGGCTTTCGCATTCGCCAAGCTTTGAAACATTGCCTGCAACTGCAAGCGTTTCAACTCCGAAACTGCTCTTAAGTTCGTCCGCCGTCTTTTGAGCCAGTTCAGCGTTGATGTCAGATACTACAATATTTGCGCCCTCTTTGGCAAATGTTTCAGCTACCGATTTCCCGATGCCCTGAGCACAGCCGGTTATGATTGCGACTTGTCCTTTTAATCTCATCAGTTTAACTCCTTTAATGCCTTTTCTAAACTTGCACCGTCTTCTATATTTACGGCTTTTTTAGTTTTGTCTATTCTTCTCATAAGACCTGTCAAAACTCTCTGCGGGCCGACTTCTACAAAAAGTTCAACACCCGAGGAAACGGCCTGCAATATTGAAGCGTCCCATTGTACCGAATTATTTATTTGTTTGGCAAGTTTTTCTTTTATAGCCGAATTGTCTTTTGTTATCTGCGCATCGCAGTTTGTAATAACAGGATAAACCGGATTATTAAATGTATATTTCTTTAATTCTTCAGCCATCATTTCGGAAGCCGGAGTCATAAGTTTTGAATGAAAAGGGCCCGATACATTTAACAGTATCGCTTTTGAAGCGCCTTTGGCTTGGGCAAGTTCAACCGCCTTTGAAACGGCTGCGGCAGATCCCGATATTACTATCTGTCCGGGAGAATTGAAATTTACCG
This sequence comes from uncultured Elusimicrobiaceae bacterium, assembly GCA_964436195.1. GTDB lineage: Bacteria > Elusimicrobiota > Endomicrobiia > Endomicrobiales > Endomicrobiaceae > Proruminimicrobium. The sequence goes on from CAYTCB010000056.1 coordinate 4,316, forward strand.
CATCGCATACTCCTGACTGCGAAGCTTCATTACATATATTTAATACGACTTCTTTGTCCAAACCGAGTATTGCGGCCATAGTTCCCGGGTTTTCTTCCGAGGCTTTCTGGATAAAAAGGCCTCTTGCCTTAACCATTTCAATGCCTTCTTTAAAACTGAAAAAACCTGAAGCGCAAAGAGCAGAATATTCGCCTAATGAATGGCCTGCCGTTATTATTTCGAATTTACTTAAATCAACAGACTGCTTTAAAACAGCAAAACAGGCTGCGCTTACCGCAAATATCGCCGGCTGCGCATTTTGAGTATTTTTCAAATCTTCTTCGCTGCCCTCAAATATTATTTTTTTAAGTTCTTCGCCGGCCGCGTCTATTATTTCTTTTGCCGCAGGATACTTTTCATATAGATCTTTTCCCATGCCTACATACTGGGAGCCCTGTCCGGGGAACATCAGCATAATCTTTTTCATATCTTCTCCAGATTCTATTTCCGTTTAACCGATTTTATATTTTTAGTACTGCAGCACCCCAAGTAAGGCCTCCGCCGAAAGCCATAATTGTTATAAGATTTCCCTTTTTAAGTTTGCCCGAATTGATGGCTTCGTCAAGTGCGATGATAGTAGTTGCGGCCGACATATTTCCGTATTTGTGAACATTTACGTAAACTTTTTCCTTTTCAACACCGAGCCTTTTTCCTACAGCTTCTATTATTCTTAAATTAGCCTGGTGAGGAATATATAAAGATATATCTTCATCTTTTTTACCGGCAAGCTCCAAAGCTTTCTGGGCAGCTTCGGTCATTCTGCATACTGCCAGTTTAAAAACTTCTTTCCCTGACATTTTTATGTAATGCATCTTCTGCTGAACAGTTTCAACAGTCGTAGGAGTTGCGCTGCCTCCGGCCGGAATATTTAATAAATTGGTATAAGTTCCGTCAGCTCCGAGACTTACCGACAAAATATCACTTTCTTCTTTATCATCGCAAGCCTGTAGAATCATTGCGCCGGCTCCGTCTCCGAACAAAACGCATGTGTTTCTGTCGTTCCAATCGGTAATTCTTGAAAGAGCTTCGCTTCCTATTAAAAGAGCCGTTTTATAAGTGCCGGCTTCTATAAAAGATTTAGCTATCGTGAGTCCGTACAAAAAGCCGGAACATGCAGCTGATATGTCAAAAGCAACCGCGCTTATCCCGAGTTTTTTCTGCAAAAAGCAGGCTGTCGCGGGAAACGGCATTTCGCCTGAAACTGTTGCTACTATTATAACGTCTATTTCATTTGCCTGTATTTTAGCTTTTTCTATCGCTTTTTTTGCCGCCTCAAAAGCAAGATCTGACAAATTCTGCGATTTATCTATTATTCTTCTTTCTTTTATGCCGGTTCTTTCCGTTATCCATTCATCAGATGTTTCAACCATTTTTTCCAAGTCGGCATTTGTCAGAATTTTTTCGGGAACATATGAGCCGGTTGCTAAAATTTTTACGTTTAATTTATTCATTTTTTATACCTTAAGATTTTATGACGTTTTCGTATTTTGCAATTTCCTGGGCTATTTCATCGTTGACGTGCTGCGAGGCGTATTTAGCGGCCATTATAACGGCATTCTTTACTGCCTTCCCGTTTGACTTTCCGTGACCTATAAGACAAACTCCGTTTACGCCCAAAAGAGGAGCTCCGCCCTGTTCGGAATAATCAACTCTTTTTTTCATGCTGTACATGGCAAGCTTAAGAAAAGGTATCATGCCCCAGAAAATAGGATTGCTTTTTATACTGTCTTTAATAAGTTTAATAACCATCTCGGCAACGCCTTCGCCGAATTTCAAAATTACATTGCCTACAAATCCGTCGCATATAACTACGTCCGATTTACCTTTAACTATATCTCCGCCTTCAATATTTCCTATAAAATTAAGGGACGTCTTTTTAAGCATATCGGATGCCGCAAACGTAAGCTCGTTGCCTTTCGTATCTTCTTCGCCTATAGAAACTATTCCTACTTTAGGTTTTGAACGTCCGAGCACTTTTTCACTGTAGATGCTTCCCATAATTGCAAACTGGACAAGATGTTCCGGTTTGCAGTCTACGTTAGCTCCAACGTCAAGCAAAAAACACATTCCCGAAACTGTAGGGAAAGGAGTAGATATGGCCGGTCTTAAAACACCGGGTATTCTTTTAAAATGCATAATTGCCGTTGCCATCGCGGCACCGGAATTACCCATCGATACAAAAGCATCGGCCTGTTTTTCAACTACAAGTTTTGCGCAAACAGCCATGGAAGAATCTTTTTTCTGTCTTACGGCGTTTGCCGGAGATTCATCCATTTCAATTACTTCTGTTGCATTTACGATTCTGATTTTGCTGGGCGTTATACCGTGAAGTTTGGAGTATTTGTCAAGCAAAGGATAAAGAGCCTCCTGTTTTCCGACAAGAAGCACTTCATGGCTTGTATGCTTTACTGCAAGCACGGCCCCTTCAACATTTATGTCAGGAGCCTTATCTCCGCCCATTGCATCAAGAGCGATTATCATTTACTTCTGTTCCTTCTGCTGCTCTTCAGCCTGGACTTTTGATTTTTTAGCTTTTTTAGGAACTACAAGCTGTCCGTTGTAAAAACCGCATTCAGGACAAACTCTGTGCGGCATTTTAGGCGCGCCGCAATTTGAACACTTATTTGAATTTTCTGCAGTTATTTTAGAATTTGCTGATCTTCTGCAATCTCTACGATGCGGACTATGCTTTCTTTTTGGATTTGGCATTTTTCCCCCAGTTATTTACTGTTTATTTTCTTTATTTTTGACCATTTTTCAGCTATAAATTCACTGTTTAATTCTTCATGGCACTTACAGTTTTGCTCGTTTTTATTACATCCGCAAACCTGACACAGGCCTCTGCATTCTTCAAAACAAAGAGGCTGCATAGGTAAATCCAGCATAACCGTTTGTTTAATCTCGTCACCCAGATCAAATGCCCCGTCTTCCTGGGCAAATGAACATTCAAAACCGGTATTTACTTCTCTTTTGAAAACTTTCAAACATCTTGCGCATTCAAAAGTCTCGGTTCCGAAAACGACTCCGGTTATACTTATGATTTCGCCGTATCTTACGGCCTTAAAAGAAACTTTCAGATCGGACTGCTTTAAAACATCAGCTGCAGAACCTATATCAAAAATTTCATCTTTTACTTCAAGACTCTTCTGCTTTTTAAAATCGTCAAATCGTAATAAAAACTTTTCCATAAATTCCATATACAAACAGATTTATTATATTTGTTAGTTACCCTTTTGTCAATACCCGAATGCTGCCTGTTTCCAGGCTCAAGATATATAAAAAGAGCTTGAAACAAAAAGAGACAGGCCATTAAAATCCTGTCTCTTTTTGTTTATGTTATAAAACTTGTTATTTGTTTCCGAACTTCCAGTTTACGCCCATCACAGCGCGGCTATTCCACCAATTATCAGATCCCTTCTCATCAGTCGCATACCCATAACCTGCGTAAAATTCAATATCTTTGGTGTACTGATATTTACCTATTAAATCATATTCCCACCAAAAATTTCCGGTCCAAGAACTGCCTGATGCATTGCTGTTTTTATAAATATCAAGAGAAACACTATATTTCCCATTAACCAAATCCGCACCTACGTTGAATGACTCCAAACTATAAATTCCCCACCACCATCTGTAATTGCTTGAAATA
>CAYTCB010000057.1:0-7634 GCA_964436195.1 uncultured Elusimicrobiaceae bacterium
TTCACAGAAGTTGGGTATAGAAATAAGTGAAACCAAAATCGGCCATTTCAGCGACGGTGAAATTCAGGTTAAGATAGTTGATAATGTAAGAGGCGCGGACTGTTATATTATTCAGCCGACATGCACTCCCGTAAATGAAAATATTATGCAGCTTTTGATACTTGCAGATGCGCTCAAAAGAGCTTCGGCAAGAAGAATAACAGCTGTAATTCCTTACTACGGTTATGCAAGACAGGATAGAAAAGCCGAACCGAGAGTTCCTATTACGTCAAAACTTATAGCAAATCTTATAACTGCTTCAGGCATAAACAGAATACTTACGATGGATCTTCATGCCGGACAGATTCAGGGGTTTTTTGATATACCTGTCGATCATCTTTACGGAACGCCTGTATTGCTTGATTATTTTAAAAATAAGAAGCTTGACAACCCTATAGTTGTTTCTCCGGATGCCGGAGGAGTTGAAAGAGCAAGAGCGTTCGCAAAGCACCTGGCTGCCGATTTGGCAATTGTTGATAAAAGAAGACCGAGACCCAATGAAGCGGCAATTATGAATATTATCGGTGACGTTAAAGGCAGAAATGCCATAATACTCGACGATATGATTGATACGGCCGGAACTTTGACAAAAGTTGCGGAAGCCATAAAAAATGCAGGAGCAAATCAGGTTTATGCAGCGGCGTCTCACGGAGTGTTGTCGGGAGAAGCGCTTAAAAAAATAAAAGACTCTTCGCTTGAAGAAGTTGTTATAACGGATTCTATACCTCACTATAATGAGGAGCCGAAAATAAAAATACTTTCAATCGCTTCTCTTTTTGCCGAAGCAATAATGAGAATATCAAATGACGAATCGATAAGCGTTTTGTTTGTTTAAAATAATGACAGAATATAAATGGAGGAAGTTATGAAGCAAGTAGTTTTGGAAGCAGAATTGAGAGATGTATCAAAGAATTTAAATGTATTAAAAAATTCAGGAAGAATTCCTGCAGTATTTTACGGTAAAAATGAGAAACCCGTCACTATATCTGTAGATTCTAAGAAGTTTATGGCTTTGATTGAAAAAGAAGGAGCAAACGTTATAATTGAATTGCAGCTTAAGGACGGCAAAAAGACTGCCATCGTTAAAGAACTTCAGAGACACGTTTTGACTCAGGCTCCGAATCATATAGATTTTCAGTCGATTTCTCTTACTGATAAAATTGAAGTTATGGTTCCAATCCATACCGAAGGTGTTGCAGACGGCGTTAAAAATTTCGGCGGTACTATGGAACATGTTATCAGAGAAATTAAAGTCAGATGTCTTCCTACTGAAATTCCGGCAAAAATCAATGTTGATGTAAGCGCTCTCGGAATAGGACAGGGCATAACGGTTGCAAATCTTCCTAAACTTGAAGGAATTGAATATGTGCACGATGCTTCAAGTATCGTTGTAAACGTTCTGTTGCAGAAAGTTGAAGAGGAAAAACCTGCGGATGCGGCAGCAGCAGCGGCGCCGGCAGCTCCTGAAGTAATTTCAAAGGGCAAGAAAGATGCTGAAGGTGAAGCGGCAGCAGCACCGGCAGCTCCCAAGAAGTAAGTAATATAAAATTATGCCAGAGATTAAGTTCATAACAGGGCTTGGTAATCCGGGTGATAAATATTTAAACACTCGCCATAATTTCGGTTTTAAGACGGTTGACAGATTCGCTGAATCTGAACAGCTCTCATGGAAAAACTGGAACGACATGGCGAGTGTCGTTTTGTATAACATCAACGGCAAAAAAATACTTATGGCAAAACCGCAGACTTTTATGAACAATTCAGGCTTTCCCGTAAAAGCCTTGCTTCAGTATTACAAAATAAAACCTGAAGAAATGCTTGTTGTGTACGACGATTTTTCAATACCGGTGGGGGAATTCAGATTCAGGGCAAACGGTTCGGCAGGCGGGCATAACGGAATTTCTTCAATTATAGAACAGACGGGAACTGAAAATTTTCCGAGAATGAAGTTGGGCATAGGTCCTTTGCCGAAATTTGCAAAAACGCCTGATTTTGTTCTGAGTAATTTTAATGATGACGATAAACAAAAAGTTGAGATTGTTTTAAAAGATATAAAAAATATTTTTAATTTAATAATAGAAAACGGTTTTGATAAAGCAGTTTCAAAAATATCCTGCGGAAAGCAAAAATGATAATAACAGGCAAAAAAACTTTTGAAGAAATACTCGGACAAATTTCAAAAAACGATAATGTTTTTATAGTCGGATGCGGAGGCTGCGCTACAAAATGCGAAACAGGCAGCCAAAAGGCCGTCGATGAAATATCATCGGAACTTATAAAAAATAATATATCGGTATCAGGAAATATAGTTTTAGAAACCGCATGTGACGTGCGTCTTGCCAAAAGAGATTTGCTTAAAAATATAAAAGACAAAAATGTAACTGTAATTCTTACTCTGACGTGCGGAGCCGGAGTGCAGGCTGTAGAGAAAGTAACAGATTTGAAAATAGTATCAGGTCTTGACAGTTTATTTGTAGGTACTACGGAAAGAATAGGCGTGTATAAGAATTTTTGCAGCAACTGTGGAGAATGTATTCTCGGAAGAACTGCTGGGATATGTCCTAAAACAAGGTGTCAGAAAGGGCTTTTAAACGGACCGTGCGGCGGTTTTATTAACGGTAAATGCGAAGTAGATCAGACTCTAGATTGTGCATGGGTTTTGATATATGAAAAACTCAAAAAAAATAACAAACTCTCGGAATTTAAAACAAGTTTTATTCCTCCAAAAAAATATAATAAAAAAATATCATGATTTTTTTGCGCAACCGAAAATCTTGACATTATCTAATTAAAATGTTAGGATTGTATAACATTTTGATATAAGGCTAAAATTTATGAATGAAAAATTAAGCGAATCACTTGAAAATTATCTTGAAACGATTGCTTTTCTCAAAAGAGAAAATAAAATCGCAAGAGTTAAAGATATAAGTAAAATGATGGGCGTAAAAAACTCAAGCGTTAACATAGCTTTAAATGTTCTTTCCGAAAGGGGATATGTTCTTCACGAACGTTACGGGTATGTAGATTTGACTGATAAAGGACAGATCATTGCCGATGATATACAGAAAAAAGAAGATTTGCTTTTTTCATTTTTGCATAATGTTCTGGGTGTTGAAAAAGAAATTGCTTTAAAAGACGCTTGCAAAATGGAGCATACGATAAGCGATGAAACTCTTGCAAAACTTATATATTTCGTAGGCAGAATTGATAAAAAGAATTTAAAAGAGTCGGGAAAAAGGAAAAATAAGTAGTTTTTTTATTTTTTTTAATTTTAAAGTTAGATTAAGCTAACTTACAGGTTTAAAAATTATGCAATACTTAAATATCGTAATTACACTTTTTAACGAAATGTCGCCGTATCTGCTGCTTGGTTTTTTCTTTGCGGGTATTTTACATGTTTTTGTTCCGCAGAATGTTTTTACAAAATATCTGTCTAAAAACAATTTTGCCTCCGTTTTGACGGCTGCCTTATTCGGCGTGCCGCTTCCTTTATGTTCATGCGGAGTAATACCGACTGCAATGGCGCTTCGCAAAGAAGGAGCCTCAAAAGGCTCAGTAATATCGTTTTTGATAGCGACTCCTCAAACTGGAGTTGATTCGATAATGGCCACATATTCGCTTCTCGGGCTTCCTTTTGCGATAATTCGTCCGATAGCGGCGTTTTGTACTGCAATTTTCGGCGGATTTTTTGCAAATATATTTATAAAAAATGAAAAACAGGATAAGATGGAACCTCAAATAACATGCGCCGGTTCAGTACAGACTGGATTTAAAGATAAAATTAAAGAAGTTTTTAAATACGGTTTTATAGATATTCTTCAGGATATAGGCAAATGGCTTATAGTCGGTATTTTTATAGCCGGCGTTATAACATATTTTGTCCCGGAAAGTTTTTTTCGTATATTTGCCGGTAATTTATTTTTAAGCATATTATTTGTATTAATGCTTGCAGTTCCTATGTATATGTGCGCTACGGGATCAATTCCGATAGCAATAGCTTTAATGATGAAAGGTATTTCACCCGGAACCGCATTTGTTCTTTTAATGGCAGGGCCTGCAACAAATATTGTTTCTATTTTGATAATAGGAAAAGTGTTGGGAAGAAAGACCCTTATATTGTATCTTCTTTCGATAATTGCCGGAGCCGTAGGATTTGCCGTTATTATTGATTTTATGCTGCCGCCAAAGTGGTTTGTCTTAAATATAACGCACGAAATGCTGCATAATCATCACTCCGGTTCTTTTTTCCTGTTTAAAACATTATCCGGAATAATTTTATTTATTCTTATAGCTAATTCGTTTATATTAAAATATTTTTCAAATAAAAAAAATCTAAAAGGAAAAAGCGCATATAAAATAGAAGGCATGCGCTGCAACAATTGCAGAATAAATCTTATAAAGATTGTAAAAGAGATAGACGGAGTAACGTCTGCGGAAGTTGATTTGAACTTTGGAATTCTTTATATAGACGGCAATGCTTCCCAAGAGAAGATAAAAGAAGCGGCTGATTCTTTGGGATATGTTTTTAAGGGGAAAATTAAACCGTAACAGCTGTTTTATATTTTTTTTGTTCTTTAAGTTAGATAATACTAATAAAGTTATAAGATGCTAATAATAAGGCATTTATTAAGGATGGTCAATCCGTTTGAGACGTTTGCGGATTGGCATATTTTTTAACCTTTAAGTTAGATAAGACTAAAAAAGATAATTAAAACTAAAATAAGGAGAAATACCATGAGGAAATTACTCAGTGATTTGAAAGTAAGAGAGTCGGGAACAGTTGCACAGATATCGTGCGCCGACGCCAATTTGGTAAAAAAAATACTTGCCATGGGAATTACGAAGGGAATATCGGTAGAGATTGTGAAAAAATCTCTGTTGGGAGATCCTATTAACGTTAAAGTAAGGGGATATTTTTTAAGTTTAAGAAAACATGAAGCATCCGCAATATCAATGGAGGTATCTCAATGAGTCCTTTAACTAAAGCAAATAAGAACGCTTCTCTTATATTTTCCGCGTTCGGTAATATAGTCGATAGAGACAGGCAGAGATTAATTGATATGGGGCTTGTGCCCGGGGAAAGCATAAAAATTCTTCAACAGGCGCACGGATGCGTAACTCTTATGTTAAAAGGCTCAAGGATAGCGCTTGACCACAAAACGGCCGGAGAAATAATAGTAAGAGAGGAAAATCAATGAAACATGATTATAAAGAAATAAATATATGTCTTGCGGGAAATCCTAACAGCGGTAAATCAAGTTTGTTTAACAATTTAACCGGATTAAGACAGCATGTGGGAAATTATCCCGGAGTTACGGTAGAAAAAAAAGAGGGGAGTCTTATAAGCGGCAAATATAAAATAAATATAGTTGATTTGCCGGGCATATACAGTTTGTCGGCCACTTCGGAAGATGAAATAGTAGCCAGAAATTTTATTATAGAAGAAAAACCCGATTTGATAGTAGACGTAATCGACGTTTCCAATTTTGAAAGAAATCTCTATCTTTATACCCAGTTGTCGGAACTTGGAATTCCGGTTATTTTGGTTATGAATATGGCGGATGTCCTAAAAAATAAAGGTATGGAAATAGACGTTGAACTTTTAAAAAAAGAATACGGAATTATTGCGGTTGCGACCGTTGCAAGCAAAAATAAAGGAACTGACGATGTTATTGCGGCCGTCATAGACTCTTATGAAAAAAAATATCCCGTAAAAAATTTTAAAACTGATTACGGGCAGCTGATATCATGTGAAATTGAAAAAATAGAAAGCATAATATTCAAAGATTTACTGCTTGTAAATAAATATTCCGCAAGATATCTTGCGGCAGGTCTTTTAAAAGATGATAAATTTGTCTTTGATAAGATACAAAAATCGCCTGTATTTGGCGAACTTGAAAAACAGGTTTTACAAAGCAGAAACATAATAACAGATAAGTATGAAGACAGTATTGACGCCGTTTTTGCCGACCGAAGTTATGCGTGGATTCATTCCGTATCGGCGGTTGTTCTTAAGACAACTTCTCAGAGCAAATATGATATTTCGGACTCTATAGATAAAATAGTTTTAAACAGAATATTGGCTCTTCCTATATTTGCTCTTGTAATGTATACGATTTTTAAATTTACGTTTACTCTCTCAGAACCGGTAGTAAGGTGGTTTGAATCTGTAATGGAATTTTTATCAAGACAAGCTTCTGGAATTATACCGGAAGGTTTGATTCACTCTTTTGTTATTGACGGACTGATAGGCGGATTAGGAGGCGTTCTCGGATTTTTCCCTCTTATATTGTTTATGTTTTTTGCGATAGCATTTTTTGAAGATACCGGTTATATGGCAAGAGCCGTATTTATCATGGACAGATTTATGAGAAAATTTGGGCTTCACGGAAAATCTTTTGCGTCAATGATAATAGCTACAAACGGATGTGCCGTACCGGGCCTTATGGCTGCAAGAACTATTGAAAGTGAAAAAGACAGGCTTATAACTTTAATGGTGACTCCTTTTATGATATGCGGCGCGAAACTTCCTATTTTTGCGCTTTTTATAGGCGCTTTCTTTTCTGCCAAAGACGGAGCAAATATAATGTTTATTATGTATGTGTTGAGTGTTGTTTTGGCTTTGACAGCGGCATGGATTCTTAAAAAAACTATTTTAAAAGGACAACCGGCATATTTCATAATGGAACTTCCGCCTTACAGAATGCCGAGTTTGAAAGGAATATTGCTGAAAATGTGGGAACGCGGATTTATGTATCTGAAAAAAGCAGGAACGGTTATTTTGTTGATGACTGTCGTGATATGGGCAGGTCTTACTTTTCCTAAAGCAAATACGGATGAAAATATGAGCGAAGAAACGGCTGCAGGCATTCAGGTGGAACAGAGTTATATAGGAAAACTCGGTAATTTTATAGAGCCGGTTATAAAACCGATCGGTTTTGACGGAAAGGCAGGCATTGCTTTGATAACAGGACTTGCCGCCAAAGAAGTTGTCGTAAGCACGCTCGGAACGGTTTATTCATTAGGCGAAGTTGATCCTGAGGATACGTCTTCACTTTCCGAAAGACTGCAAAAAGATCCCGACTGGAATCAGTTAAAGGCTGTTACATTTCTTATTTTCTGTCTTATATATTTGCCGTGCGTAGTGGCAGTGGCCGTATTTTTCAGGGAAACCGGCTCAAAAATGAAATGGCTTGTTTTTCTTGCTTTTTGGACGACAGCGGCCGCATGGATAATTTCGCTGATAGTTTATCAGGGTGGTAAATTACTGGGGTTAGGAGGTTAAGATGGAATTATTGATTGTTGCCGTAATTGTTTTGCTCAGCGCGGCTGCGCTTATCCGTTTATTTGTAAAAAGTTTAAAAGGATCCTGCAGCTGCTGTTCCGGATGCACTAAAGATAATAAATTTTGCGGCTGTAAAAAATAGAAATCACCGGTTGATAAAATTATTAAATAAAAAATAAGGGGAGACACAATGACAAAGAAATTTTTGTACGGATGTATTGCTGCTGCAGTATTTATGTTCTCGGGAAACAGCGTTTTTGCTGATTCCTCGGTAAATCTTGAAAAGGAAATTGAAAGTTTAAAAGAGAGA
>CAYTCB010000058.1:0-7506 GCA_964436195.1 uncultured Elusimicrobiaceae bacterium
ATTTTCCTCTTGTTTTTCTATTAAAATATCAGCCGTTTTCGCGCTGCCTGATAATGCAGTCAATTTATCGTAATAATAAGCGCTTTTAATTTTATTGTTTAGAGCATTATAACATATGAAAAGCTTAACCGATATATCTTTTTCATCAAAACTAATAATTGGTTCAAGAATTTTTGCCGCTTGTTCATAATTGCGTTCATATATGTATATTACGGAAAGCAAATAAAGATTGTATCCGCTTTTGTAACCGGTAAGCTGCGCTATTTGTTTTATTTTATCTGAAGCTTGGTCAATATATCCGTTTTTGAGAAGATGATATGAATATAGGTTTGACAAATTGAGGTTGTAATTAGGTTTTTCGCAATCTATTGCGGCAAAAAACGACAATCCGTTTTTAAATACTTTAATTTTTCCGGCAGAAATAAATCCCGCCGCTAAGCATAGAACAGATATGGATATATATATAATCTTTTTATTTTTTATTTGTGAAATAACTGTTCCAAAAGGGATAATAATGCAGAAAAGAGGGATATACAGTCTGCTTGCCTGATAAAAGCCCTGTGATGCAAAAAGCGATATCGCCATTATAGAAAGAGGTATAAAAAAATATATGAGTTTTTCATTTAACGGAAGCTTTGATAAAAAGATTATAACAAGGCTCAGCACCAGAGCGGCTATTCCGATTATAACATATGAAATATCAGTGTATGATGAAAAATGAATATTGAAAAAATATAAACTGGAATAATAATCAAATATTACTTTATATGAGTGCAGTGCCGCCCGCATAAACGTGCCAGCCGGTGAAATATGAGAGGACATACTTTGATGAAAAATAAAAAAAGAACCAAGCATTGCAATCCATAAAACGGATATTCTTATAAAAAAGCTTTTTAATGTTTTATTAAAAGTGAAATAATAACCGGCGCATACAAAAGGGATTAAAACCGCCGTTTCTTTTGTAAGAAGAGCCGCAATGAGAGAAAAAAAATGCAAAACAAGCATATAAATTTTTTTGTTGTACAGATATTCGATGAAGAAAATAAGAGATAGAATAAAAAAAATAAAAAGAAGAGGATCGTTTCTCCCCGGAATCCAGGCTACGGCAAATGTATTTACCGGGTGCAGGGCAAAAAACAGAGTAAGCAAAAAAGACAGCGTATAATCAAAATAGTATCTTTTCAAAAAAAACAATATCAACAGACACGACAGAACATGAATAAGCACGTTTGTAGTATGAAACGCAAAAGGAGACCCTCCCGATACAAAATTATCAATCATGAAAGAAAGAGAAAGGACAGGTCTGTAAAAAGCGGAAATGTCATTTAAAAAAATAGTTTTTGTAAAAACGTCCGTTATTGAAGTTTTGGCAAAACTCATTTTTACAAATGTGTCGTCATCAAGCCCCGAGATATCATAAGATATCGTATGTGAGTAAAGGAAAAAAGCCGCAAATCCTATAAGCAGATATGCCGCAAAAGATACCAGCTTGTTTGTCTTTTCCTGAGTTTGAATGTCTTTCATCGTTTAAATAGTTCCAGTTGATTTGATATAAGAACCTGAACTTTGCCGGGATCTCCTGCCATAGAATCAAGCTGTCTGCGGCAGTATATCCGTTTTTCAATTTCTCCGGTAAAATCATAGCATATGTATAGTTTAATATATATGTCAAAAGGATCAACAGCTATTATGCGTGAAAATATTTCAGCTGCCTGTGCATAATTTTTTTCATGCATATATATTACCGCAAGCATATAAAGATTGTAATTACTTTTATAATTTGTGTTTTTTGCAATCTCTTTTACTTTGACTGATGCTTCCGCAAGTCTGTTGTATTTCATCAAATTGTAAGAGTACAGGTTAGCCATATATGTGTTATAGTTAGGTCTTTCCGAATCTGTTTTATGTAAAAAAGCAATTGGATTTTCAAAATAAGAAGACTGTTTGTGCGTGATAAAAAAAGAAATAGAAATTAAACATATAAGGAAAACATAAATTATTTTTTTATTTTTTAATCTGTCGGCAAAAGAACAAAAAGTTATAATTAAACATGCTGTCGGAATGTACATTCTGTTACCCTGATAGAAAAATTGCCCGGACAACAGACATATAAGTATCAGAGCCGGAGGAAAAGCAAAATAAAATATTTTTTCTATTGCTGTTAATTTTGAGAAAAATGCGAAAATAAAACTCATAAAAAAAGCCAAAATTCCAAGCCATAAAAGCGCATTGCCGAAATATGAAGAGAAATGAATTTGCAAGAAATAAGCGCCGCAGTAATAGTCAAAAAAAGTTTTATATGATGCTGACAGGTTTGCCATATAATTCGCCATTGTAAACATCTTTGACGATGCTACAAAATGTATTAAAAAAAGAATAAACGATCCCGCAGTCCACAGTATTACGGGCACCGTATATTTTTTGAAGCATGTTTTGCGGTTAAGCATGTAGAATATATAAATAACGGGCATAAGTATTGCAACTTCTTTTGTAAGAAGTGAGGCTGCAAATGCTAAATAATGCAGAATAAAAAATATATTTTTTTGAGTTTTTGCATATTGTACGAGAAATATAACAGACGAAATCATAAATATAAAGAGCAGCAGATCATTTCTGCCGGGAATCCAAGCTACTGCAAATATATTTACAGGATGAACAGCAAAAAATAAAGCCGCAAGCAGCGATAATAAAGTATTAAAAAAGTAATTTTTCAAAAAGAAAAAAAACAGCATGCAGGCAATTGAATGTAAAATAATATTTGTGGTATGCAAAGCCTGCGGAGAATTGTTTGAAATAGAATTATCTGTCATAAACGATAAAGTAAGAAGCGGTCTGTAATAATCAAAGCTGCTTCTTAAAAATATGCTGAAAGTGTCCGCAACAGAAGTATTTTTGAATGTAATCTGAGAAAACACGTCATCATCTGTTCCGCTTATGTCATATGAAGTTGTTTTGAAATAGAGAAAAAAAATAACGAATAAGATCAAAAGATACGGCAGAATTTTAAAAAACATTTTATGAGTTTCGCCTGATTTTTGGAGAACTTCAGTTGGAATGTTTTTCATATATTTTTTTAATAATTATTTCTTTGATTTTACCGGCGTTATTTTTTCCTGCGATAAAGCCCGACTGTATGCAGTAATTGGCTTTATCTAAATCCAAGACGCTTATATCTTTAACATCAGGTCTTATTACAATGTCTGACATAGCAAGGTTCATTTCATCTTTTTGCTGTCCCTGTATATAAATAGCCTGATATAAGGTTGAAATTATATTATTGAATGAGTTTTTTGTTATATCAGCCGCTACGCTTACTGTTATGATTATATCCGGAGAAAACAACTTGGCAACCGATACCGGTATATTTTCTACAAGTCCGCCGTCTACAAGATATCTCTGTCCGTATTCTACGGGAGCAAATATGCCCGGGATTGTAGCGCTGGCTCTTGCGGCAAGAGCAACATCACCTTCTTTGAGTATTATTCTTTCTCCTGTTGAGATATCAGTGGCTATGCATACAAACGGTATATTAAGCTGGAAAAACTGTTTGTTGCCGAGAGTTTTTCTCAGATATTTTTCAAGTTTTTCAGTCGAAAGAAGTTTTTCGGAAATCAAAAGAGTAAGAAGAGAAATATTGCTCAGATTGCTTATGTCTTTCCATTGGATTGTTGTTACCATATCTGTAATTTCATTCGTTGACATGCCCGAACAGTACAAAGAACCTACCAAAGCTCCCATACTTGTTCCCACGACCATATCAAACGGGATATTTTCTTCTTCAAGTGCTTTAAGAACTCCTATGTGCGCAAAGCCTCTCGCGCCGCCGCCGCCCAAAACAATAACTATCTTAGGTCTTTTTGAAGCCGGCAGATTTGATACTTTATCCCATAAATAATTTTGAAGAAAGGTTTCCTGGTCAAATGAAAACAACGGATTGTCTAAAAATAAAAAAAATGACGTCAATATCAAAACGATGAACTTTTTCATGTTATTCCGCAAGTTTGAGGTTTAAATCGGAAATCTGTCTTCCTATGGACAATTCTAATTCAAAAAGACTTTTAAGATAGTTGTACATGATTTCATTTTTGCGTATTTTATTTTCAAGGTCCTTTATTGTATCAGCCTGATCGTATGACAATGAGATGTTTTTTGCTTTCTTATACCAAAAATTGTACTTTTCAAAAGCTTTTCGTACCTGAAGTTTTATTTTTTCTTCTTCTTTTGACCTTTCAAGTGTTGCCTGTCTTGCCTGAATTTTCTTTTCTTTTATCTTTGCAAAAAGAGAGCCGCCGTCAAATATAGGATAATTAAGATTTAACGAAATATACCAGTTTTTTTCGATTGGTCTTGAATCTCCGTCCATCCAGTCGTAAGACGCCCCGAACATTACCGTAGGATATTTTTCCATTGTAAGAAGATTGACTTCAATGCCGTCCATCGTTTCCTGATACTGCGTATTTTTCATTTCAGGTCTGAACTGGTATGCCCATAGGATGCATTGGTCAAGTTCAAGATTTAAATCCTGTATT
This sequence comes from uncultured Elusimicrobiaceae bacterium, assembly GCA_964436195.1. Classification (GTDB taxonomy): domain Bacteria; phylum Elusimicrobiota; class Endomicrobiia; order Endomicrobiales; family Endomicrobiaceae; genus Proruminimicrobium. Next base: position 4,530 of record CAYTCB010000058.1, read on the forward strand.
TCCATTGTGCCTGATAATTCCAGAGTCGTATCAAGACTGAGACCGACAAGATTAAGAAAATCAAGCATCTGGAGATTATAGTCATATTGGCAAATTTCAATATTGTCATTTAGTTCAGCCGCGGAATCCTGTTTGGCGTTTCCGCTTCTGGACAAAATATCAAGTTCTTTTTTATATATTTTTATTTTTTCCTGAAGAGAAAGCAATTTATAAAAACTTATTTTTACGTTTGCTATCACTTCATTTGTTTTGATATCTGATTTGTTTTTTGTCTGAGACAGAGATATCTTTGCAAGCTCATTTGTAGCGGAAGTTCTGCCGCCGTTATATATCGTCTGCCAAAGTGAAATTCTTGTTGAGTAATATAAGTCCTGAGTACCGCTCGGGAGATAGGTTGAATTAGGAAGAGACTCCGAGTTTATTACTGTCGGCAGATCATTTGAAAACCTTGATGCGTTGATATTGAAATTAACAACGGGATAATAAAGAGTTTTTGTTTTTTTAATACGCTGTTCGGCAAACAGAATAGACTGCTTGTTTATTAATACGTCGTGATTTATGCTTAAAGCCTGTCTTATGCTTGAATCAAGAGTCAAAACTCTCTCAGGATACTCGCAACAGACGTTCTGTGCAAATGCCAGAAATAACGATAAAAAAACAACAAGTTTTATTTTATACATTTTTTAATGTCCGCAATCTGTTTTAAAACGGATTTCTTTGAAGTTCCGCCGTAAGAGCTTTTCGCGTTTATTATATTTTTTATATCTATAAATTTAAAAATGTCTTTTTCTATTTCTTTTGAAAAATTCTTGTATTCTTCTATAGACATATCATTGAGAGTTTTATCTTTCTTTATGCAGTAATGGACTATATCTTTTACTATTGCATGGGCTGTTCTGAAAGGTATATTTTTTCTGGCAAGATAATCTGCTATTTCTGTTGCCTGTATAAAGCCTTTTTGAGTACTTTTTAATGTTTTTTCGCCGTTAAACGAAAATGAATTCATCATGTCAGTCATAACTTCAAGGCAAAGTTTAACAGTGTCTGTCGCGTCAAATACGGGCGGCTTATCTTCCTGAAGATCTCTGTTATATGCAAGAGGAAGGGCTTTTACTATCGTAAGAAGAGCCGTTAAATCTCCAAAAACTCTGCCTGATTTTCCTCTTATGATTTCGGCGCAGTCGGGATTTCTTTTCTGAGGCATTATCGATGAGCCTGAAGTGAAAATATCTCCGATTTTCACAAATCCGAATTCTGCAGACGACCATATTATTATTTCTTCGGCAAGTTTTGACAAATGAGCCGCTATAAGCGAAAGGTCAAACAGGTATTCGCACGCGAAGTCTCTGTCGCTTACTGCATCAAGGGAATTTTGTGTTATTGAATCAAAATTTAAAAGTTTTGCGGTATAAGTTCTGTCTATTTTAAAAGATGTTCCTGCAAGCGCCGCGCTTCCAAGCGGGAGGATATTGACTCTCTTTAAACAGTCCGACAATCTTTCTCTGTCTCTTTGAAGCATCCATGCGTAAGCCAAAAGATAATGAGCTCCCAAAACAGGCTGAGCAGGCTGCAGATGCGTATATCCGGGCATTATGACGTCAACTGATTTTTCGGCTTTGTCAGCAAGAACCGACTGTAAATCCGAAATCATTTTTATTATTGAAAGTATTTCTGTTCTCAAATAAATTCTTAAATCCGTGGCAACCTGATCGTTTCTGCTTCTTGCGGTATGCATTTTCCCGCCGACAGGTCCGATTCTTTTTATAAGTTCTTTTTCTATCGCGAAATGGATATCTTCCTCTTTAGGAAGCTGCCATCCTTTTTCAATATCTTTAAGTATTGAAGAAAGCCCTTTTATTATTTTTGCGCCGTCCGAATTTGTTAAAATTTTCGTTTTAACAAGCATCTTTACGTGCGCCGTTGAACCTTCAATATCTGCTTTTGCAAGACGCCAGTCAAACGAAAAAGAACCTATAAACTGTTCAAAGTTTTTCATTTATATTCCTTTCTTAAAATTGCCTGTACTTTAGTAGGCAGTCCGAAAAGATTTATAAAACCTTCAGCATCTTTCTGGTTGTAAACGGCATCTTTGTCAAACGTCGCGAGTTCTTCCCAGTAAAGAGGCTGTTTTGCTTTTCTTGAAACAACTTTCATATTGCCTTTATAAAGGCTTACGGTAACGGACCCCGTTACATATTTCTGAGTTACGTTTATAAAAGCGTCAAGAGCTTCTCTTAGAGGAGCAAACCATACGCCGTTATAAGCAAGCTCCGCATATTTGTGAGATAATATTTCCTTATAATGTGCAGTATCTCTGTCAACGGTCAAAGATTCAAGTTCGTTATGGGCAAAATACAAAAGAGTTGCCGCAGGAGCTTCATAAACTCCTCTTGATTTCATACCGACGAGTCTGTTTTCGACTATATCGATTCTGCCGACCGCATTTTCTCCGGCCACCTGATTCAATTTTTTGATAAGTTCAACAGGTTTAAAAGTTTTTCCGTTTATAGCTACGGGAATTCCTTTTACAAAATCTATTTTGACATAAGTCGGTTTATTTGGCGCTTCTTTGGGGGAAACTGTCATCTGAAACATTGAATCGTCATACTCGTTTTCAAGATTTTCAAGAATTCCGCCTTCATAAGATATGTGCCACAAGTTGGCGTCAGAAGAATAAGGTTTTGCTTTTGTTACGGGAACGGGAATATTTCTTTTTTTTGCGTAATCTATTGCGTCATTTCTCGATTTTATTTCCCATTCTCTCCACGGCGCTATTATTTTTGCCTCAGGAATCAAAGCCTTAAATGCGAGTTCAAATCTTACCTGATCGTTACCCTTTCCGGTTGCTCCGTGGCATATTGCGTCAGCTTTTTCTTTTTTTGCTATTTCGGCTATTTTTTTTGCTATAACCGGTCTTGCAAGAGAAGTTCCCAGAAGATATCTGTTTTCATATAGAGCATTCGCTTTAATTGCAGGG
>CAYTCB010000059.1:0-7455 GCA_964436195.1 uncultured Elusimicrobiaceae bacterium
TGAGGGCGGTTTTGCATATAATTTATTTGATAACTTAAGGCTTGCCGCAGCTCTTGCCCATACCCAATATTCATGGACTTCGGCAAAATACGTTGATACTACCGTTGTTAAATTCGGTGCAGAATATACGCCTACTGAAAAATTATCGCTGCTTTTTGGTTTTTATAATGACCCGGATATTTACAATACCGCCGTATTATACAACGGACAGACGGCAAACGTTACGGACGTGAATATGTACAATATGAGATACTTCAACATAGGAGCAGGATACAAATTTACAAAATCTTTCAATGCAACGCTTTTGTATTCACGTTCTTATACCCAGGAAGTTTCGGCAGTAGACCCTTTTACCCATATTCAGACAACATATAAATATCCTATCAATCTTCTAAAAATGGACTTAAATTACAAGTTTGGACTGTAATTGTGATAGCATAGAATTTAAAAATAAAAAGAACCTGAGTTATTATATATCGGGTTCTTTTTATTTTTTTATGTTTTTTTTAGTTTATTTTATATAATATACAAAGTTGAACTGAAAAAATATAAATTTTTAAATATCAGGAGAAATTACATGATTCCGTTAGTGCATCCGCTTTTGGGTAAAGAAGAAAAAAAGATTATAAACGAAGTAATCGATTCAAGAGTCGTAGCAAGCGGCAAATATGTTGAGCAGTTTGAACAGCAGTTTGCAAAATTGTCAAATTCGAAGTTTGGTATAGCATGTTCAAACGGAACAACTGCTTTACATACAGCATTACTTGCCTGCGGAGTTAAAGCAGGGGATAAAGTTATAACAACTCCTTTTACATTCATAGCCACTGCAAACTCAATTCTGTTTTGCGGAGCAAAACCTGTTTTTGCCGATATTGATCCCGACACGTATAATATTTGCCCTAAAAGCGTTGAGAAAATATTAAAAACACAGAAAATAAAAGCAGTTGTATGCGTTCATCTATACGGTTTGCCGAGCGATATGGGTGCTCTTCTTAAATTAAAAAAGAAATATAAATTTGCTCTTATAGAAGATGCCTGCCAGGCTCATCTTGCAGAATACAACGGCAAAAGAACCGGCGCAATGGGCGATGCCGGCGCATATTCTTTTTATGCGACAAAGAATATGACGACAGGCGAAGGCGGAATAGTTTTAACAAATGATAAAAATATAGATGCAATTTCAAGACAGGTCATAAATCACGGAAGAGCAGGCCATTCCACGCATACTGTCCTAGGATACAATTACAGGCTTACAAATATCGCTGCCGCAATGGGACTGGTTCAGTGCAAAAAAATTGAAAAGTGGACAAATCAGAGAATTAAAAATGCCGCAAAAATATCCGAAGGACTTAAAGATCTTGATTTCATACAGGTTCCTGTCGTGCCTAAAGGATGCAGGCATGTTTTTCACCAGTACACGATAAGAGTTAAAAACGGATTAAGAGACGTGTTTATGAAATATTTGCAGCAAAACGGAGTAGGATGCGGAATCTATTATCCGGAAGTTATATATAAGCAGCCTTTGTATCAGGATTTGGGATATAAGAAAATTTTATGTCCAGAAGCCGAAATTGCCGTTAAAGAAGTCTTATCGCTGCCTGTTCACCCGGCTCTTTCAGATAAGGAAATAAAATCCATGATCAATATTATAAAGGGTTTTAAAAAATAAAATGAATAAAATAAATACGGCTGTTATAGGCGTAGGGTCTTTGGGCCAGCATCATGCAAGAATATTGTCGCAGCATGAAAATTCAAATTTTATAGGCGTTGTTGACGCAAGCCAAGAAAGAGGCAAACAAATTGCTGCCGCATGCAAAAGCGCTTATTTTTCTTCGGTTGACGATATTATAGGAAAAGTAAATGCCGTTGTAATAGCCGTTCCAACTCCTTATCATTACGATATTGCAAAAAAACTTCTTGATGCAGGCGTTCATTGTCTGGTTGAAAAACCTATTACAATCAATGTCGAGCATGCCGATGAGCTTATCAATATTGCAAAAGAAAAGAAACTTATTCTTCAGGTCGGACATATTGAAAGATTCAATCCTGCTTTTACTGCCGCCGCGCCTTATATTAAAGACCCTAAATTTATAGAAGCCGTAAGAGTCGGTCCGTACGATCCAAGAATGAAGCATATAGGCGTTGTTTTGGATTTAATGATTCATGATTTAGACGTTATTTTGACCATAGTTAAATCAAAGGTTTTATCGGTAGAATCTTACGGGGCAAAAGTTTTTTCGGAACATGAAGACAGAGCTAAAGCAAGAATAAGATTTGAAAACGGATGCGTCGCCGATATTTCAATAAATCGCGTTTCATTTGAAAGAAACAGAAAAATGATGGTTTTCCAAAATGACTCTTTCGTAAATATTGATTATGCGGCTAAAACGGCCGCCGTTTATGCCAGAAAAAACGATGTCAGAGATTTGCAGTCTATGACTGATATAGAAATAAAAAATCTTGAAGTCGGAACTAAAGAACAGCTTTTTTATGAATTGGATCATTTTCTGTCGTGCATAAAAGATAATAAGATTCCTATGATAACTGGCGAAAACGGCAGAGATGCACTTAAACTGGCTCATGATGTACTGAAAAATATGCAGTATTAAATTATGATTGCAAAACTTAAGTTTTTAATGTATACTAAAAAAGTAGAAAAATCAGAAATACAACAAAATATGAAAATAAAAATCTTATCGCTGCTTTTGTTGTTTTTTTTAATTTGTCCTGATATCAGCGCCGGAAATGGTATCGGCAGCACCGCTTTTCAAATTCTTACAATTCCGATGAATGCTTCGGATGCCTCGCTTTCAAATACAAATATTGCTAATCTTTCATCTGTAACTTCAAATCCGGCTGTTATACCTTTTGCGCCGTATATGCTTGTGTTAACGCATGCCGTTCATATTGAGAATACAGGCTACAGCGCAGCATGTTTTAATGTTCCAGTAAACAAAAATTCCGGAATAGGAGTTTCAGTTGTTTATTTTGATATGGGAACTCTTACAAGAATGTCAGAAACAGGAATTGAACAGGGTACTTTCGGAGCAAACGATAAAGTTATAACGCTTTCTTACGGACTGAAATTTAATGAATCGTTTTCTGCCGGTATTTCCGCTAAATATCTTCAGCAAAAAATAGATGATGTGTCTTACAGCGGATATGCGGGCTCATTGAGCGGATTATATCTTATAAGCGATACTTTCTATATCGGTTCTGGTATTAATAATTTCGGTTCCAAAGTTAACGGATTTGACCTTCCTACCGATTTTTATTTGGCCGTAACCGGAAATGTTTCCGAAAATTCATCAGTGGTAGCGCAGTTTGACAGTTATTTCAATGACGATATAAACGATTTGAAATTGGCTGCAGAAACTAAATTTGAAAACTTGAGATTCAGAATCGGATACAGATTCCCGTTGGTAAAAAATGAGGTTGACGATACAACTGAATTTATTTCCAATCTTACTGCCGGTCTCGGTTTGAATTTTGATTTTTTATCTGTTGATTATGCATGGTTGCCTAAAGGAGATGTAGGGACAACCCATATGTTTACTTTGGTAGTTAAATTCTAAAATGGCGCAATTACTATGAAAAAAATTAAGAATATTTGTTTTTGTCTTTTGGTTTTATTTGTTTTAATTTATGCATCTGATGTTTCTTTTGCAGTTATTGCAAATCCGCAGTTGATAGAAATTTCACAGCCTGATGGTTCTAAAATTAAAATACGTTTAAAAGGTGATGAATTTTATAGTTGGAATGAAGATATTTCCGGTTATACGATTTTAAAGGATAATCAAAGTAGATACTGGGTTTATGCCGAAAAAGATGCAGACGGAAGTTTAAAACCCTCCGCTGATATTGTGGGTAAAAATTTTCCGGTTTCTGTTCAAAAATCTTTAAAAGATGAAAATAAATTGCAAAAAGCAGTACAAAAAAAAGTAATTTATAAAACAAAATCCCAGCAACAAATAAATTCAGGCACTACTTCAAATTATGAAAAGGCTCCATATATAACGGAACAATTAACTAAAACTAATTTGGTTATTTTGGTTCAATTTAATGATGTAAAATTTACAACAAATATTCCGTTTAAAAATTCAACTCAGTCACAAATTATACAAGCATATAATAATTTATTTAATCAGTCCGGTTATTCTGTCGATGGGGCAAAAGGTTCTGTTTTTGATTTTTTCAAAGAAGCCTCTTACAACAAAATAAATATGCAATCAGTAATTACGCCTATAGTTACATTAGATAAAGCCTATAGTTATTATTATGAAAATGATATGCAACATGTGCAAGAAATGATAACTGAAGCTTTGGCAAAGCTGAAAGCTTCCGGTTTTAATTTTAAATCAGTATGGCCTACTTCTAGTACTCCTGATAATTTTACTGTTGTTCATGCAGGAGCAGGCGCCGAATATGCGACAAATGTCGGCATATGGTCTCATATGGGTTTTATACCTGAAACAACAATTGACGGCATTACATTTTCAAGGTATCATACGGTTCCTGCACGAAGAGGATTTGATTTATTACCCGATACACAAGGTATAACGGTAATAGGTGTTATTTGTCATGAATCTATGCATTTTTTCGGTGTTCCTGATTTATATGATTACACATATACAAGCGCAGGAGTTGGGTCATTTTGTTTAATGGCCGGAGGCAGTTGGAATACATCGAACGGCCCTTCAGGCAATATGCCTGCCCATCCGAGCGCATGGATAAAATATATTCTGGGATGGATTAATCCTAAAACGCCCGTTACAGGCGTAAATAATATTGCAACTTCCGGTACATCTCCCGAAGGTTTTTATATTTTACAGAGTCCTAATTTTAGTTCATATGAGTATTTTTTGGTAGAAAACAGGCAGGCTGTGGGATTTGATTATGCTTTACCTGAATATAATGCAAAAAGAGGGCTCTTAATTTACCACGTTGATGAATCACGTTTCGATTTTAATGACCCTATGAATCCTCAAAAAAATAATAATGACAGAACTCACTATTTGGTAGCATTGGAACAGGCGAGCGCAGGCACATGGGATTGGAAACAATACACTTTGGCTAACGATGTATATTACCAGGGCTCGTCGGCAGACTATTTTAGATCTGATACAGTTTCCTCATTTAACGATACAAATACATTATCGCCAGACAGCAGAAGTTATTATCTTGATAGTTTCGGAGAAAGAATTAATTCGGGTATACAGATAGCCGGAATTTCAAACAGCGCTAATAATATGTATTTTACATTTGGGCAATATTCGCCGGATTATGATGCTTTTGTAGATTCTTTGTCAGATATAGGCCTTAGTTTTGTAAACAGAATTATGGGCTATCATCAGAATACAACAAAAATTTTATTGAAAGAAAAATTAATGAGCGAATCTGAAAAAACAAGGCTTAGCAAATATTTCTTACCTACAGTACAAGGCGCCAATGATGCCGGTGTAATGGGGACTATGTATTCTGATTACCAAAGCGGAAGTGTTTGCGGTATTTCAAACGGGTCAATGGGGCTTGTTTCATCAACAAATGCCGGTTTAATAATACGTCTAAATTATAATCTGACAGATACAAACCAAACATATAAAACAGTCGGTAATATTACGGAAGGCAATGAAAATCCTTTAATAGCCAGAACATCTGTTAGCGGAACTTCAAATAAAAGATTTACCGGGACAGGTGCAATTTTAGATATACAGCATACTCTGGAAGATTATGGTTATTTAATGCCAAATCTTTCAACTATGAAATCAAGTCAGTCCTATAACATAGAAGAAGTGTATGAAACGACAGATGTTTCATCCCGAAAAGGGTTTTCTTATTTTCCCGGGGCAAGATCTTCAATATTTACAGGCTTGGCAAATGTAGTTTATTATCCGAATCCTGTAAGAAATTCAAAATTATCTATAATTAATTTACCGTCAAACGATGAGAGTTTAAATATCCAATTTTTTACTGTTTCCGGACAACTTATTAAAAAATATTCGATAAACGATACAAAGCTTATGGGTAGCGGCAGCAGGATGTTTGAATGGGATTGTAAGAATAATTCAGGTAACGATGTAGCTCAGGGCGTATATTTTCTTATGATAAGAACAGAATCCGACAAATTAATTAAGAAAATAGCTGTAATCAGATAAAACTATTTTAGAATTTTAACCGTATCAGAAAACTCTGTTAAAGCATTTTTTAACAGAGTTTTTATTTGTTTTTTCTCAACAGGATGTATAAATCCCGAAGCTATTTCATTAAGAGGTTGCAGTACAAAAAGTCTGTTTTGAATTTCTTTATGTGGAATAATCAGATTTTTATTTTTAATGATTATATCTGAATAAAAAAGTATGTCTATATCGATAGTCCGCGGCCCCCATCTTAAAGTTTTTTTTCGTCCAAGCATTTTTTCAATGTCTTTTACTGTTTTGAGCAGTTCATCGGCAGTTAGGTTTGTTTTAAATGTGCCGGCAGCGTTAAGAAATTGTTTTTGTTTTGGGCCTACCGGCGAAGTTTCATAATAAGAAGACAGTCTTATTTTGGGAATGCCTCTCTGTTCAAGTTCGGCAATTGCTCTTTCTATGTTTTGGCGTCTGTATCCTATATTGCTTCCGAAACCAAGAAATATTTTTTTAAAAGGTTGTTTTGAACCTGCATTTTTTTTATTCATTTTTGAAATGAAAACACGGCTTTAATAATTAAATATAAAGCCGTGTTTTTTTTTATATAAATTTAAATATTTTTACCATTTTAACTTTGATATTCTTTCCAGCGCTTCTTTTGTTCTTTCAACCGAAACAGTAAGAGCAAATCTGACATATCCTTCTCCGGAAGCGCCCATACCGTTACCCGGCGTGCATACTATTGCGCATTCATCAAGAAGTTTAGCGACTGTCTGGGCTGAAGTGTAGCCGTTAGGTATTTTTGCCCATACATAAAAAGTTGCTTTAGGTTTCGTAATCTGCCAGCCTAGTTTTGTCAATCCTTCACAGAGAAGATCTCTTCTTTCTTTATAAAGTTTTCTCATTTCTTCAACACACTGCTGAGAAGAAGTAAGGGCGCATATTCCGGCTTCCTGAACTGCCTGAAAAGCTCCTGAGTCATAATTGTCTTTCACTTTTGCTATACCTGCTACCACTTCCTTATTTCCGCATACCCATCCTATTCTCCAGCCGGTCATGTTGTAGGTCTTAGAAAGAGAATGAAATTCAACGCCGACTTCTTTTGCACCAGGTATTTCAAGAAAACTCAAAGGTTTTTCTTCATAATACATTTCAGAATATGCGTTATCGTAAGCTACGATTATGTTGTTTTTTTTCGCAAATTCAACTAATTTTACAAGAAATTCTCTCGGAGCTGTCGCCGAGGTCGGATTATTAGGATAATTTATAAATATTATTTTTGCTTTTTTAACGATATCCTGAGGTATGGCGTCTAAATCCGGGAGGA
>CAYTCB010000060.1:0-7158 GCA_964436195.1 uncultured Elusimicrobiaceae bacterium
CGTCCGAAAATAATGTATGTGCATGCAGGTCTATCATATCGGTAAATTATATCATAGCTGGTGTTAAAAAAGCAATTAAAAACAGCTTTTAATCTGTTATAATATCTGCATGAATTTTATAAAAATTATTATTATATCAGCGTTATTTTTAATATGTTTGCCGCTTGAGGCTGCCGACAGCGCAAAATACATATTTTTATTCATAGGAGACGGAATGTCAGCCGCAAGCGAATTTGCGACAAGCTCGTATTTGTACGGAGAAGGTAAAAAATTGGAATGGAATTCTTTTAAGAATAAAACTTTTGCCGCGACCTGGAGCCTTTCGTGCATAACTAATTCAAACCCGTCAGGTTATGACATAGAATCTGCCGGAATCACACCTTATCCTTATTATTTACATCAAAATGCCGAGAAGTACTTTGAAACTGCTCCGGCTTCAGATTCGGCAGCATCAGCAACTGCAATGGCAACGGGACAAAAAACAGAAAACGGACATATTTCAACAACAAACACCGGAGAAATCCTCACAAATATATTTGATATATTAAATAAGCAAAAAATCTATAATACATGTCTTATAACTACAACTTTTTTTTATCATGCTACTCCGGCTGCTTTCTCGGCGCATAACGATTCCAGACATAATTATAAACAAATAGCCCGGGAAATCTTATCTGTTTCAAAACCCGAGATAATCATTGCAAGAAATGAGTATTATTACCTCAATGATTTTGCCGAAAAAAACGGATATTTTACATTTGATTCAAAAGAACTTACGAAAAATATGACATTTTATACCAATGACAAAAAATTATTTATAACTCTTACAAACTACAATGTTCCTGTGCCTGAAAATAACGAAAATAATCCTTATATGGCATATCGTGAAAATGACATGAAATTTTCCGATATTGTTATGTTTGCCGCAGGTAAACTTCTTGCAAAAAAGAAACCGTTTCTTGCGGTAATAGAACAATCAGATATAGATTCTGCCGGCCATGCAAACGATTATTATTCCATGGTCGGAGCCGTATATGAATTAAATGATGCGGTCAATAAACTTGTTTCCGTAATAAAATCAGGAAAAACAGATATGAATGAATCAAATACTCTGATAATCGTAACGGCTGATCATGCAACGGGATTTTTAAGATTTAACGAGATGCTTGAAAAAGGCAAGCTTCCGGCAAAAATGATATTTACAGGCAAGAACAAACTTTTGAAAGTTGACAGAAGCATAAAATATAAAAGCAAAAATCATACGAATGAACTCGTAGGTGCATACGGATTCGGGAAAAAATCCGAGCTTTTGGAAATTTATTCCGGCAGCCGTAAAATTATTGATAACACCGATATCTTTAAGATATTAAAAAATGTCACAGGAAACTAAAATACAAATTATTTTTCTTTTATGATTTTACCGTCTTCAACTCTGTATACCGCATCGCATTTTTCTATTGTTGTAAGTCTGTGGGCTATTATTATCATCGTCATTTTTCCGTAAAGTTTCTCAATTGCATCCATAACGGCCTTTTCCGTATCGTTATCAAGAGACGATGTAGCTTCGTCCAGAACAAGTATTTCAGGTTCATTATATAAAGCTCTTGCTATGCCTATTCTCTGTCTTTGTCCGCCTGAAAGCCTTATTCCTCTTTCCCCTACGAAAGTATCAAGTCCGTTCGGCAGCGAATCCATCAATTCTCTCAGCTGCGCTTTTTCTATGGCAACGGCAAGCCTTGTTTCATCCGTATTTTCGCTTCCGTAAAAAACAATGTTATTTTTTATAGTGTCATCGGTAAGATATATAAACTGCGGGACATAACCTATCTTTTTAGACCAATTTTTCTTATTCTTATAAATATCAACATCTCCTGACATAACAGTCCCGGTAAGCGGCTGAAGTAATCCCAGTATAATATCGGCTATTGTCGTTTTGCCGGATCCGGTTTTACCTACAAATGCGACAGACTGCCCGGCCTTTATTTCAAATCCGGCGTTTTCAAAAATAAGTTTATCGGTATTTGGATATCTGTAGCTTATGTTTTTGGCGATTATTCCCATTTCTGTATTTATTTCTTTATTCTCGTCATCATAATGTTTTTCAATATTTTCAGTTTGTTTCAAATCGCTGTATAAAATATTCAACGACGGCCTGTAAAAAATCATTGCATTCATGGAAATTTGGATTCTGCTTACCGAAGGCATCATTCTAAAACAAGCCATTGCAAATACGGATATCTGCGTAAAAATTGAAGCGATATTTGTTCCTCTGTATAAAAAATAAATTATCATCAGAAGAACAACTGATATTACCAAAGTTTCTATAAAAATTCTCGGCAGCTGCTGCAAAAAATTAAAATACTTCTGGGCGGATGTAAATTTAACTGAATTTTTGTAATATTCGTCAATAAAAAAATACTCTTTAGCAAGCGTTTTTATATCTTTTATAGCCCCGAAAGCCTGATTAATCCATTTTATCATAAGACCGGCATAAAGCTGGTTGTCTTTTCCTACTTTAGCCATTTTAATTTTAATTTTTTTAAATAAAAACAAAAAACTCAGAAGAAAAAGAACTATAAGCGAAATAGTTATAATTCTGTTTACAAAAAATAAAAATGATATTAAAAATAAAACCACGGATACTTCGGCCACAAATGAAAAAAGATGTATCAGAAAAAGAAAACAATACGAAACGTCTCCTGTCACTTTTCTTATTATCTCCGCCGTATTGGTGGTTAAATGGTAAGAATAAGGCTGTTTTAAATAGAAAGTCATAAGTCTTAAAGACATTTCTTTCTGGGCGTTAAAAATCATTTTGTATTGAAAATAATACAAAACAACCATATAAATATTTTTTAAGACATAAACGCCTATAAGCGAAAACGATATTAAAATCAGAAAATGAACGGTTGAGCCTATACTTAAAAAATCATATACATATTTTAAAATTCTGCTTCTCTCTATAACGGAAGGATCCATAACTACGCCTATAAGGGGAAGAACCAGCGAAACTCCCATTAATTCAAGGACTGATGATAAACAAATGCCGAAAAATAAAATCGTAAATTTTATTTTTTGTTTAGTGTTAAAAAGCGCGTTTAATTTTTTAATTATGTCATTCATTTTTTGTACTTTATTATACAAAATTAAAAGATTTATCTGGATGCGAATAAATCTTTTACAAAAGCTTTATATCCGTTATTTGAATATTTTGAATATTTCCCCGTTATCAATTCCTTTAATAAAACAAATAATCTGTACCGGCTTCTGTCTGTACGGCATTTGAGATGTTTCACTTTATTTTCAATTTCAGATATAAGTTTTGTTCCCATTTCAAGATTTTTTAATTTAAATGATAAATCTTCAAATTTTTTTGTCTCTTTTTCCATTGCGTTTATTTTATATGTCCGCAAAAATTTCAATATTTCATTTAAGGACTTTATTGAATTAATGCCTATCTGCTGGCAGGAATGCTGTCTGTAAAAAACAAGTTTTTTATTAACAAAGGAAACTTTTGAAAAACACGAGATTATAAAAGCAATCCATTCATCATGAACGGCATTTTCGCTTAAAGGCATAAAATATTTTGCAAAATTTTTCCTGAAACACAAAGCCATTCCGGTAAAACAATAATTGTTTATAAGGCTGTAAGGACTGAATCTGTTCAAATCAATTTTTGAAAGCCCCGAAGTATTCCACAAAGTATAAGAATCAATCTGCTTTAAATTTTCATCGCAAACGATGCCGTCGCAGCAGCAAATACCGGTTTTTTCTTCAATCATTTTTTCTGACATTATTTTTATTTTATCTTTATGCCAGACGTCATCCTGATCGCATAAGAACACTATATCACCTTCACACAAAGATATAGCCTGTTCAAAATTTTTAGTTACTCCAAGATTTGTTTTGTTTACAGTCAGTTTTATATTCAGTTTATCTTTATATTCATTTAAAATAGCAACCGTATTATCAGAGGATTTGTCATCACAAACAATAAGCTCATCGGCTTTTAATGTCTGTTCTTCCAGGCTTTTAAGCTGTTCTCTGATATATTTTTCACCGTTGTAAGTGCATAAAGCTATTGAAATTTTCATTTTATTTTTATTATCTGCAAAATTATTTGCCTTATCCATACGTAAAAATGATATCCGAATAACAATATAATTTTTGAAGGATTTTTGAAATATAATTTCTTGTGATTTTTAAATATTTGCAAACATGTAAAAAGACTTTTTGAAAGATTAAAAATTAAATTAGCATTTCTTGATAAATCTTCATGCTGTCTGTAAAAAAACATTGTTTCGGGCAATCTGCAAACTTCTGCTCCGTTTTCTATAAGTGAAAGCCAAAAATCCCAATCTTCGTAACCGTATGACATAACGGCATTATATCCTCCGGCAGTCTCCCAATCCTTTTTTCTGTACATAGCCGATACAAAAATACAATTTACAATTAATATTCTGCTTAAAGAATATTCGGGAAGAATCCAATCTCCGTTTCTTGAACCCCAAAAAGCGGCTTTGCAGTAAACTATTCCTGTCTTTTGGTTTTCATTTAAAATTCTTATACTTTTTTCAATATATGATTTTTCTATTTTGTCATCTGCATCAAGCGGAAGAATATATTTTCCGGAAGATTTTTCTATCCCGGTATTTCTAGCCTGCGATGCACCCTTGTTTGACATGTTGATTACTTTAATTTTAGGATGAGAATATCCGTTTAATATCCTTATCGTTTGTTCATCTGTTGAACCGTCATTGACAATAATTATTTCAAAATCCTGATAAGTTTGGTTTAAAACTGACTGCACGGCATCATCTATAAATATTCCGTGGTTATAACAGGGTATTATAACGCTTACTTCCGGCATTTTAATTCCTCCGCAGCTTTGTTGCTGTTTCATATTCGCGCTTATTTATTTTAATTCTATTTTTATAAAATTCAGCCGAATTCAGTCCGGTAAACCACTTTTTTAATATATTATCAGGGAGAATATTTTTAAGAAACATCCTGCAATAATCAAATATCATAAAATTTAAATAAATTAAAATCACTGTTCGTCCGTATTTTTTAAAATAAAACTTATATATGCCGTTTAAAAACATGCCGTATTTTTCATCGCCGTTTGAAACAGACTTTGATTCAAAATGAATAATTTTCGCTTTTGGGACAGATTTCAATTTATAACCTGATGCAATAATTCTGTCGCTTAAATCGGCATCTTCGCCGTACATAAATATATTTTCATCAAATATTCCAACCTGCTTAAAAACGGAAGCCCTTATGAACATATCAGCGCCTGAAATAAATTTAACATCACAAATTTTATCTGAATAATTGAACTGGTAATAAGGAATTTTTTTAGCTGTCTTTGTAATTTTACGAAACACAGATTCCAAAATTTCAAGATATTCTTTGATTAAATGATATATTATTGTCTGTCCGAACAAGTTAAATGAAAAGGCCGGATTCATATTTTCATCGTATAAATTGCCGCAACAGGCCCCTGCATCCATGTTAATTTCCATATATTCATAAAATATATTTACGGCATCATTCAATATTTTTGTATCAGGATTAAGCAAAAAAACATATTTCCCAATTGCCTGTCTTATTGCAATATTGTTTGCGCCTCCGAAACCAATATTTTTTTCAGATACTATAAGTTTTATTTTATCCCCGAAATTTGATCTCAGATATTCGGCTGAACCGTCCTGAGAATTATTATCAACAACAATAATTTCATAATCTAATCCGCAAGTTTGCTGTATAACGGATTCAACTGCATTTTTTGTAAATTCTTTTGTTTTATAATTTACTATTATGACCGAAATCTGCATTTATTTGTTCCCTATCACGGATTTTATTTTTTCAACCGCATTTGCATATGAAAATCTGTTTTTCACATATTCTGACAGCCTCAAACTCATTTCTTTCAATTTAGCATCATCATTATATATAGATATAAGTTCATTTTTAAATTCTTCAGCAGTATTTTTAGGACTCAAAATTTTTGATATATCAGGCAATCCTTCCAGTCCGAATTTTGTGCTTACTACAGGTATCCCGTAATATCCTGCTTCTATTGTTTTACCTTTTATGCCGGCGCCAAATCTTAGAGGAACCGCAACAATTTTGACGCTGTTATATATTTTTTTCAATTCCTCATCATCTGCCGACACTACAAACATAGTATTTTCAGATGAGTATTTTGCAACAAAATCATTACCGTAACGGCCCACCACAATAAATTTAACATCCTGTATTTTTTTTATAAATTCAGGAAGTATCTCTTCAATAAACCAAATAACAGCATCGGGATTTGGCGGATGTTTTTCACCTCCGACAAACAATATGTTGTTTCTTTGCCTCGGAATATATTCTACCGTATTAAAATCTTTATAAAAATAAACAGGGAAAACTTCTATATTGTTATAGCCGTATTCCTTTATAACGGATGCTTCTTCAGCGCTTACAGTAAGAATAATATCTGCTTTTTTATAAAGATATAATTCTATTTTTTTAAAATATTCGGACAACTTGTAATGTTCGGTATCGTTAGTAACCTTATACTGTTCTGATTCGCGGATATGATGTATATCCATGCCGTAGTAAATTATCCTGGCATTGGAATATCTTTTGAGCAAATCCATATACTTTACGGCAACCATAGGTCTGTTTAAAAGAACATAATCAAGTTTTAATCCGTTTTTCATAATCCATGAATCATAATGTTGTTCATATAAATCTCCGCAGAGACATTTTATTCCCTTATTTAAAAGTTCCTGCGTATATGGCTGTATTTCTTTAAAATCATCAGGCATAAAAAAAACATCAAAATCCATTTCCAAAAACATATCAATATACTGCCATGTTGTTCTTTCTCCGGCGGAACAGTTATATTTTGGGATATTTGAATCTATAATCAATATTGTTTTTTTTTGATTACAGTGACAAGAATCAGAAGAAGATCTGTTTTTGCCGCTAAATAACGGGATTAATCTAAACCATAAAGAATTTATATTTTTTCTGAATAAGTAAAGCAATAAACGGTATTTGTATTTATATATTTTTAAAATAATATTATTTTGAGATATATTCATTTTAAGTTTTTTTACTGGCGATTAAATTTTTGAAAGTTTTTCTGTATAAAAATCT
>CAYTCB010000061.1:0-7048 GCA_964436195.1 uncultured Elusimicrobiaceae bacterium
AACTTTTCAGATTACTCTCATATGCGCCGTTCTTACAATGGTTAATTTAATTACTCCTTTCATGCTTTCAAAATTCAGAAAAGAAATATTTTTTGGTTTATGCGTTTTTGCGGCCGTTATTACGCCTACTACGGATGTTTTCAGCATGATACTGTTTGTTGTGCCTATGATATTGCTGTATGAAGTAGGCATAATTATATCTTCAGCGGTATACAAAAACAAAACTGCAGAGATTGATAAAATTTATGACGGTGCTAAATATGATTAAAAAAATTACCGGATTATTTGAACGCGATTATACAAGAAAGGGGTTCTTGAAAATATTTTTAATCGGTTTTGCCGCGGCTTTTTTTGCAACGCTTAAAACAAAGAAATTATTTGCTTCCGGCACAAAAAAAATATACGCAAGGCGCGTAAGAAAAATATCTGCTGATTACGATCTTGTTTCTGTTGAAGGCGATAACATAGAAAAAATGACAAGAAAGATTATTGATGAGCTCGGCGGCATAGAAAAGTTTGTGAAAAAAGGAGATATTGTGGTTGTAAAGCCTAATATCGGATGGAATAAAACTCCCGAACATGCGGCAGACACAAATCCCGAACTTGTTGCAGCTGTTGTAAAAATCTGTCTTGATGCCGGAGCAAAAAAAGTAAACGTTTTTGACAACACATGCAATGAAGAAAAAATGTGTTATAAAAATTCAGGAATTGAAGATGCCGTAAAAAAAGCGGGAGGCAATATCTATTTTATGGATCGTTTCAAATATATTCCTGCTGATTTTCAATCCGAATCTTCAATGCAGGATTATCCTGTTTATGCCGATGCCGTAAACTGTGATTGTTTCATAAATATCCCTATAGCAAAAACTCACGGACTCGTAAAACTGACTCTTTCGATTAAAAATCTTATGGGGGTATGGGGCGGAAACCGTTCCACAATGCACTGGGATATAAACAGAAAACTTGTAGAGATTCTTAGTTTTATAAAACCGGACTTAAACATAATTGACGGTTATAGGATACTTACGGCCGCAGGTTCCGGCGGTAATGCGGCTCATGTAAAAAAAATGTCTACGATTATAGCTTCCACAGACGCCGTTCTAGCCGATTCATACGCTGCAAAAAAATTATTTGATATAGATCCTTCAGATATTGCTTATATCAAAATGGCATCGGAAGCAGGACTTGGCAATATAGATATTAATTCGGCAAAAATTAAAAATATTAAAATATAAATCAGAAACTTAGAAGCTTGGCAGTTTGGAAGCTTGGTAAAAAAGATGAAAATAAAGACGATAAAAAGAATAACACAAAGTTTTATATTTGTCTTAATATGTCTGGCGTTTTGGTATTTGAGATATCCTATGTCCGGTTGGTTTAATCCGGTATATTTTTTTCAACTTTCACCTCTTGCGGCGGCAGCCTCATTTTTTTTGATGCCGGTTCTTCTGATATCGGCCGGCTTGATAATTTTTACTTTTATATTCGGCAGAGTTTTTTGCGGCTGGATATGCCCGTACGGCACGTTGATGGATATTGCGGCTTTTATTGCCGCACCTTTAAGAAAGTACAAAGAAACCCAGCCTTCATTTATAAAATCAAAATATTTTTTACTTGTTCTGCTGACAGTGTTTTTGTTTCTGGGTTTTCAAATATTCTATATGTTTGAACCTGTTACTGCTTTTGCAAGAGGATTTTATTTTACCCTTTATTCGGTCAAAAATAATATTCTTGTAGATGTTTTCGGTAAAATCATATCGGCAAATCCAGGAGTTACAGCTGAAACTCTGAACGGCTTTTTTAAAAACTTTATAATTGAAAACAGACATGTCGTTTTTAACAATAATATTATAACGTTCATTTTTTTTGCCGTTCCTTTATTTTTTGTTTTAATCAAAAGAAGATTTTGGTGCAGATATATATGTCCTCTTGGCTCGTGTCTTGCGATTATAGCCCGATTTTCCTTATTAAAGAGAAAGAGTCTAATATGTTCCGACGGATGTTTAAGATGCGTAAGTCAATGCAGAATGAATGCCGTCAAAAGCGATAATTCATACGTGCCTCATGAATGTATATTATGCGGAGATTGTATCGACGGTCCGTGCGGGAAAGAATCAGAGTTTATATTTTTTATGCCGTTTAAAAAACAACATAAACTCAATGAAGAAACCGGAATTAACAGAAAAGATTTTATACTCTGGTCTCTTGCCGGATTAATTTTATTTTTTGGCTGGAAAAAGATAAAAGACGGAAACAGAAACGTAATACGCCCTCCCGGAGCAGAAGATGAAGAATCATTTAAGGTAAAATGCGTCCGCTGCGGCAATTGCATGAAAATCTGCGTTACTAACGGGTTGCAGCCTGTTTTGCTTGAAAGCGGATTTGACGGAATATGGACGCCAAAACTTGACCCTAACACGGGATATTGCGAATATGAATGTGTTTTGTGCACAAAAGTGTGCCCCACTGGAGCAATAAGAAAACTTACAGAAAAGGAAAAAATATATACAAAGATAGGGATAGCAAAAATACAGAAAGATGTCTGCGTCCCTTGGAAAGACGGACTTGAATGCCTTGTATGCGAAGAACACTGTCCGGTTGCTTCGAAAGCCATAAAACTGCAAAAAATAACAGTAAACGGAAATGAAGTCCAGGCGCCATATATTCAAGAAGAATTGTGCGTAGGCTGTTCCGTATGCGAAAATAAATGTCCTGCGTTTGAAAATAATAAAAAAGGAATAATCGTAGAACCTATTTGACATTGATAGATTAACTGTCTATAATTATAAAGTCGCGGCAATAGTTATTGGAGATTATTGCCTTTTTTTTGTTAAAATATCAAGAAAACAGGGAATAAATTATGATAATACTTACAGGCGGTGCAGGTTTTATTGGAAGTTGTTTTCTTTGGAAACTTAATCAGGAAAAAATTGACGATGTTTTAGTCGTTGATCATCTTGATGAAAGTGAAAAATGGAAAAATCTTGTCGGCAAAAAGTATAAAGATTATATGCAGAAACAGTCTTTTCTTGATGCCGTAAAAGAAGGGAAAATCAAAAAACCGGAAGCGATTGTTCATCTTGGAGCATGCAGTTCTACGACACTTACTGACGCCAATTACTATGTTTACAATAATTTTGAATATTCAAAAACTCTTGCCCTGTGGGCTATGGAATTGAAAATTCCGTTTATATACGCTTCATCAGCCGCAACTTACGGAGAAGGGGAAAACGGATACGACGATAAGTCGGATCTTGATAAACTTGCTCCGTTGAATATGTACGGATATTCAAAACATATGTTTGATTTGTGGCTTTTAAGAAATAAATATATTGATAAAACGACAGGAATAAAATTTTTCAATGTGTTCGGGCCTAATGAATATCACAAAGGTTCAATGAAAAGCGTAATATGCAAAAGTTATGATGATGTGTCAGCAAAAGGGCTTATGAAGCTTTTCAAATCTTATAAAAAAGAATATTCCCACGGCGATCAGAAAAGAGATTTTATTTATATAAAAGATGCTGTTGAAGTAATGTGGTTTTTACTTAATAATCCTAAAAAAAACGGTATTTATAATCTTGGAACAGGCAAGGCGAGAAGCTGGAACGATATTGCGAATTCAATGTTTGCCGCTGTCGGCAAACCGGCAAATATAGAATACATAGAAATGCCTGAAATTTTACAGGAAAAATATCAGTATTTTACTCAGGCCTCAATGTCAAAAATAGAAGAAGCGGGCTGCAGACATAAGTTTATGCCGCTCGAAGAGTCGGTAAAAGATTATTGTTCTTATTTGAAAAATAAATCATATTTGTAAAATTAATTTTTGTCTATACCCGTACAGGAGAATTAAATGCAGACTAAATTATTGTCAATGATTCCAAAAATCAAAAAACAGTCGATACTTGTTATCGGCGATACTATGGTTGATAAATTTATATGGGGAAAAGTTTCAAGAATTTCTCCCGAGGCTCCTGTCCCAGTTGTTGAGGTTTCAAAGGATACTGAAACTCTCGGAGGAGCCGGAAACGTTGCAAGCAATATTACGTCTCTCGGGGCTACGGCATATCTTGTCACGGTAATAGGCGATGATATTAACGGCGCGACTATGAAAAATATGCTTGAAGAAAAAAATATAAATCATGATTTTGTAGTCGTTGATAAAAACAGACCTACAACCATTAAAACAAGAATAATCGCTTCTCACCAGCAGGTTGTAAGAGTTGACAGAGAAGTTAAAGGAACTTTTTCTCCTTCAACCGAAGACATGATTATAAAAAATATAGAAACAGTAATTCCAAAAGTAAACGGAATAATAATTTCGGATTATGCAAAGGGCATAGTTGTTCCGCGAGTCCTTAAGAAAATAATAGCTCTTGCCAAAAAGAGAAATATACCTGTAACGGTGGATCCTAAAGTTGAAAATTTTAAACTTTACAAATATATAACATGCATGACTCCGAATACCAAGGAAGCGACTGAAGGAATGAATGCGAAGAATATAAATACCGACCAGGATATAGCAGTTTTGGGCAATAAAATTTTGAAACTTTTGAAGTCGGAATCGGTTCTTATCACAAGAGGCGAGAAAGGAATGACTCTTATTGAAAAAAATAACAAAATAACGCATATACCTACAAGGGCCAAAGAAGTGTATGATGTTACAGGCGCCGGAGATACGGTAATTGCAACCATGACTCTTGCGTTGTCGGCAAAATTTGATTTGGTTTCATCTGCAGAAATTGCAAATTTTGCGGCTGGTCTTGTTGTTGCAAAAGTCGGAACAGCGACTATTACTTCTAAGGAACTTGAAGAAACTATAAAGGATTTTTACAGAACAAAATGAAAACTGCGGTAATAATTCCTGCAAGATATGCTTCAACGCGTTTTCCCGGCAAGCCTTTGATTCTCATAAAAGGCAAGCCTCTTGTTCTGCATGTCGTTGAAAAAGTCGCAAAGTGCAAAGGTATTGATTTCGTAGCCGTTGCTACCGACGATAAAAAAATTTTTGATACGGTTAAAAATGCAGGATTTAACGTCTATATGACGCCTGTTGATTTAAAAAGCGGAACGGACAGAGTGGCTTTCGTTGCAAAAAAATATTTAAAAAATTTTGATGTTTTTATCAATGTTCAGGGTGACGAACCTCTCATTGATAAGAAACTTGTAGAAAAAATGGCATTAATGTTTAAAAAAGACAGAACCGTGGAATATCTTACGGCAGCTTATAAAATGAGTCAGTCTGACGACTATAAAAATCCAAATACCGTAAAGGTAATTTTTGACAAAAACATGAATGCTCTTTATTTTTCAAGATTTCCTGTTCCGTATATGAGAGATGAAAATTTGAAAATTGACTATTATAAACACATAGGAGTATACGGATACAGACGTGATTTTGTCATTTGGTTTGCCAAAACAAAACAAACTTCTCTTGAACAGGCTGAATCTTTGGAACAACTAAGGGCTTTGGAAAACGGTAAAAAAATAAAAATAATAATTACCGATAAAGATTTTAAAGATGTGAATGTACCGGCGGATGTAGCCGGTGTTGAAAAACTGCTTAATAATTAATGATTTGTTGTAAAAAATACGTCATATTTGTATAATAAAAAAATGAATAAAAATATCAAAATAAAAATAAACGATGCAATATCGCTTGCAAATGATTTACCGGTTTCCGTAATTGCCGGACCTTGCGTTATTGAGAGCAGAGAACATACGCTTGAAATTGCAAAAAAAATAAAAGATATATGTTTGCAAAACGGAATAAATTTAATTTTTAAAGCCTCTTATGATAAAGCAAACAGATCGTCGATAACTTCTTTCAGAGGACCCGGCATTAAAGAAGGACTGGAAATACTTGCCGAAGTAAAAGATGTTCTAAAACTTCCTGTTTTGACAGATGTTCACTGCGTAACAGAAGTGTCTGCTGCCGCAAAGGTTGCCGATATTCTGCAAATTCCGGCATTTCTGTGCAGACAGACAGACTTAATCGTTGAATGCGCAAAAACCGGGCTTCCTATAAATATTAAGAAGGGGCAGTTTCTGGCTCCCGAAGATATGATTCATGTCATAAAAAAAGCCAGCATGTCCGGCAATGATAAACTTACTCTTACTGAAAGGGGAGCGACTTTCGGATATCATAATCTTGTAGTCGATTTCAGATCGGTTGAAATTATGAAAGCATTCGGATATCCTGTTGTTTTTGATGCGACCCACAGTGTTCAGAGACCCGGAGGCTTAGGCGATAAAAGTGGAGGGGACAGACAGTTTGTGCTTCCTCTTGCAAAGGCAGCGGCAGCAGTCGGAATTGCAGCTGTTTTCGTTGAGGTTCATGAAAATCCGCAGAAAGCTTTGTCCGACGGTGCAAACAGCGTTGATTTAAAAATGTTTGAAGAATTGTTAAAAGTAACTGCCAAAATAGATAAAATCGTAAAATAGAATACGGAGTAAAAACGTGGTAAAAGAAGTTATCGAAGAAAATGAAAAATATTCATGGAAACCCGATATAAAATGGCTGTTCAAAGTTCTTGCCGCAGTTTATGTGTCAATTATAGTTTTGTTTTTAATTGCAAGTTTTGTCTTAAAGCCTGCCATAAGACAGATTCCTTCAGAAATAACTCCGTGGCTTGATAAAAATCATGCCGAAAATATTGGAGAAACAAAATGAAAAAATATTCTCCGAAAATTTTATCGGCCGCAAAAAACATAAAACTGATTGCAACAGATATTGACGGAGTTCTTACGTCGGGAGAAGTTATAATTCTTGAAAAAGGCGAAGAAATAAAAATATGGAACGTCAAAGACGGAGCAGGCATAGCTTATATAAAAAAGTATCTGCCTGAAGTTAAAATTGCATGGATTTCCGGAAGATGTTCAAAACAGGTGCAAATAAGATCAAAAGAATTGAAAATTGACTATCTTTTTCAGTCCTGCGGAGATAAAGTGAAAGCAGTTTCAGAAATAGCCTCTAAACTGAATATTGATATGTCGAACGTTGCTTACATAGGCGATGATATCATAGACATAGGCGTTTTAAAGA
>CAYTCB010000062.1:0-6915 GCA_964436195.1 uncultured Elusimicrobiaceae bacterium
TAAAGACTAGAAAGATTTTGTGCGAGGCGAAGGATTTACAAAGTGAAGTTTACATTAGGCGTAAGCGGTAAATGAGCTTTGGAAATCCAAAGCCGCAGCCAAAAGATTTCGGTCGCTATAAAAGGGTTTTATAACCCTTAGACGTACTACAGGCACTATTTGCGTGTGAACAAACAGTGCCCTTATTTTTACTATGTATTTGTGTTATTTTGCTGCTTAGATAACCAATCTGACCATGGCCTTCTGAGCGCCGTCGCCTCTTCTTGGTTCAAGCTTCAAAATCTGCGTATAGCCGCCGTTTCTTTCTTTATATCTCGGGACCAACACTTCAAAAAGTTTCTTAACAACTTCTTTGCTGTTGATTTCGCCGTGCAAAACTTTCTTTGCGTTCAAATCAGCCGGCTTTGCTTTTGTGATAAGTCTTTCTGCAAATCTTACGACTTCCTTGGCTCTTGGAACCGTTGTCGTAATCTTTTCGTGCAAAAAGAGTTCTCTTGTCATATTTCTCATCATGGCTTTCTTGTGAGAAGGTGTTATTGCCAGTTTCCTTGTATTATGATTCTTAATCATTTTATTTATGCTCCTTCAAAGTCAAACCTATTTCTTCAAGTTTTTTCTTTATTTCTTTAAGAGAATTCTGTCCGAATTTATCGAGACCGAGAAGTTCGTCTTCAGAATATTTTACGAGTTCGCCTATTGTTTCGATTCCTTCGTTTTTCAAGCCGTTTGAAGCTCTTGTAGAAAGATCAAGAATGCTGATAGGCTGTGATTTTACTTCTTCCGATTTATCTTCAACTTTCGGTTCAGCAGGTTCGACTGCTTCAACTTCTTTTGCTACGCTTGCCACGCCGGTAAATATTGCAAGGCTTGCCTGCAATACTTTTGCCGATTCTATCAATGCGTCCTGAGGCGTGATTGAACCGTCTGTCCAGACTTCCATTATAAGTTTATCATAATTGTAAGACTGGTCGACTCTGGTATTTTCAACTTCGTAGTTAACTTTCGTTACCGGTGAAAAAAGAGCGTCCATAACGATTGTTCCCGCCGAATATTTATGATTTTTAATATCGCTTGCCAAAACATAGCCTTTGCCTTTTGAAACTTCAAGTTCCATTTCAAGAGTCGTTCCTGCGTCTATGTTTGCTATTTCCTGCTCGGGATTAAGAATTTCGACAGATGCGTTTTTTTCTATGTCTTTTGCTTTTACAACGCCTGCTTTTGAAACTTTCAAAGTAAGCTTTTCCGGACCTTCAGTAAGAAGTTTTACTCTTACCTTTTTGAGGTTAAGAATAATCTGGAGAACGTCTTCTCTTACGCCTTTGATTACCGAGTATTCGTGAGAAGCGCCTACAACGTTAACGGAAGTAATCGCGGATCCTTCAATGCTTGAGAGAAGAATTCTTCTCAAAGAGTTTCCGATCGTGTGACCGTATCCTCTTTCAAAAGGCTGCGCAAAAAATCTTCCGAAAGTCTTAGAAGCTGTTGCCTCTTCCAACTGCAACTTTTCTAATTTTTTTAAATTTGATGTTTTCATCCTATATAACTCCATTTAACGCGCTTTTTCAAGCGGTTATTTATTTTTATTTCGAATACAATTCAACTATCAGCTGGCTGTTGATCGGATGTGAAAATTCTTCTACAGAAGGTTCATTTTTCACTTTACCTGTAATGGTATTCTTATCAAATTCCAGCCATGACGGAACTGCAACCGGATTTTCCATCAATTTTACAAGAGTTGCATTTGTTTTGTATTTATCTTTTACGGAAATTACGTCGCCGACTTTAACCTGATATCTCGGAACGTCAACTTTTTTGCCGTTAACCGTAACATTTCCGTGCATAACAAGCTGTCTTCCCATTTTTCTTGAAAAAGACAATCCGAGTTTATAAACGGTGTTGTCAAGTCTGAGTTCCAAAAGTTTAAGAAGATTGTCGCCTGTCATTCCCGGCATATGGTCTGCAACGCCGAAGTATCTTCTGAACTGCTGTTCGGATAAACCGAATACTCTTCTTGCTTTCTGCTTTTCTCTCAAATGTTTTCCGTAATCCGACAATTTGCCTTTCTTTGCTCCGTGCTGTCCGGGCGCATTTTTGCCTCTTTTCTTATCGAGCGTGCATTTTGAATTGCATTTTTCGCCTTTCAAAAAAAGCTTTTCTCTTTCCGTTCTGCATTGTTTACATACTGACCCTGTATATCTTGACATCTATTAAAATCCTCCGAAAAAATTTTTAAAAACTATACTCTTCTTGGTTTTGGGGGACGGCATCCGTCGTGAGGAACGGGAGTTACGTCCTTAATAGCCGCAATCATAAGTCCTGACGCATACAAACCTCTGATGGCTGTTTCTCTTCCCGGCCCAGGGCCGTTAACGAAAACGGATATCTGTTTTACGCCCATATCCAAAGCTTTTTTTCCTACTGCGTTTGCTGTCATCTGAGCGGCGAACGGAGTTCCTTTTTTTGCTCCTTTAAATCCGGAACCGCCTGCCGATGCCCATGCCAAAGTATTTCCTTTGTCGTCAGCTATCGTTACTATTGTATTATTGAAAGTAGATTGTATATAAGCTCTTGCTATTCCGCCGACATATTTTATTTTCTTTTTTACAACCGGTTTTTTTACTTCTGCCATTATCTTATTTCCTCCGAAAACTGTTTTTTATATTTTATGTCCGGTAATTATTTTTTTACTTCAGCTGCCTTTCCGGCTCCTACTGTTTTTCTCTTTCCTCTTCTTGTTCTGGCGTTCGTTTTTGTTCTCTGGCCTCTTACAGGAAGATTTCTTTTGTGTCTTGAACCTCTGTAGCTTCCGATGTCAATAAGTCTCTTGATATTGGCCTGAATTTCTCTTCTCAGGTCTCCTTCGACTTTATATTCTTTCGTTATAAGATTGTTGATCTGGTTGACTTCGCTTTCCGTCAAATCTTTTACTCTTTTGGCTGGATCAAGATTAAGTTCTGCTATGATAGCATTTGAAAGTATCGGTCCGATACCGTAAATGTATCTGAGCGCAACATCTAATCTCTTTTGTTTAGGTAAATCTACTCCGGCAACTCTTGCCATTATTTATGTCCCCCGTTAAAAAATATTACTTATATCAATTTAAAAAAAATTAGCCCTGTCTCTGTTTGTGTCTAGGATCTTCACAGACGACTCTTACTACGCCTTTTCTTTTTACAACTTTACACTTCTGACAGATAGGTTTTACTGATGCTCTAACTTTCATTTAAAATACTCCTGAATTTATTTGTCTCTGTAAGTAATTCTTCCTCTCGTCAAATCATACGGAGAAAGTTCAACTTTGACTTTGTCACCCGGCAAAATTTTAATGTAGTGCATTCTCATCTTCCCGCATATATGCGCTAAAATGACATGCCCGCCTTCAATTTCAACCCTGAACATTGCGTTAGGCAAAGATTCCAGGATCTTTCCGGCAACTTCAATTTTCTCTTCTTTGCTCATTTGTTTTCCTTGGTCAGATTTTAGTTAAAATCTCATAACCACTTTCCGTAACTGCGACGGTATGCTCAAAGTGGGCGCATAAACTTCCGTCTCTTGTTACGACCGTCCAGTCGTTAGACAATACGTCAACGTAATGTCTGCCGACGTTTACCATTGGCTCTATAGCAATAACCAAACCTTTTTCCAGTTTGACGCCTGTCCCGTTTTTCCCAAAATTCGGAACGCTCGGTTCCTCATGAAGATTTCTGCCGATACCGTGACCGCAGTAATCTTTCACGACTGAATAACCGAAGCTTTCAACGTATTTTTGGACTGCGTAGGAGACATCGCCCAGTCTGTTACCGGGTTTGACCTGCTCTATGCCCACATACAATGAGTCTTCCGTAACCTGCAATAATTTCTTTGCCTCATCCGACACTTTGCCGACGCTATAGGTATAAGCCGCATCACCGTAATAGCCGTCATAAATCGTGCCGACGTCAACACTTACAATATCGCCGGAAGAAAGTACGCGGGAATCATTCGGGATTCCGTGTACAAGCTCATCGTTTACCGAAACACATGCTGATGCGGGGAACCCACCATACCCCAAAAAAGCCGGTTTCATATTGAAAGATCTTATTTTCTTTGCAACAAAATTATCTATATCAAGCGTCGTAATTCCGGGCTTTACAAAACTTTTCAGCTCTTCCAAAATTTCCGCAATCGCCTTTGAAGCAATGCGCATTTTTTCAATTTCAGACTGGCTTTTTAACTCAAGTTTATTACTCAAAATAACGACCTTTTACATCTTTTTTACATAATCTTCGATCTGTTTAAAAACATCTTCAGGCGGCAACATTCCGTCTATTTTTGCAAGAACGCCTTTCTTGCCGTAATAATCGATGAGAATTTTTGTCTGCTTGTCATAAACGGCAAGCCTTTCTCTTATCGTATCGGGATTATCGTCTTTTCTCTGCACGAGATTTGCTCCGCACAGATCGCAGACGCCCTCTTTTTTAGGAGGCATTGAATCTATATTAAAACTTCCGCCGCATGCCGGACATACTCTTCTTCCCGACAGCCTTTTTACAATCTCTTCGTTTTCTGCAAGAATACAGAAAACCGCGGAAACTTTTTTATTGTCTTTTTTCAAAAAAGCGTCAAGTTCTTCGGCCTGAGCCAAAGTTCTCGGGAACCCGTCGAGCAAAAACCCTTCGCTGCAATCCGGCTTTCTCAGCCTTTTTATAACCATCTCGACTATTACATTATCCGGAACTAACTTCCCCGATGTCATGTACGGAGCGAACACAGGATCATCCTTTGCTTCTCTTAACATATCGCCGGTTGACAGATGCACAACATCGTAAGTCTTGCTTATCGTTTTTGCCTGCGTTCCCTTACCCGCGCCCGGAGGTCCGAATAATATAAAGTTTTTCATAATTACCTTCCATAGTAATTTAACAAAAAACAAAATATATCAGTAAGGTTATGACGGAAAAACAGCATTTTAACGTCATAACCTCACAGATAGATTTGCAAATTATACATAAAATTTGATTGCAATGTCAAGCGTTTATTGAAGAAGTTTTTATTGGCTTTGGAAACGTTTTTTTCAGCTTTTTTGGCGGATCATTTTTTCAACAAGTCCGGCCGCAAATGATACAAATTCAGAACAAGGTCTTTTTATGTAATAAGCCTCATTTCTTTCCGAAGGAATGTGGCTTTCTTTTTTACCGTCGGGCAGAGCAAGCAGTTTTCTGCATATTATTGAGCCGAACTCGCTCTCAAATTCGCCTGCAAGTTCCTGAATAAGCTTATAATGCTCCGCTTTTGCCTTTTGGTCTTTCGGATCGGTATATCCGTATTTCAAACCTGCAATCATAAACATTGCCGTGACGGCGCCGCATACTTCGCGGAGCCTGCCCATACCTCCTCCGAACGACGAAGTAAGTTTTAATGCTGTTTCAAAATCCATGCCGACTTCTTTACAGAAAGGGCAAAAAACGGACTGACAGCAATTGTAGCCGTCTTTAAAAATCTTTTCAGCCTCCTGGGCTTTAGCCATAAAGAAACCTTCCTTTTTTATTTTTTATCCTCTCGGTTTTTATTATAATCCATAAATAAATTTTAGTCAAAGGTTTTTATATTTTAAAAACAAAAATATTATTGATTTTTATAGCATTTTAGGCTATACTTTTGTTAGGGAAAAAGACAATTATTGTTCATAGCTTCCGAGATTTTGCAGACTTTAGGGCAGTACGGAGGTTTTATGGCAATCCCTGAACGTAAAGACTTTTTAAGACCTGTTTTAAAAGCATTTTCGGACGGCGCGCCGAAAAGACATAAAGAGGCCGTTGTTCTTGTTGCCAAAATTTTAAATCTAACGGACGAAGAAGCAAAACAGCTTGCAATGCATTCAACTGAAACGCTTATCGAACAAAGAGTATCGTGGGCAATATTTTTACTCGTAAGGGCAGGCATGCTTAAAAAAATGGGAAACAACGGATTTTACTCAATATCGCCGTCAGGATTAAAAGCCTTAAACACAACCACAGACATCAACGTACTGCTTTAACTGCGGAAGATGAGATGTTGGGCGGATTTATCAACTACGTTGATAAACCGAAGTAGCTTGGCGGCTTAGCAACAATGCTAACGGCGTAAGGCGAGAAGTTGGGCAGCTGCTAAAAATGAAAAAGCGTTGAACTGATTTTACAGTTTCAATGCTTTTATTGAAGTAAGTTTTGTACCGTTTAAAAATCCATACCAACCTCTTTACAGAAAGGGTAAAAAAACGGACTGACAGAAATTGCAACCGTCTTTAAAAATCTTTTCAGTCTCCCGCGATTTACTCATAATAAAATCCTTAGTCGATTTAATTAATTTGAGCCAAAAAAGAGGCAGGGGTTTAAAATCCTGCCTCTTTTAAATTTAATATTAAAACTGCTTATTTGCCAAACTTATATGTTACACCCATTATCGCACTTGAAACCCAGTAATCCGAATCATCCCAATCCTGATAGCCGTATCCCGCATAAATTTCAATATTGTTGGTATAATCATATCTGCCGATCAAATTATATTCATAAAAACAATTTCCGCCATTTGCGTTACTGTTTTTAAACACATCTGCAGATACTCTAAATTTTGATATTGACCAGTCAGCACCTACGTTAAAGGATTCAACATTATACAAACCCCATGTAAAAGAAAAATTATTTGTCATAAATCCAAAATTTGCATCAGATAAACTTGATGCAAAATATTGGCCGGCTCTCAAATACTGAACTCTGGGAGTAAGCATCATATCTTTTAAAATAATTCTGTACTCTGCATTTACTTTACCTAAAACCGCATCATTGTCGGTCTGGTCAAACATATTTGATTGAAAACTATAAAAAAGTTTTGCTATTTCTGCAGAAGCGCTTAAACTGCATTTCCTGAATTCAGGCTTAAAACCTATAATTTCCGTTC
>CAYTCB010000063.1:0-6181 GCA_964436195.1 uncultured Elusimicrobiaceae bacterium
AAAAGCATTTTACGCCAATTTTCCGCCTGAGCCGTAAGCTGGTCTTCATATTTATATTTGTTGATTTTTGTAACACCCTCGATAAGAGCTGTTATTTCTTCTCCGAATTCTTCCTTAAGCTCTTCTCTTACGACAAGAGTATCTTCAATTATGTCATGCAGCAAAGCCGCGCATATCGTAGGAATATCAAGTCTAAGCTCAGTAAGTATCATTGCAACTTCAAAACAGTGGTTTACATAAGGTTCGCCTGTGGCTCTTGTCTGGCAGAAATGCGCGTTTGACGCAAAAGTAAAAGCTTTCTCAAGCAGACTGCAGTCTGCTTCAGGCATATATTCGTATACGGCTTTTTTTAATTTTTCTATCATTTTTAAATAAAAGTTTTCAACGATAAAATATATTTTGATACATTATCATTATTAATTTTATAATTTTCATTGGCCACTGAAAGAGTAAATGACGAAATATTCAATTCAAAACCGTAAGTATACTTCATTTTATCTTCATTTGAAAAAGAAGGGCCCTGCGCGCCTATTCTTAAAGCGAGAACTCTTGTCAGGTATTGTTCAAGACCGACTCTGTAAATTGTGTCGTCTGCATTACCAAATCTGTAAAATTTTTTGTCAAGATCGGCAAGCATTGTAAAACCGCCTGTCGTATATCCCAACCCTGTTCTTATTCCGAAAGGAAGCTGCTCGCTGTTATAGTGAGTCCACCACATAAAACCGATAATATTTTCAAAGCTAATGCCGAAAGTCATATTACGGTTTAAAGGAGCAGTAAAACCGACGTCTATCGTAAAACCGTTTCCTGAAGAGGTTTCTGCAAAAGGAATCCCGTCAGTGACGGAGGCTTCCGCAATATTACCGTAAAGATAAGACAGACTGATTCCTGCGGCATAATTTTTTTTATCATCCTTCTGCGAAGCAGATATTGTTACGGCTTTTATATCCTCATTATATCTTGACCAGTAATTTGTACCGCTTGAGTATTTTACGTTCGAAGCTAGAGTCCTCCAGGAAATTGCTCCCTGCTGCTGCAAAACAACGAAAGAGTTAAAACCTAGATTCACCGGTTCAACAGAATCTAAAATCGTTCTGTCTATCTCTGATTTTCTTGTAGCTGAAACCAAAGCTTCAACCTGTATAGCCTCGCTTGTTCCGTAAGCAAGTCCTGCCGGATTTAGAAAAACGTTGTCCATGCTGTTTATAAGAGCTGCTCCTGCTCCTCCCATTGCTATGCTTCTTGCGCTTACGGGCATTGCATCATAACTGTTAAAATTTGTAGGCGGCTTCTGCGCAAAAACATAAACCGCAAAAACAAACAATCCCAAAAAAACCGCCGAAATTTTTCTAATCATTTTTTGTCTCCGTTTATTACTACTGCATATCGTGCAATTTAGTATATATGCCGTTTTTAGCCAAAAGTTCCTCATGTGTTCCTGTTTCTGCGATATTTCCTTTGTCTATAACTATTATCTGATCGGCATTTTTAACGGTTGTCAGCCTGTGAGCTATCAAAATAACGGTTCTGTTTTTCATAAGATTTTCAATCGCTTCCTGAACAAGTTTTTCAGATTCGGTATCCAGAGCAGAAGTTGCTTCGTCAAGTATTAAAATAGGAGGATTTTTAAGCATAGCTCTTGCTATCGCTATTCTCTGTTTTTCCCCTCCGGACAATTTCATACCTCTTTCACCGACGATTGTATTGTATTTATCAGGCATTTTAGATATAAAATTATGCGCATTTGCGGCTTTTGCCACGGCTTCTATTTCTTCATCAGTCGCGTCCATTTTACCGTAGGCGATATTGTACCTGACGGTTTCGTTAAATAACAGAACATCCTGCGAAACAACGCCTATCTGTTCTCTTAAAGAATTCAACTTTACGTCATGTATATTTTTGCCGTCTATTAAAATCTCTCCGCCTTTTACATCATAAAATCTTAACAAAAGATTTGCTATCGTCGTTTTACCTGAACCGGAAGCTCCTACAAACGCAAAAGTTTTACCGGCCGGAATAGTAACGTTTATGCCGTTAAGAATTTTTTTATCGGTGCCGTAATCAAAAGAGACATTTTTATATTCTATTTTATCTGAAAATCTGGGAAGCTCCTGAGCGTTTTGTTTGTCAAATATTGTTGGTTTTTCGTCAAGAATTTCAAAAATTCGCTCAGACGCCGTTACGGCCTGCTGTATTGTGGAATTAAGCTGGGCGAAACTTTTAAGAGGCTGATAAATTGAAAACAACGCACCAAAAAACGCGACAAAAGCGCCGGGCGCCCACTGTCCGCTCAGAACTTCTTTGCCTCCGAACCACAATACAATTGCAGCCACTATGGAACCTAGCGCTTCCATTATAGGACTTGATCTTGCTTCAACCCTCAACAGTCTCTGCTGTATATGATAATAAGCGTCATTATCTTTTTTAAATTTATTTTTTTCATGATCTTCCTGGCAAAATGCCTTTATAACGGAAAAACCGCTGAGCATTTCCTGAAGAGACGAATATATTTCCGCCATCTGAATCTGCCCTTCTTTTGAAGCTTTTCTCATTTTTCTTGCAAACTGCACCAGAGGAAGTATTATCAGAGGAACTATAACTATTGCGATAAATGCAAATTTCCAGTGCAAATAAAATAAAAGAACTATCATTGCAACTACCGTAAATCCGTCTTTTATGACGCATGAAGGAACTTTTAATACTGCATTGTAAAGAGCATTGATATCGTTTGTAACTCTTGACATTATTTTAGAACTTGAATTTCTTACATAAAAATCATGCGAAAGCTGTATAAGTTTGCCGTAAAGCTGGTCTCTTAACAGCCTTATGATATTTTGTCCTATATAATTTAAAAGATAATTCTTCCCGTAATCGGCAAGACCTTTTACGGCAAAGACTATCGGTATTAAAACTATTATAACCAGCAGCATATCCATTTTATCTGACGTATTTATAACATTTGAAAGGCCTGTTGCATTTAAAATTTTGTTTATAAAAGAATCGCCCGCCGCCGGAGGATTGTTTGAAAGGACATTATCAAATAAAAGTTTTATAAGAAGCATGTACGCGCTTGTCATAAGCGCGAAAACGCACATGCAAACCATAGCCCATGTCAACCTGACTTTATAAGGTCTGATATACGCAATCATTCTTTTGTAGTTCATTATTAATCTCCAAGTATATTTTGCGCCACTCTGTCAGATACGCCCGGCTTGCCGAGTATCTCTCTGAATTTAAGAAGCTCATTTTTAGTTTTCTCATACATTTCAGGCTGCAGCATACTTATAACGCCGCCGGCTATTTTTTCAGGCGTTGCGTTTTCCTGAAGAAATTCAGGCACAATTTCACGGTCTGCAAAAATATTTACAATCGCGACATATTTAACTGTAATTAAAAGTCTTACTATAATTCCGTTGAGCCATAATAATTTGTACATAACAACCATGGGAATTCCCATTAAAGCGTTTTCAAGACTTACCGTTCCGGACGGATTTATAACTATGTCCATTTCTCTTCTTTTTTCAAAATCGTTGCCGTAAACAACTGATATATATTCAGGAAGTTTGTAATCAGGTTTTTCAAGCGTAAATAAAGTAAATTCTGCGTTAATTTTATTCTTTAAAATTTTTACGGCATCCATAATTATCGGAACATGTCTTTTAATTACGCCTTTTCTGCTGCCTGCAAAAAGCCCTATTTTTATTTTCGCGCCGGATTGGGCGGCCGGTTTCGGTTCAGGCACTATATCGACGAGAGGATTACCTTCAAAAACGGCTTTTATATTTTCTTTTTCATATATTTCTTTTTCAAAAGGAAGTATCGGATACACCGTCTTTACATACTTTGCTATATTTTTGATTCTCCCTCTTCTTGAAGCCCAAATCTGCGGACAGACGTAATAATAAACGGGAATATTCATTGAACTGGCAAGCTTTGCTACATTTATGTTAAACCCGTAGTAATCAACGAGAATAACTTTATTTATTTTATTTTCAATAAAACATTTTTCAATTTTATTTAAAACTTTTTTTAAAAAATAAATCTGCTTTATAATTATAAAACCGAAAGCGTCTATATTGACCAGATCTTCCACAAAAAAATCAGAATTAAGTTTAAGCTGATTTCCTCCGACGGCAAAAACAAGATTTGCGTTATTAATTTTTTTAATTGATTTAACAAGATTTCCGGCATGAATGTCGCCGGATATATCGCCTGCCGAAATAAAAATATTCTGTGATTTTTGTTCCATAATTTACATAAGATTATATTGAAAATTGAGACATTTTACAATAAAAAACATTATTTTCAGACTGTAACATAAAAAAACACGGGGTAAAAAACCCCGTGTTTTAATTATTTTAAATTTTTCGAAGATTTAATTTTCGGGAAGAGCCGCAATTCCGGGAAGTTCTTTTCCTTCCAAAAATTCCAGCGAAGCTCCGCCGCCGGTTGATATATGAGAAATCTGTTTATCTACTCCGGCCTTTTTAACGGCTGAAACAGAATCACCGCCTCCGACTACGGATATTGCCCCTTTGCCCGTTGCTTCGGCTACAAGTTTGGCTATTTCAACGGTTCCTTTTGAGAACTGGTCAATTTCAAATATGCCAAGAGGGCCGTTCCATACGATTGTCTTTGCGTTTTTTACGACCTGTGAAAATTCAGCAATCGTTTTAGGACCTACGTCTACGCCCATAAAACCGGCTTCTATTGAAGTTGAAACTGTATTTTTAACTGTTGCTCCCGCAGGCACACTCTTTGCCGCAAAATCAACTTTGTCTGCAATAACGTGATCCAAAGGAAGAAGGAAATTAACTCCTTTATCTTTTGCTTTTTTAAGAAGTTCTTTTGCAAGATCAATCTTGTCGTCTTCAACAAGAGAAGTTCCTGTTTCTATACCCTGGGCTTTTAAAAACGTGTATGCCATGGCTCCGCCGATTATTATCGCGTCAACTTTGCTCAAAAGATTTTCTATAACGTTAATTTTATCGGAAACTTTTGCTCCGCCCAAAATGGCAAGAAACGGTTTTACCGGGTTATTCAAAGCGTCGCCCAAAAATTTCAATTCTTTTTCTACTAAAAATCCGGCTCCTGCTTCTTTAATATATTTTACTATTCCGGCTGTTGAAGCATGCGCTCTGTGAACAGTTCCGAAAGCTTCCTGAACAAAAACATCACCGAGAGAGGCAAGTTTCTTTGCAAAGCCCAGCATTGCTTCTTTATCTTTTTCGCCGTTTGCGTTTTTGCCTTCTTCTTCAGGATGGAATCTCAAATTTTCAAGCAAAAGAATTTCTCCGGATTTAAGTCCGGCGGCCGCTTTTTCGGCTTCTTCGCCGATACAGTTTGAAGCAAATTTAACCGTTACGCCGGTAAGCTCCTGAAGTCTGTTGACGACAGGCTTTAAGCTCATCGTATCAACTACTTTTCCTTTAGGTCTTCCCAAATGAGCCATAAGTATTATGGCAGCTTTCTGCTCAAGAAGATACTTTATCGTAGGCATAGTCGCGACTATTCTTTTATCGTTTGTTATGTTCAAATTTGCGTCAAGAGGAACGTTATAGTCTACTCTGACCAAAACTTTTTTCCCTGCAAGCTGTAAATCTTTTATAGTTTTTTTCATGATTTCTCCTTACTGTTTTTTGCGGATTTATAAAAAACCGGGTCCGGAATAAAAGCCGGACCCGATTCAAAATAACTTATTTTCTCAGAAAAGACATTTTATTATGCCAATTCTGCAAAATACTTAATTGTGCGAACCATCTGGCTTGTATAGCTGTTTTCGTTATCATACCAAGAAACAACCTGAACCTGATAGGTATTGTCGTCAATTTTTATAACCATAGTCTGTGTTGCATCGAACAAAGAACCGAAGTTTATGCCGATAACGTCTGAAGAAACAAGTTCTTCTTCGGTATAACCGAAAGATTCATTGGAAGCTTTTTTCATTGCTTCGTTGACAGCTTCTTTCGTAATATCTTTTCCTTTTACAACTGCAACCAATATGGTTGTAGAACCTGTAATTGTAGGAACTCTCTGCGCAGAACCGATAAGTTTCTTATTCAATTCAGGAATAACAAGACCTATTGCCTTTGCCGCACCTGTTGAATTAGGAACTATGTTTGCAGCAGCTGCTCTTGCTCTTCTCAAATCGCCTTTTGGATGAGGTCCGTCAAGGGTCATC
>CAYTCB010000064.1:0-6107 GCA_964436195.1 uncultured Elusimicrobiaceae bacterium
CGACGGTGACGTGAACGCCTACGCCCTCGACGGCCCCACCGACGCCGACCTGTGGCATTGCCCGGGCAACCCCGCCCTGACCGGGGCCGCCTACAAGTACGCCTCGATCTGCGCCTGTGACGACGGCTCGATCATCGTGGGGGCCACCAACACGGACCAGGGGCGCATTGACGTGGTGCGCTCCCGCAACAACGGCACCACCTGGGAGGCGGTCAACACGGCCTTCGGCACCGGACTTGTCAACGGGCACCTGTTTCACATCCACGGGCAGGTCTACCTCGTGGGCTGGGCCGACGACAAGGTATGGCTCGTCACGAGCAGTCAGCCCGATCTGACCCGCGAGGTCATGGACGGAACAAACAGCATCATCAAGGTCTGCGCTCATGCCGTGGGCGCGGGCGAGGACGCCCCGCAGTGCAGTGTCATCGTAGACGATACGGGGCAGATCATGGTGGCGGTCGCCGGGGACGCCGACACCAGATTCTACTCCTGCCGCAACTTCCGCACCGGCTTCTCGCTCGTCGCCTGAGCCGCACGACGCCGCCGAATATGACCGGCCACCCACATCCAGGGGTGGCCGCTTTGATTCCGCCGGGAGCATGGTATGAGTCTCATTCGCACCGAAGGGAGCCTGGTCGTCTACCATCCCGCCGCAGACGGGATTCCGACGGTGCAGGGCTTCTCGCGCGACTGGTACCCGAGCGCCAAGTGGGAGAGCGCGGGGGGCTGCGAGTTCATCAAGCCAATCAATGCCATCGCGCCGGCCGGGGACCTGCGCACCTTGGCGATGACCGCCACCTTCGCGATTGACGCCAGCTACAACCAGTCGCTACGCCAGATCATCACGCCGGGGAACCCCCCGGTCGCGAGCTACGAGTTCTATGACAACTCCGCCTACGCCAGCGGCACGGCCATTACCACCTACATGGGCGTGCTGCACACCAACCTGACCGCCAACTTCTGGCAGCCGAACTTCACCATGCGGCTGACGCGCTACGCGCCACCGCCCAACCAGGGGATCGTGCCGCAGACGGTGATCGTGCTGCTCGCCAGCGTGCGGGTCAGCAGCAGCGGCGGGGTCTACTACCTGGACCGCAACGGCAGTTGGACCAACGGGCAAGTCACCCTGCGCCTGCCCTTCCAGAGCCCGGCCTACAAGGCGCCGACGCTGGCCTGGCAGGCGGGCGCCTTCGCCTGGGCGACCTGGGCCGCCGACTTTTCCGAGGGCCCCAGCGGCCAGAGCCTCGACGGCGGCATGGCCCGCGAGGGCTGGGTCTTTGAGTATGTGCAGGACACCGACCGCTTTGACGGCGGGCACATCTTGATTCGCAACAGCGCCAACCCGGGCGACTGGTGGCACACCTACAACGAGAACGTGCGCCTGACGGCGGGGCCGGTGCGCATCGGGATGGCGGGCTGCCGGCAGATCCTCAACTTCGCGCCCATTCCCTACGCCGACAGCACCCCGAACGCGGTGAGCTGCTGGGCCAAGGAACTCAAGCCCCTGCCCGGCGCTTCCTACGAGGACACCGCGAGCTGGGCGGCGCTCACCACCGACGCCGCCAACTGGACCGTCACGGTCGCCGACAAGGACGACGCGACGGTGCAGGCGGCGATTGGCTACCGCCCGGCGGTCACGTTCACGCCCACGGTCTCGCTCGACACGACGCGCCCGGTGTTGTGGCAGGTGGCCGAGGACCATCCCGCCACCATCGCCGTGCCGGCGGGGCTACCGGCCGCCGAGGACACCGATGGGGACGCGGCCCTGGTGGACCTCAGCCTGCACTTTGACGACACGTGGCGCAACGCCGGGGGCACGGCCACCTTCAAGCGCAGCGACACCGCCCTGTATCCCGACTGGCTGGAGCGGGGCAAGGTGGAGTGTCACCTGGGCTGGCAGCCCGACCCCGACCCCGGCGCCGACATGGTGGACCAGAACGTCGCGACCCTGTGGATTGCGCCGGGAGGCATCGTGCGCGACCGGCGCGGCGAGGAGCAGCTGGGGGCGCCGGGCCTGCGCGTCGAGTTGGCCGACCTGGTGCGCGTGAAGCTGCAGGAGAGCTGCATCGTGGACCTCGGCGAGGCCTCCGGGGTGACGGCCGGGACATGGTTCGACACCTGCGGCAACCGCATGGGCCTGCCGGCGACGATGATTGACGTGGCGGCGGCCATTGCCGCCCAGGTTCTGCCCTCGGCAGAGCCGTGCCCCAGCACCCCGCACCTCAAGCCCCAGGACGGCCAGAGCTGGGAGCAGCACCTGGACGAGGTGTGCAAGGCCAGCGGCCTGCGCTGGGGCTACAACCCGCACACGGTCAAGCTATTCCTGGATGGTGGCCGCCCGGAGTATGTGCCGGGCACGAGCACAATCAGCTTCGTGCTCGACTATGACACGCTGCTGCCGGACCAGACGCCCTTCGACCCGACGCACATCCGCGACAACAGCGGGCACCGCAACAGGTACAAGATCCTCTACGGCCCCGAGGACAACCGCAAGGCCTACTACTGGACGGCGGACTCCACGGAGATTCAGGCGGACGGCGGCGACTACTGGGCCGTGGCTGACGAGACCAACGGCGACACGGTAGCGGAGATGCAGGCCGACTTGGACGACCAGCACCGCACCCGGCAGAGCCTCATCGTCTTCGAGGTGCCCCTGCGCGTGGGGCTGCGCTGCGAGCAGTTCGTACAGGTCGGGGACTGCCCCGAGATGGGCCTGGAAGTGGGGGCCATCTACCAGATCAGCGAACTGGACCACTCCCGCAGCGGTCGCCGTACCAGGGTAGCGGCCAAGCGCGTCTACTCGCCGGGAGGGTACTACTGATGCCGCGTGTCTTCGGGCAACCGCGCAAGGCGGAACGCGACAGCGGCGCGGCGGTGGTAGTGGGACCTCGCCAGATCGTGCCGGGGCGGCGGGGATCCTCGGCGTGCCGGCGTGTCGCCTTCGTGACGCCGGGCTACTACCTCGGCGGCGTGGAGACCGTCAACTGCGCCCTGGCCGACGGCCTGCCGCGCGACGAGTTCGCAGCCGATGTCGTCTGCTACACCTCGACCGAGGAGACTGTCGCGGCCGACGCCGACCATTGGGACCGGATCGTCACGCTGGGGCCGGTCGAGACCTACGGGCGGCCCTGCCCGGACGCACTGAGCGACCTGCTGGAGTGGGTGCTCCGTGACTATGCGCTGGTCGTCGCCGCCCTGTGCTGCGAGCCGTTGCGGGCGGCCCACAAGCTGGGCCTGCCGGCGATTGAGTACTGGCATGGGGTGTGCGGCTGGAACAGCATGGACAAGCCGGCAGCGCGCATCCTGGCCGTGTCGCGGGACACGCTGGACGCCACCCGGGCGCGGCGCATGGGGCTGCTGCCGCCTTGCGAGGTGCTGTACAACGGTCTGGACGTGCAGCGGTTCTCCAGCCTGCGGCGCGATCCCGGGGCCGCTGGCTTTGGCCTGCGCGGCGCGGAGAAGGTGCTGCTGTACTGTGGGCGCCTGAGCCACGAGAAGCGGCCGGAGGACGCCATCGCCGTCGCCGGACTGCTGCACCGCCGCAATCCGGCCTGGAAGCTGCTCCTCGCGGGCGAGGTCTACTCCTACAACCGCGAGCACTACTTGCGGCTCATGCAGGCCGCCGGTCTCGTGCCGGGGCGAGACGTGGCCTGGGTGTCACTGGCGCGCGACCAGGTTGCCCGCGCCTACGCAGCGGCGGACTGCCTGCTGCACCCGTCGCTGGAGGAGGGCTTCGGCATGGTGCTCGCCGAGGCGCTGGCTGCCGGCGTGCCCATCGTGACAACGGGCGTGGGAGGCAGCGGGGAGGTCGTGGGCGAGGCGGCGCTCCGGGTGCCCGTGCGCGACACGGCGGCAATGGCCGAGGCCGTAGCCAGCATCTTCACCGATGACGCGACGGCGGGGTGGCTGGCGCAAGCCGGACGCGAGCGGGCCAAGCTCTTCCGTATCGAGGCCCAGCAGGAG
This sequence comes from uncultured Elusimicrobiaceae bacterium, assembly GCA_964436195.1. Taxonomy (GTDB): domain Bacteria; phylum Elusimicrobiota; class Endomicrobiia; order Endomicrobiales; family Endomicrobiaceae; genus Proruminimicrobium. Next base: position 3,964 of record CAYTCB010000064.1, read on the forward strand.
CGGTTCCTGCAGATCGTCAGGGAGATGGTGGCATGACCGACTACTTCGGCGCTGAGTGGACGGAGAAGGAGCTACACCGCTGCGACGTGATTGCCGTAGACCTCCTGGCTCACTACCCGGCCGCGACGACGATGACTGTCACCTCGGCCGGCGTGGGGAGGCTGGCCGCACCCATTGCGGCCGTCGCCGGCGGGCGCATGATCGAGATCGGCTGCCACGCCGGCTTCCTGGCCGAACGGCTGATGCAGTCCTGCGAGACCTACTGCGGCGTGGACGTGTCACCTGTGATGGTGCAGCTTTGCCGCGGGCGGTTCCGCGAGTGGTCGCACGTGCACTTCGCGCACAGCATCGCTGACGCCCAGCGGCTGCAGGACACGGAGGGATCATGGGACGTGGCCTTCGGCCATGACTTCTTCATCCACCTGCGCCGCCCCGAGCGCGCCCAGGTCTTCGCCGGGCTGCGCCGGCTGCTTGCGCCGGGCGGCAGGCTGGTGGTGGACTACTGGCCCGCCGAGGAGAGTGACGAGGAACCCCCGGCCCGCGTGATCGGCTGGATGGCCTACAAGGCGCGGCCCGAGGACATCGCCGCGCAGATCGAGGCCGCCGGCTTCCGTGTGCTGGGCGACGCGGAGACCGTGCCGGGGGTGCGCCACTACGTCACCGCTGAGAAGGTGGGCTGAATGGACGACACGATGGCACGCATGGAGGGGCCTGCCGGGCCGGTTGCCCCCGACCGTCCAGGCGACCCGCCTCTTGCGCAGATGACCGGGCAGGATGTGAGCCGCTTCATGCGCGGTGCGGCCGATTGGCTGGAGGATCGCGACACGGAAGACCGCTGCTACTTCCTGGGGGTGCTGGGCGATGGCTAAGTACCTATGCGTGGGCGGGGGGCCGCGCTGTGGCACGCGGCTATTGGCCTGGTGCCTGGGGCAACATCCGGCCGTCTCGATGACCTGGAACGAGACGATGCTGCCCCTGCGGATCATGCAGGCAGCGGCCGGGTGCGAGGAGTTCCTGCAGACCGTGGACGGGCAGGCGCGGGGCGCGACTGCAGACATGGCGCGGGCCATGCTGGCGGGGCTGTGTGAACACGCGCCCGAGGGCCTGGCCTACATCGGCGACAAGGCGCCCGCCTACTCTCTGTGCTGGCGCGAAGTGCGCCAGGTGGCTCCCGACGCCCGCTTCGTGTTCATCGAGCGCGACGTTCACGCCGCCGCCCTGTCGGCCCTGCGCTTCCCCTGGTCGCCGGATACCATCGAGGAGGCCGAGGGACTGGTGCAGATGCACCTGGACGGCGCCCGCCAATGCGAGGGCGCGCTGTGGGTGCGCCTGGAACGCCTCAACACGAACCCCGAGCGCGAACTGGCGCCGGTGCTGGCGGGGCTGGGCCTGGACCCGGCACTCATGCCCTGGGCCAGCGTCATGGCGCAGATACTGTCGCCCGATCACCTGAACTGAGGTGAGCACAACGATGGACTTCCTGAAGGTCGGGAACTGGCTCCACTCCTCGTTGGCATCTGCCATTGACGACGATGACACCAGCATCGTCCTCGTGGCCGGGGGCGGTGATGCCGTCTGCCCGACTGACGACATGGGCGCCCGCGTCTACCCGTTTGAGTTGACGCTCTACGATGCGGCGCTCGCCTCACCGGAGTTGGACACGGCCGGCCGGGAGATCGTCCTCGTCACCGCCAGCGACGACGCCGACACGCTGACCGTCACGCGCGCGCAGGACGGCACGACGGCCAGCGCCCACCCGGCCGGGGAACTGGCCGGAGTGTTCGTCAACGCCAAGCACCTGCAGGAACTGCAGGAGGCCATCGCGGACTACTCCACGCTCGACGGCCTGACGGACGTGGACACCACAGGCGTTGCCGACGGCCAGGGCATTGCCTACGATGACGCGACCGCGACCTGGCTGCCGGAGACGTTCCTGACCGCCGAGACCGCGCATGATCTGCTGTCCTCCAGGCACGGCGACACGCTCGCCGGTGCAGTGGCGCGCGGCGACGTGCTGATTGGCAACGCGACCCCGAAGTGGTCGCGGCTCGCCTTCCCGGCGACGGCCCCGACGGGGAAGGTCCTGATGGCCTCTGCGACCGACGTGGAGTGGAGTGCGAACCCGCTGGGGACGGCGGCCTATG
>CAYTCB010000065.1:0-5929 GCA_964436195.1 uncultured Elusimicrobiaceae bacterium
GACGCTTCTCTTGCCGATATAAGTATGCTAAAACATCAAAATCCCGCAAGCATTCCTTATAATACTTATTCATTCGGATTTACGCAGGTTTTTAATATAGCGCAAACAAAATACAGCGCCGCTTATGCCGATGTGCCTCTGACTAAAAATTCAGGATTGGCGATTTCTCTTCTTTATTTTGATTACGGTAATATGCCAAGAACATACAGTGACGGATCCGGAGGTTATACCGAAAACGGTTCTTTCGGAGCAAATGATAAATTAGTTTCTCTGGGCTACGGATTGAAGTTTAACAAAGCAATTTCGGCAGGAATCGCAATAAAATACGTAAAACAAGAAATAGATGATGTTTCATATTCTGGTTTTGCAGGTTCCTTTAATACCTTGTGGATTGCAGGCAAAAATACTTTTGTCGGAGCCGGAATAAATGACGCAGGACCTAAAATACAAGAATACAATTTGCCGTCTGATGGGTATATAGGCATTTCACACAGTGTTTCTGACAAAACGTCTTTCAGCGCTCAGTTTGATGCTTACTATAATGATGATGCTTATGATATAAAACTTGCCGCTGAAACCGGCGTTGAATTTCTTATGTTAAGATTCGGATATGATTTACCTCTGAAAAAACAGTCAGTTTTTGATACCAATACAAATTCATTGAATAACTTTACTTTCGGCATAGGGCTTGATTTTAAAGCTCTTTCTGTTGACTATGCATGGCTGCCGAAAGGAGATTTGGGAAGCATGCATATGTTTTCGCTTCTTATAAGGATTTAATAAAATGTTTACAATTAAAAAAATTATTGTTATTTTAATTTTAATAACCGTATCGCGGTATGTTTTTGCCGTTCCGGCATATAAGAATATAATAGAACTGACTCAGCCGGACGGAACAATAATAAAAACAAGGCTTTCAGGCGATGAATTTTATCACAAGTATGAAGATACTGAAGGCTACACGATAATTAAAAATAATTCAGGATCATGGGTTTATGCCCAGAAAAACTCTGCCGGCGGACTTGAACCGTCGCAATACTCTGTCGGAAAAATTTCTCCCGTATCGCTGAATATAAAAAAATCTTTAAGAGATGATATTATTTTCTCAAAAGCGATTATGAAATCGGCTTCTCTGAAGAAAAGCATGTCATCGAAAATACTGAAGTCTGCAACTTCTTATAAAGCACCCGTAACAGGGGCCAAAGCAAATCTTGTAATTCTTGCAAATTTTAGTGATAAATCATTTACAATTTCTCAAAGCAGTTTTGACGCTTTATTTAACGGTACAAATTATACAACAGACGGCGCAAAAGGATCAGTTAAAGAATTTTACAATGAAGTTTCTTACGGGAAATTTACTTTTAATTCTGTAGTTACTACAGTGGTCACTCTGCCGAACGGATACGCTTACTATGGTCAAAACGATATGTGGGGAAATGATATGCGTCCGCAGCAAATGATATATGATGCTCTTGTCCAGCTTAATAACACAGGTTTTGATTTCAGCCAGGTTGACTTAGACAATGACGGGGAAATAGATTCTTTGGTCGTTATTCATGCCGGATGCGGAGAAGAAGCGGGAGCTCCGGAGAACACTATATGGTCTCACAGATGGAATTTAACCAGCACTTATACCACACATGACGGCAAGAGAATTTATGATTATACGACTGTACCGGAAAAAAGGGGAAGCAGCGATTCTTATAATTATATAACCAGAATAGGCGTAATATGTCATGAATTAATGCACATATTAAATATTCCCGACCTGTACGACACAACATATTCCAGTTCGGGGCTCGGAGACTTTTGTCTTATGGCTTCGGGGTCATGGAACGGAATATCCGGAGAGCGTCCGGCCCATCCATGTGCATGGATTAAATATCAATTGGGCTGGATAACGCCGCAAACTCCTTCAACCGGTATAAATACGATAGGTTTGTCTGCGACATCTGACACAGCTTTTTATAAATTTACAGGTACTGATTTTGATTCCAGAGAATATTTTCTTATGGAAAACAGGCAATCAACCGGTTTTGATATAGGGCTTCCGGGCACGCAGAGAGGTCTTTTGATTTATCATATAGACGAAAGGAAATTAAATAACGGAGATAATGACGACAGCACTCATTATCTTGTTGATATTGAAGAAGCCGACGGAACTTCTGACTGGACTCAGGATGATCTGGCAGTATCTGCATACCAGTCAGGCGCAGATTCTGACTATTTCAGAAGTAATACCGTAACAGTTTTTAACGACGACTGTACATCATCTCCAAATTCAAAGAGTTATACGGCTCAATTATCCGGAATAAAAATTTCTCAAATTTCTGCGACATCATCGCTTATGTCTTTTTCATTCGGACAGGATGCTGTAATTACTGAAAATCTTTCGAAAGTTATATGTTTTCCTAATCCTGCAAGAGACGGATATGTTACCATCACAAATCTGCCCGTATCAGGTAATAAGCTTGATATGAGTATTTATACCGTAACCGGGCGTTTGATAATAAGCTATTCGATAAATGACACATCTTTTGACGGAGAAGGAAACAGATATCTTACTTGGAATTGCAAGAATAATTCCGGAGATAATGTCGCTCCCGGTATTTATTTAGTTCTGATAAAAACATCCTCTGACAAAACAACAAAAAAAGTTGCAGTTATCCGCTAAAAATAAACGCAAAACCGTTAAAAAAACAACGTTCCATAATTTGACTTGGAAATGTTAAAGTAATATAATACATTTTCATATATTAAACTATTTTGGGGGAATAATGGCAGGCATAGTTTTAAAGAATGTATATAAGAGTTACGGCGATGTTAAAATCGTCAAAGATTTTAACCTTGAAATACCTGATAAAGAATTTTGTATTCTGGTCGGTCCTTCCGGATGCGGCAAAACTACAACGCTCAGAATGGTTGCTGGCCTTGAAGATATTACGGCCGGCGACATTTTTATAGACGGAGTAAGAGTAAATGATATTCCTCCGAAAAGCAGAGATATTGCGATGGTTTTTCAAAATTACGCGCTTTATCCGCATATGACAGTCTATGAAAATATGGGTTTTGCACTTAAATTAAAAGGCTATGACAAAGCAGAAATAGAAAAAAGAGTTAAGGAAGCCGCAGATATTTTGGGAATAGGACATCTGCTTGACAGAAAACCTAAGCAGTTAAGCGGAGGACAGAGGCAGCGAGTTGCCGTTGGAAGAGCAATCGTGAGAAAACCTAAAGTTTTTTTATTTGACGAACCTCTTTCAAATCTTGACGCAAAACTTAGAGTACAGATGAGAGCTGAACTAAAAAAACTTCATGAAAGACTGCAGAGTACGATGATATACGTTACGCATGACCAGACAGAAGCGATGACAATGGGCGATAAAATATGCGTTATGAAAGACGGAATCATACAGCAGGTTGCCGGACCTCTCGAATTGTATAATCAGCCTGCAAATAAATTTGTGGCAGGTTTTATAGGCAGTCCGCCTATGAATTTTTTCAATGTTGATGTTGTCGTAAACGGAAATGATATTGTTCTTAAAGAAGGAACTTTTGATATAGTCGTTCCGGGGTTTATCAAGGAAAAGGTTGCTCCGTATGTTAACCAGAAGATTGTTATGGGAGTAAGACCAGAGGACATATACGATAAATTGTTTGTAAGTCTTAACCATAAAGAAACAACGTCTTTCAGCGCAACTGTTGAAATCGTTGAACCTTTAGGAAGTGAAATATATCTGCATTTTACGACAGGCAGAAATATAATGGTTGCAAAAGTTGACTCGAATAACAAGGCAAAGCCGAATCAGATTATAGAATTTGTTTTTGACCTTAAAAAAATTCATTTGTTTGAGTCTGAATCAGGGAAAACAATAGTATAAGATGAATAAAGTATTGTTAGCATTATTGCTTTGTTGTTCATCTGCAGTTGTTTATGCGCAGGATAATGCCGTTATAAAAAATATTCTTTCCAGAAAAAGCGTAAGACAATATGCTGATAAAAATGTTGAACAGTCGAAAATAGACGACATTATCAGGTCCGGTATGGCGGCTCCAAGCGCCATGAACCTGCAGCCTTGGGAAATAGTTGTAGTAAAAGATAAAAAAATATTAAATGAAATAGCAAAGAAACATCCTTATGCCGCATTTACAAAAAATGCGGCATTTGCTGTTGTTGTATGCGGCAATTCAAAATTAAGCCCTGATTTTTGGGTTCAAGATTGCTGTGCCGTTACTGAGAATATTCTTCTTGCGGCAGAAGCTCAGGGACTGGGAGCCGTATGGTGCGCAGTCTATCCTGATAATGAAAGAATATCGGCAATAAAACAGATTTTAAGTCTCCCCGATGATATTATTCCTTTAAATGTTATTCCTGTCGGGTATCCTAAAGGTGAAAATTTACCTAAACAAAAATACAATCCGTCCAAAATCCATTTAAATTCATGGACTTTAAAAAAGTAGCCGTATATAAAATCGGCAGGTAAATTATAAGGAGTTTATGTGGCTGATACCGGAATGAATTTATCGCTTTATTTAAATGATACTGCAAAATACGTAGATAAAAATCTAATAAGCTTTTTGCCTAAAGACAACTCAATTATATCACAGGCCATGCGCTATTCCCTTATGGCCGGCGGTAAACGTTTAAGGCCGGTTTTTGTTATTTTGGGTGCAGAAATATTCGGTTTAAAAAAACAAAATATTATATCTGCGGCATGCGCGCTTGAATATATTCATACATATTCTCTTATACATGACGATCTTCCGGCAATGGATGATGATGACCTAAGAAGAGGCAAACCTACAAATCATAAAAAATTCGGAGAAGCAGCCGCGATACTTGCCGGAGACGCTCTTTTGACGGAATCGTTTAATCTAATGGCAAGCGTCAAAGTTCCTTCCGACAGAATCGTTAAAGCGGTAAAAATACTGTCTCTATATTCTGGATATAAAGGAATGATTTTAGGGCAGGCTGAAGATACAATTGAAGCAGGCAAATGGAATAAAAAAAATAAAGATTTATGCAGAAAGAAACTTGAACTTATACATATAAACAAAACTTCGGCGCTTATAAAAGCAAGCATTTTAACAGGCGCTGTTCTCGCAGGAGCCAAAAACTCTGATTTAAAACTGCTTGAAAAATACGCGCACAACATCGGGCTTGCCTTTCAGATAGCCGATGATATACTTGACGTATATGCCGATAAAAAGCTTCTCGGTAAAAACGGAAGCGATAAAGATAACGGCAAACTTACTTATCTGTCGCTGTACGGCAAAGAAAAATCAGAAGAAAAAGCAAAAAAACTTATAAAAGAAGCCAAAAAATCAATTTCAAAATTTAAAACAAGAAAAGAAATTCTTGAAAAACTTGCAGATTATATGATAGACAGAAAGTATTAGAGGATAAAATGGCGATTTTAGAAAAAATTGAAAAACCAAGCGATTTGAAAATAATAAAAAAAGAACTCCTGCCGCAGCTTGCGCAGGAAGTCAGAGATGAAATAATAAGAGTTGTTTCAAATAACGGCGGACATCTTGCGTCAAGTCTTGGCGTAGTCGAGCTGACAATAGCCCTTCATTATTCTTTTAATCTGCCGCAAGATAAACTTATATGGGACGTCGGACATCAAGCTTACGCTCATAAACTTCTTACGGGAAGAAGAGACCGTTTTGAAACTTTGAGACAGCTTGGCGGAATAAGCGGATTTCCGAAAATGTCGGAATCGGTATATGATGCTTTCGGAGCCGGACATTCTTCAGTTGCAATTTCAGCCGGACTCGGTTATGCCGCAGCAAGAGATTTAAATAATGAAAATTATAAAATTGTTTCAATAATAGGCGACGGCTCTATGACCGGAGGACTTGCTTCGGAAGGTTTGCAGAACGCCGGTCATCTTGATAAAGATATGCTTGTTGTTCTTAACGATAA
>CAYTCB010000066.1:0-5837 GCA_964436195.1 uncultured Elusimicrobiaceae bacterium
ACTCTTTTTGCTTTGCCTTCGCTTCTTTCTATCGTTTTTCTTTCTACAAGTTTTATATTTGCGCCTATTCCGAGAGTATTTTCTATGCTCTTTGTTATCTTTTGTTTCAAATCGGCCATAACTTTCATCTCGTCGCTGAATACTTTTTCGTCAACTTCAACCCACACTTCAAGGCAATCCATCTGCTCTTTTCTGTCAACAACTATAAGATAGTTTGGCAGTATATCTTCAACCTGCAGAAGCGCATATTCCACCTGAGTCGGGAATACGTTTATGCCTCTTACTACTATCATATCGTCTGTTCTTCCCGTTATTTTTGAAGTTCTCGGCGCCGTTCTTCCGCATTTGCACTTTTCATGAGTTATGGTGACAATATCTCTCGTTCTGTATCTCAATAAAGGAATAGCCTGTTTCGTCAGCGTCGTAATAACAAGTTCTCCCGGTTCTCCGTCTTTAACAGGTTTATTCGTCTCGGGGTCTATAACTTCCGGATAGAAAACATCCGACCATATATGAAGCCCTTCTTTATATGTGCATTCCTGCGAAACTCCAGGCCCAGATATTTCCGACAAACCGTATATATCCGTTGCGATAAGTCCGAGAGAATCTTCTATTGATTTTCTCATCCCTTCGCTCCACGGCTCTGCTCCGAAAATTCCTATCTCCCAGCTGCTCTTTCTCGGATCTAAACCCATTTCTTTCATCTCTTCGGCTATATACATTGCATAGCTGGGCGTACATGCCAAAATTCTCGGTTTAAAATCCTGCATAAGTTTTATCTGTCTTCTTGTCTGTCCGGATGACATCGGCATTATTGTAAGCCCTAATTTTAAAGCTCCGTAATGAAGACCGAGTCCTCCCGTAAAAAGACCGTACCCGTAGGCAACCTGTATCATGTCCCCTTTATTGCCGCCGGCGCACGCTATCGATCTTGCAACTCCTTCGGACCATAATTCCAAATCATCCTTTGTATATCCTACAACAGTCGGATTTCCGGTCGTTCCGCTCGAAACGTGAATTTCGGCGACATCTTTTATATCTTTTGAAAATAATCCGAACGGATATGCGTCTCTTAAATCGTCTTTCGGAGTAAACGGCAGTTTCGATATATCTTCTATACTTTTAATATCCGAAGGTTTTACTCCCAATTCATCCATCTTTGATTTATATACAGATGAATTTTTGTAAACATAGTCCACAAGTTTGACAAGTCTTTCCGACTGGATTTTTTTCAACTCTTCTTTGCCGGCGCATTCCATTTTTTGATTAAAAATCATTTTTGCCCTCTCTAATGATTATTTGCTCTTGCCGCCCTGAAAATTTCAAAATTCTTTTCCGTATTTTTACCTTTAAAAACTTCCGTCATGGCTTTCAGCCAGCTTTCTTCCGTCAAATCAAGATGCCTTGACAGAACGCCGAGCATATAAGTATTTATATATTTTTTATCGGACAGATCCTTATCGGCCTGCAAAAATTCATTAAGAAGATCAACGCCGTCTTTTTTAAGCATATCGGACATTCTGTCATGTTCTCCTTTATGAAACGGAACGAGAAAATCAGCCTGAGCCTTTTCAATAATCGGTGAAAAAACTTCTTTGCCGAATCTCAGGTGCGATTCAACCGAACCGCCTCTCTGGGCCATTCCGTGCACTTCCGATTTTTTAGCGTGAAATCCGTCGAACATTGCAGCTCTTCCCACGATTTCAGACGCCGTAAGAATTCCCTGTCCGCCCGTTCCGCAGAATAATATATTTACGGTTTTCATATTTTTTACCTCTTTTTTGTTAGCAGCCTTTTTTATTCGACGATTCCAATCCGCCGAACTTGCACATTGCAACACAGACATCGCAGCCTGCGCATAACACTTCGTTTAACTTAATATTTCCGTTTTCATCTTTAAAAATCGCGGGACAGTCAACGCTTACGCACATATAACATTTTTTACATTTTGCCGAGTCAAATTTAGGAGCCGGCAGCTTTGTCTTATCTATAAGCTTGCATAAAGAATATCTCACTATCAAAACCGACAGCTGGTCTTTAGGAAGAAGCTCTTTAAGTTTTTTATCCATCGTATCGCTCGACTGGTCTATAACTTCAACATGATCGGCTCCGCATGCTTTGCAGACGGCTACTAAATCAAGTTTTTTTGTTTTTTCGCCTTTAGCGGTTACCCCGGTAGAAGGGTTCGGCTGCGCGCCGGTCATTCCTGTCGTTCCGTTATCCAAAACTAAAAGAACGCCTTTGCCTTTATTGTATGCCGCATTTATCAAACCTGTTATTCCTGAATGAACAAACGTTGAATCGCCTAAAACTCCCACGACTTTATCATGTCCTATAAATTTTGAAAAACTTTCAAATACGGTTACGCTGGCGCCCATACATATGGTCGAGTGAAGCGCCGAAAGGGGAGGAAGCGAACCGAGAGTATAGCAGCCTATATCTCCGCTGACGGTAACCTTTGCTTTTCTTAAAGCCACAAAAACTGCTCTGTGCGGACAGCCCGGGCACAAAACCGGTTTTTTTGAAGAGCCCGGATAATCTTTTTTAGGATTTCCTTCTAAAACGTCTTTTATATTTTCCGGCCTTAATTCTCCGACTCTGTAAGTGTAATGTTTGCCGCTGCATTTGATTCCCATCTGCAGAAGATGCTCCTCGATAAAAGGTTCGCTTTCTTCAACAACGGCTATCTTTTCAACCTGCGAAGCAAATTCTTTTATTTTCCCGTCGGCAAAAGGAAAAACCATTCCGAGTTTTAAAACAGACGCCTGCGGATATTTTTCTTTAACGTATAAATATGTTACTCCGTCGCAGACTATTCCGAGTTTTTTATCGTTTATTTCAATAACGTTTAAATCGCTGTTATCGGAATATTCGGCAAGTTTTATGAGTTTTTCTTCAAGAGCTATATGTTTTTTATAAGCGTTTGCCGGAACCATAACGTATTTCTGCGGATTCACTTCAAATTTTTTCGGCGCCGCTTCTTTTCTTTCTTCAAGTTCAACATTTTCTTTTGTGTGGGAAACTCTTGTAGTCATTCTGAATAATACCGGAGTATCGAACTGTTCGCTTATTTCAAAAGCCTTTTTAATAAATTTTTTTGTTTCGCCCGGCGACGAGGGTTCTAAAAGAGGCGCTTTTGCAAATTTTGCAATAAGCCTTGAATCCTGCTCGTTTTGAGACGAATGCATTCCCGGTTCGTCGGCGGTAACTACTACAAATCCCGCGTTTACGCCGGAATATACGGAAGTCATCAAAGGGTCCATCGCAACATTGAGTCCTACATGTTTTGACGAGTAAATTGACCTGACTCCCGCAAAAGAAGCTCCCAAAGCGACTTCAAAAGCAACTTTTTCGTTAACGGCCCACTGCGCGTCCACTTCGTCGTAGCGTGTGAAAGATTCCAAAATCTCCGTTGCCGGAGTTCCGGGATAAGAGCTTGCAAACTTTACTCCCGCTTCCCATGCTCCTCTGGCAAGCGCTTCGTTTCCGGACAAAAATTCAATTTTATTTTTATTATTCATAATTCAATGATTTTATATAATTTAAATATGTTCTGCAATTTCGACCTTAAAATAAACATCCATGCCGCATAAAATACGGCATGGATTGTTTTAATTCAATTAAAATTTAACAGTATGTTATTCTTCATCTTTTTCAGGTTTTGCCGTTTCAAGAGCTTCCTGCACTTCGGTATCTTCCGCTTCTTCTTCCTTGACTACAGTTGCGATAGCCGCGACTTTATCGCCTTCTTCAAGTCTTACAAGCCTTACTCCCTGAGTATTTCTTCCTATAACCGATATCGACTGAACTTTAAGTCTTATCGTTATTCCGTGTTCTGTTATTATCATTACCTGACCGTCATTTGCTTTCATTATATTGACGACGTTTCCGTTTCTGTCGGAAGCATGCATGTTTATGACGCCTTTTCCGGCTCTTCTCTGAAGACGGTATTTGCCTACTTCTGTTCTTTTGCCGTATCCGTTTTCAGACACTGAAAGGAAAATATCTTCCGGAGCCAAAACTTCCATTCCTATAACTTCATCGTCGGCTTCAAGATCGATTCCGTTAACACCCATGCCGGTTCTTCCTATGGCTCTTACGTCTCCTTCTTTAAATCTTATGGCTATTCCTTTCTTGGTCGCTATTATAACTTCGGGGTTTTTCTCTATTCTTTTTACGTCTATCAAAACGTCTCCGTCTTCAAGCTTGATGGCTATAATGCCGGTCTTTCTCGGATTATCAAATTCCGTAAGGGCGATTTTCTTTATTACGCCTTTTCTTGTGCACATCAATAAATATTCGTCTTTTATTTCTTTTGCGTCAAAAGATCTTATCGGAATTGCCGCGGTGACTTTTTCTTCCGTACCGGACAGCTGCAGCAGATTTACGATTGCTTTTCCTTTGGACGTCCTGTTTCCTTCAGGTATTTCATATACTCTTGTCCAGTATAATCTTCCTCTGTTTGTAAAAAACAGCATGTACGCATGCGAAGAAGTGACTATAAGCTTTTCAACAAAATCTTCTTCTTTCGTGCCCATGCCCGTAACGCCTCTTCCGCCGCGTCCCTGTGTTCTGTAAGTGTCTACCGGGATTCTCTTAACATAACCGGTATGCGACATAGTAACGGCCACTTCTTCTTCCTGAATAAGATCTTCGATGTTAAAGTCGGCTTCGGCAACAGTTATCTGCGTTCTTCTGCGGTCTCCATACTGTTCCTTAAGTTCCACAAGCTCTTCTTTTATAATGTTTAAAATTTTTCTTGCATCGGCTAAAATTGATTTCAATTTTTCGATGGTTTTTATAATTTCAATATATTCATCGTCTATCTTTTTTCTTTCAAGGCCGGTCAGCTGCTGCAGTTTCATATCAAGTATCGCCTGAGCCTGAATTTTAGACAGTCTGAATTTCTCAATCAAATTGAGTCTGGCCGTATCGGTATCGGTGGACTGTCTTATTGTTTTTACTATAGCGTCAAGATTGTCTATCGCTATTTTCAAACCTTCCAAAATGTGCGCTCTTGCTTCGGCTTTGGCAAGTTCAAATTTTGTTCTTCTTGTTATTATCTCTTTTCTGTGTTCTACAAAATGAAACAGCAGCTCTTTAACGTTCATTACTTTCGGCTTATTGTTTACAATGGCAAGCATTATGACGCCGAACGAAGACTGCATCTGGGTATGTTTGTAAAGCTGGTTCAAAACAACCTGCGCGTTTGCGTCTCTTTTAAGCTCTATTACTATTCTTATTCCGTCTCTGTCAGATTCGTCTCTCAAATCCGAAATACCGTCTATTTTTTTATCTTTTACAAGTTCGGCTATCGACAATATAAGGTTTGACTTGTTAACCTGATATGGAATTTCATTGACTATTATCGCTTCTCTTGAGCCTTTCATCTCCTCTATTTCGGTTTTGGCTCTCATTTTAACCGAGCCTCTTCCCGTTTCGAGATATTCTTTTATACCGCCTTTGCCGAGGATAAGTCCTCCCGTCGGGAAATCAGGTCCCTTTATAAGCTTGAGCAGTTCCGAAAATTCAATTTCCGGATCATCTATATAAGCTATCGTTCCGTCTATAATTTCAGAAAGATTATGCGTGGGGATATTTGTAGCCATACCTACGGCAATACCCGACGATCCGTTTACCAAAAGACCGGGAATCTTCGAAGGAAGTATTAAAGGTTCTTCCAGAGATCCGTCGTAGTTGGGAATAAAATCAACCGTGTTTTTATCAAGATCTGCCAGCATTTCATCGGCAATCTTATCCATTCTTACTTCGGTATATCTCATTGCCGCCGCAGAGTCTCCGTCAATGCTTCCGAAGTTTCCCTGCCCGTCTACAAG
>CAYTCB010000067.1:0-5734 GCA_964436195.1 uncultured Elusimicrobiaceae bacterium
TGTTTACTACGGCATAAAAAACTTCTTCTTTGCTTTTATAATAATAATAAAGAGAGCTTTTCCCTTTACCTACGGCTTCTGCAATATCATCCATAGTGGTTTTATCTATGCCGTATTTCTGAAATAATTCCTGAGCAGCCGTTATTATTTCTCTTCTTGTCTGTTCTTCTTTTATTAAATCTGTTGTTTTCATAAAACAGTCCTTTCGACTAATTTAGTATTTGAGTCTATTATAGAACGTTTTATTATAAATGTCAAGGGGTTTATTTTTTAAACGCAGAAAACAGACTTCAACTAACCTACTAAGTCGATTGAATATTCAAATATTTTTATTTTTTTGATTTTATAAGACGATAATTTATTGTTTTTTTACAACTACACTGTTTAGTCCGTAATATTTTGCCATTTAAACATTGACATGAAATTCTTTATTCTCGGACGGATTTAAAATGGCATGGTATTGGCTGAATGGCACTTCATATCTGTATATCTCGGCATTTTTTTGAGGAGTCTGCAACGCTTCTTTTATTATTACAAGATTTTGATTTTCAATTTTATGCAAATAATAAAATGACGGAATTATATTAAAAGCTAAAACAGAACTTATTATTAAACCGCATCCCAATATAAAATAAGATACTTTCTTTTTTGCAAAATTATCGGTTATATAAAGCAGAATAAAACCGAAAGAAACAAAAGTCATAAGAAGCGGAGTAAAATAAGCTCTTATTGAAGGTTTCGGCGCAAAACATAAAATTGATACGGATATCAATGCAAAAAATAAAAAAATAGAAGCGAATATAATATTTTTTGTATGTTCCTGTTTAAAATTTTGTTTTGCAAAAGCATATGCCGCCGCAATAACTATAAAAACAGGAATACCTGCCGAAAGAAACAAAAATTTACCGATTCTTAACGGAATAAATTTTATTTTAAACAACAGCGGCGTATTAAGAAAATCATCGGCTGTTTCCTGCAGGTGCAGTTTTACAAATATATCAGTCATGCTAAAATCCGTAACGGCAGTCATTCGTTTATAAGAACCGGGAGCAGCCAGAAGCGCAACCGTTCCTGCAAAAGTTCCGGTCAAAAGCCAGTACATCCATTTTGGAACAGGCATTTTTTTAAATTTCAGATAAATAAGCGAAGATATTATCATAAGACACGCCAAAGGAGCCGTATTTTCGTTTGACATGCCTATGATAAAACCCGTAATAAAAAGAAAAATACAACTAAAAATGTTATTCTCAATAATTTGCCTGCCGGCTAAAACGGCACGTAAAAAAAACAGCATCACAAAAAATATCAAGGCCGTAAAAGAATAATTTGCGACAGCCGAAATCCAGAATAAAGTCTGTCCCCCTACGGGATTGAATAATAAAAGAAGCGTCAGAATTATAAATAAAATGACATCTTTTTTCTCGGAAGCGTTAATTTTTTTGCCGGTAACCACATAATGCATGCAAAAAACAAGTCCGATCTGAACAGCCGTATTTATAATTATAAAAATAGTTTTTCCGGCTGATAAAAAAAACATATCAAACAGAGTCCCTATCCTTGGGCCCCAGGTAAGATAATGTTTATAATAAAATTTAAAAATTTCTAAAATTCCGCCTGAAGCGGCATTAGCGTAAAAAAAATCATCCATTGTGAGAGGTCTGAAAAAAGTAAGGAGTGCAACATACGCAGTTATAAATGCAAGAAATAAATAAAAAATTATATTGTTTTTTTTATACATTTGACGAGTAAGAACCGTTTATATGATAACAGTCTTTACAATGTTCGGGAACAACATTATCGTTTTCAAGCATTTTTTGACGCCAGCCGCAAAACAATTCGCTGTTTATAACCTCGGACCAGTTTCTTTCAAATATATTGAATTTTTTATTTATGCTTGGCTGATATTTGCAGCAAAAACCAAAATTTCCTGCAGCATCAAGAAGAAGAGAATTCCACGGAGCTCTGCATTTTTTATCGGCAATATCCGAAATATTCGGAAAATATATGCTTATATTTTTATATTTTTTCGACATTTTATCTTTAAAAATATCATATTTAATTTTATGTTCTATTTTAAGACCCTCGTCTATAAAATTGTTATTTTCATTTGAAAGGCAGAAATTGAGTTTCAAATTTTTAAATCCTGCTTCGGAAATATAATTTATTACGTTTTCAAGTTTATCCGGACTTGCATCAAAATCGCTTCTCAATAAAACATATGATGCGTTCATTTTCATCTTTTTATTCATAGGCTTTAAATCATTTTTCAGCAAATCCATTGTGTTGTCGTAAAGTGAAAGCTGTATATCGGCAAGACCGGCCTTCAATAAACCGTCAAACTTATCTTTGAGAAGCAACCCGTTTGTAAGAACCGTCGGGATTTTCTTTTTTTGTTTAGTCATTGAAATAATTTTAAATATATGTTCGTTTAATAAAGGCTCTCCTCCGCAAAAAAGCATAAGCAGAGTTCTTTTTATAAGAGGATTTTCGAGTATTTTCACATATTTTTCAGGCGTAAGTTCAAATTCTGTATAATCTACATCTTTAGGAATTTTACCGACTACGCAGTAATCACAGCTTAGGTTGCATCTTCTTGTAACATACATCGAAAGCATCGGGAAACTGTAATTAAGAGGAATTTTTATATCAGGTTGTTTTACGGTATAATTAAGATAATTATATACGGCAGGCAAAGACAGATCCATACCCATTCTTGAACGCAAAAGCAAATATAAGTACTCTTTTATAAGTTTTTTATCCATTTGTGTTTTCTATTCTATCCCTTCCGACAAAAGATCTCTTTCATCAAGTATACCGAGAGGTTTATTATTTTTATCAACTACAGGAATGTTATCTATATTTTTTTCCTGCAGTATTTTTGCCGCATCGACTGCAAGCATATCAGGATGAACCGTAAGCGGATTTTTGGTCATCACCTGCGTTATTTTGAGATTTAAAATATCTTTATGTATCTGAACCTGTCTTCTCAAATCGCCATCTGTAAAAAAACCGACAACTCTGCCAGATTTATCAACTACGCTTGTTGCTCCGACTCTGGTGCCGGTCATAACAAGCAAAGCGTCTTTTACGGTTGCATTTTCTTTTACTACCGGATTTGCCTTGCCTTTTCTCATTATAGCCGAGACGTCCATGGTAAGTTTCTTGCCTATAGCGCCGAGAGGATGAAGCAATGCAAGATTTTCTTTTTTAAATCCTTTTCTTTCCGAAACGACAAGAGCAAGAGCATCCCCTAAAGCAAGCATTGCAGAAGTTGAAGAAGTAGGAGCAAGATTATACGGACACGCTTCCTTTTTTATTTCCGAATTTATAATAAGGTCACATCCCTGCCAGACCTGTGATTTTATTCTGCCCGTCATTACTATGATTTTTATTTTCATTCTCTGAAGAACCGGAAGCACCTGTTTTATTTCATCAGTTTCTCCGGTATATGAAAGCATTAAAACAACGTCATTTTTCATTATCATGCCAAGATCGCCGTGCAGACATTCTGCCGGATGCAAAAACATAGCCGGAACTCCGACTGAAGACATCGTTGCGGCTATTTTCCTTCCTATAAGGCCTGATTTGCCAAGCCCCATGACTATAACTCTTCCGGAAGTCTTCTCTATAAGAGACACAGCTTCTGTGAAATTATCATCAAGATGAGCAATCTGGTCAATTATCGCCTGAGCTTCAAGCTTTAAAGTATCAACCGCTCTTTCTATGTTTATTTTTTTCATTATTTTAATCCGTGAGTCTTTTTTATAAATGCCGCCATTTTGTCAAAATCTTTTCTTCTCTGCAGTCTTTCGACAGTTTCATCGGCAATTATTCCGTAAGGGTTTAATTTTTCTATAACTTCGGCTGTCTGTTCAATTTTTATTTCTCCGCATACAAAAAAAGGAACTTTAAGCTGCGCCGCATTTTGAGCCGCGTCCAATGCGAGACTTATATTTCCCTCTTCGTCCTTAACTGCTATATCAAATATGAAATAATCGGCATTATTTACAAAAGGCTGTATATTTAATACGTCTGCGGCTGAATGTATTTTAAAATATTTAAAAACTTTTACATTCAAAGAAACCGATAATGTCTTACAATATTCAGGAGTTTCAATCCCGTTAAGCCATACGGCCTTTAATCCCGATTTTTGAACAACTTTTGTAATAGATTTATGATCTTCATTTTCAAATACGCCTATAGCCCATATAAAAGGAGGCAGTTTTTCATTGACGTCTTTAAGCAGCTTTGGCGAAACCTTTTTAGGATTATCTTTTACAAGATTAAACGCTATAAAATCAGCGCCGAGATTTGTAGCCGACAATGCGTCATCATAATTTGTTATACCGGAAATCATTACTTTAACCATAATTATTTCCCGTATATTTTTTTAGGATCAAAAACTTTTTTGCCTACAACTTTGGTATTTCCGGTAAAAGAAAGTTTTCTGTAAAAACAGCTTCTGTATCCCGTGTGGCAAGCGGCGTCGCCTATCTGGTGCACTTTAATCAAAATACAGTCTGCGTCGCAGTCATAATATATCTCTTTTACTTTCTGTATATTTCCCGATTCTTCGCCTTTAACCCAGAATTTCTGTCTTGAACGGCTCCAATAAGTAGCCTTTTTTGTTTTTAGAGTTTTTTCAAAAGAAGCAGCATTCATATAGGCCACCATAAGAATAGTTCCGTCTTTCCAATCCTGAACAATAGCAGGTATCAATCCGTCCTTGTCAAATTTCAGCTGTTTTGTGATTTCCATTTTTTCTTCCTTATATTAGTCTTTCTTGAAAAGTCTTAAAGCTTCTTCAAGTTTAAAATCTTCGGTATAAAGAGCCTTTCCTACTATTGCCCCTATTACTCCGTCTTTTTCAAGTTTTGATATCTTTTTTACATCGTCAATACTTGTTACTCCGCCGGAAGCTATAACTTTCATTTTACTCTGTTTAGCTATACTTTTGAGTCCGTCTATATTAGGTCCTTTAAGCATTCCGTCTTTTGCGATATCGGTATAAATTATATTTGTTACTCCCATCGATTTTAACTTATCTATCATTTCGGTCGTTGTTATAGGCGTTATTTCTTTCCAGCCGCCTATGGCAACTTTATCCTCATAAATATCAAGCGCTACTATTATTTTATCCGAACCGTATTTATCGATTGCCTTTCTTACAACGTCGGGATTATATATGGCTACCGTTCCCAAAATTGCATACGAAGCGCCAAGCGTGAAAATATCGTCTATTCTCTTCATATTTCTGATGCCGCCGCCGACCTGCACGGGAACATCAACGGTAAGACAGATATTGCCTATTATTTCGTTGTTTGACTGGGTACCTGAAAAAGAACCGTCTAAATCGACTATGTGCAGTCTTTCGGCTCCTTTTGCTCTCCACAGTTTTGCCATAAAAACAGGATCTTTTGAATAAACGGTTTCGTCGGCAATTTTGCCCTGCTTTAACATAACGCAATTGCCTTTTCTGATATCAACAGCAGGAATAATTATCATTTTTTTATCCTTATAATGTACCTTTTGTAGAAGGTATTTTTTTATTTTTTTTATTAATGCTTACAGCCTGGGCAAGAGCCCTTCCCAAACCTTTAAAAATTGATTCAGCTATATGATGATTATTTCTTCCTTTCATCATTTTTATATGAAGAGTTATACCGGAATTATTAACAAAAGCCGTGAAAAACTCCTGTATCAAATCATAATTGAACCCGTCTTTCTGGAATTT
>CAYTCB010000068.1:0-5552 GCA_964436195.1 uncultured Elusimicrobiaceae bacterium
ATATCAAACTTATTGAACATATCCGCAGTTTTTTCAGCCTCAACTGCGTCAGAAACAGGACGCACAGAATATTCTTTCATTGACAGGCGGATAAAAACATTGATTTCTTTAAGAACTACGGCATTAAGATAGTCATCGGCGGTCATATCAGAATCTATAAATCCGTTTTCTTGTTTTAAGTCCGCTAATTTTTTGCCGCTTACAATCAATTTCATAGCAAGTAAAATTCTGGCATTTCTGAATTTACCGTCCATATACTGCGAGTAAGCTTTTATATCAGAAGGTTTTAAATTGAAATTATTTTCAACTGAATTCATAATGCTGCCTTCAATACATGCAAGGGCCTCCGCATATCTTCCGGATTCAAAAAGATATCTTGTTCTTGATTCGGCAAAACCTGACAAAATATTACCGCTCAAAAGCAGACTTAGCCACTCTTCAGCCTTTTGCGCGTCTTTTATGGAATCACCTATTTCAGCCAAGAACTGCGAAAGAACAGAATTTTTATCCAACTGTTTTTCTATATCCGCTATTTCAAATTTTTGCTTACTGTTTCTTACTTTCCACATTTCGGATTCAAAAAGCTGCTCCTGCGTTTTTGGTTTGAATATCTCTTTTAACGTATCGCTTATGACGCTTCTGTTTTTTATTTTATTAAAGCTTTCCTCATCTGCCATTATTCCGTACACGTCATTGTTGCTTAAAATCCCGTCAATATCATAATTTTTTGATTCAGACGTCATTTCAATAACATATTTCTTGCCTTCTCCCCGGCAATATTGTGATGCTTTTAAAGAGTTTTCAAAAACCGGCATTATACCGTATTCCAAATAGACATCAACATCTTTGAATTTTTCAGACAGCCCTTTTATATAAACGATACGTTCAGATTTATATTTACCGTTTTTGACATATGACAAAAGAAAAGTCTCGGCTTTAGCAATTAATTCAGTCTGTTGCTCATAAGATACATCAGTGAAATCAATAAAAAATCCGTCAACATCAAGCTTAAAAGCATCGTTAAAATCAATATCAGATCCATATTTATTGCCGGCCGCTACAAGAAATTTAACTCCTTGAGAACTAAATTCTTTTATAGTTTTTTTATTGTTTTTTGCCTGTTCATAATTTATAGTTATCATCCTGATGCCGTCAGAAAAAGCATTTTCGCACAATGAAGCAAATACCGCCATATTATCGGATGCGTCAAGATTAATTTCTTTGCTCGGCCTTGTTATTGAATCATTTTGTCTGTTTAACATTTTATTCAAAACGGCATTTATATCAGTAGCCCCGTCGGGGATTATAACATTGCGGATTCCTTTAAAAAGTTTTAAATTTCTGCCGTTATCCTGCATCCGCACTACAGCCTTTTTAATCAGATCCGCATCAATCCCCTGCAAACCGTCCTTATTGTTTGAATAAATCCATATTTTTTTATTTTTTTCATCCCATACGCCCCTTATTGCGGCTCCGTTATTTTTATTTTCCGTTAAAATTCCGAGTTTTTCTCCGTTACGGCGCTTTTCAGAATATGCTACGGTTATGCAGTTAAATCCCTGATTTCTTAGTTCAACAGCCTGCTGTTCATTTTCAACAACTATAAGATTTTCTGTTATATCTATGCCTTCTCTGCTTTTGCTTGTAAACTTTCCTGAAAAAATCTTGTATGTAACGATTTTAACTGAAAGTCCCGAAATATTTTTTATATTAAATATTCTTAATATTTTTAAAATAAAATTCGGCATGACTTTTCTATTTTGTATATTTTTTTGCGGTTCAACCGGCAAAACACTTCCGTTAAGTGATGTCTCAAATATTTTTTCAAATAAATTAACAACTTTTTTCTTTCCTGCATAGAAATTAGCAGATATTCCGATTTCTCCTTTAATCAGTCCGGGGGCAAGATCTGATAATAAAATAATTTTATCGGGGGTAACGCCGCAATCATTTATAAGGTATTGTCTGTGCCTTTCGCCCGCCGCAATAAAATATTCGAAATTTTTATATTCCGAAAAACCTACAGATTCATTTTTATAATAACTGTTTTTATCGGTAATAATTCCTTTATCATAGAGTATTTCCGCATAATCATCATTAAAAACGCCAAAATCGCGACCTGTGTTAAATATACCGGAATAGGCCACTTTTACAATATCGCTGCTAATCCCTCGGGCATTAAGCTTCTGGGCCAAAACTAAAGCCCCTGTTTTTGAAACATTGTCATTTGCCGAAGAAACAAAGCATACGGAAATTTGTTTATATTGAAGATTATGCTTAAATGAATAAATATCTTTAAAAAGATTTTTAAGGGCTGTGTTTGCTGAACCCGTATTATTTACATATAAACCGTTACGGTATTTTCTAAGCTGCATTTTCTCCATCAGAATATCCTTTATACCTTTATACCCTGCCGGAAGTTTAAGCAAGGACAAAGATTCTACGGTGATTCTTGAGTTAAGCCTTGATGAAGCAAAAGTTTTTATAACATTTTCAATTTCGGATTCTGAAATTTCTTTTATTCGCAAATATCTCTCATCTCCAAAAATTAAAACGCCGATTAACGCATATATTTTAAGCCTGGTTTCCGCGTCAAAAACATCAAACATATTCATTATTTTTTTTGTTAAAAGATTTCTTTGCAAATCGCTGAAATGATTTATTTTATCAAGCATAAGCTCGCTTGACATTCCTGTATTAATCTCACCCATAACCGAATAAACATCAATTATATCTGACAAAGTAAGTTCTTTGCTCCCGTCATTTTTATCCTGTTCAATTGAACTGTAAATTAACGGATCAATATCTTTTATTTTTAATAATTTCAGGAATTTCTTTTTCGCTTTAACTGACCAGTGTCTTGTTATTTTTTCAAGCCATTCTCCGGTTATGCTGTTTTTATCAACACTTTCTCTGGCATTTTTTTCTGAAGCAGTAAGTCCGCCGTATATTGCATTTTTTATGCTTTCAAAAGTATACTTCCCGTATTTTAATGTGTTGTCAAAAATTGCGTATACGGAATATGTTCTGTATCCAACTTTGAATTTTCTGTATCTGTTTGTTCCGGACTCATTGTTAAAAACAATCATTTTGCATATCGCATCTTTATCTTTAAAAGAAAGATCCTGAGTCATAAGCACTATAAGATCATTTAGCTCATCCGGATTCATCTGCCCTTTTATTATTTCCGTCTGAATAATCTGGGCAATCCATATTTTTTTCTTTATATCAAGTTCTTCATTGCTTCTTATCTCTATCAATTTTTTTACGGTTTTTAAAAAAGCTTCAACCACAAAAGGATTGAATTGCTTTCCGCTATTTGTTTTGACATCGCTTATAATCTCTTTTTCAGGCAATGCTTTTCTGTATACTCTGTCTCTGCTCATTGAATCATAGGAATCCGCCAGCGCGACTATGGCAGCAGCAATAGAAATTTCACTGCCCGACAATCCTTGCCCGTATCCGCTTCCGTCATATTTTTCATGATGAGATTGAACGTCATCGGCAACAAAACCAAACCCGCTCTCAGTTAAAATTTCGCCTCCGACTATCCCATGCTGTCTCATCAATTCAAAATGCGCATCTGACAATTTGCCTGGTTTATTTAACACTTCATCAGGTATGGCGTTTTTCCCTATGTCATGAAGCAGTGCGACAATCTTTAAATAATCCTCAAAATACGGCTCGTATTTTTTTGTCAATTCAGGATTAATATTTCTTGAAATAAGTATGGAATCAGCAGCAACATGCTCGGCGTGCCCTTTTGTATACGAATCAAAATATATTGAATCCATAAGTAAAATTTCAACTGCCGATGCCACTATTTTCATATTTACCGAAAGCATATTCTTTTCAGCTTCAGTCAAAGAACGCTCTTTGGATATCTGCATATAACGATCTATATAATCTAAATTATTTTTAAAATTATGCCGGAATTCATTAAGAATCTGCTTTGTTTTCTCGACGGCCCCTAAATTTAATTGATTATACAGGTACTGTGATTGAACTCTTACAGGAACAATTTTCGTTTCATTTGCAGGCAAAGCATTGATGCTTGAAAGCCATTTTGCTATAAGCGTAGGCGTTATAAATATTTCCGCGATAAAAATAATTGCTTTTCTTAAAAACTGATTGTTTGCGCGACGGCTGTCATAGCCGGGAACATTAAGAATTTTTAACAAAAAATCAGCTGTCAATGATTCCATATAAAATTTCAATCTGGAGGTTAAATTGTTCTCACTGCCGTTAACATTATCTTCTATTGCATCTTTTGCGCCGTAAAATCCGGATAAATTCCCAGTCTGAGGTCCTGATGCAACGGCAGGAGCAAAAATTATGTATCGTATTTTATCTGATATCGAAATAAAAAATGAGGACAATAAATGAATCTGCCATTCTGATATAATAACAGCGCTTATCTGATTAATCTGCATCCATGCGGAAAATTTTTGTTTGAAGGTTTCTTTTTTATATTGCCCTGCTCTTTTGTTTATCCCGTCAATAAGTACTTTAAGTATAATACCGGAAACGCCTGCGAAAGCCAAAGTTAAAAATACTCCCGGCAGATTGCCGAACAAATTCATCAACAGTAAAGGCGGCCAAATTATTCCTATAAGTTTGAGTGAAACCGATATCAAATCCATAACGTTTGAAACTATTTTTGCCATAGAAGGATGTT
This sequence comes from uncultured Elusimicrobiaceae bacterium, assembly GCA_964436195.1. Classification (GTDB taxonomy): domain Bacteria; phylum Elusimicrobiota; class Endomicrobiia; order Endomicrobiales; family Endomicrobiaceae; genus Proruminimicrobium. The sequence goes on from CAYTCB010000068.1 coordinate 4,679, forward strand.
TATCAAAAAATATTTTTACGCCTGGATTTTCATATTTAAAAACATCATCGCCTCTCAAATTAGAGGAAGCAACATAAAACTTCATGCCGTTAATTTCTCGCAGTCCCGATTTAAAAGTTCTTAAATGATTCAGCATCATTATATTGCCGCCGATATGATAACCTGTTAAACCGGCTTTAACCGCAAGTTTTTTTCTATTTTCATCCATCTGAGAATCTTTTTGGGCATTATAGACAGATATCAAATTCATTTCACCGCGATATTCTTTGAGACGAACTATTATCGGTTCATCCTGACAGTGATTGCCGTGAACAAAAGCATTTTTAAGCATTTCGCTTAAGAAAAAATTAGAACCGTAGGAAGGTTTAATCTGAAAAATTTTGCTATTGTCGGGAAATATTTTTTCTAAATCAGTAAATTTTCTAATAAGTTTTTTTATTTCTTTATATTTTTTTAAAAGTTCTTTATCTGAAAGCTTGTCAGAATCATACGAGTTTCTGAACATCCTCAAAATAAGAATTTTATTTAAATCTGAAGCTTTTTTTATTTTTAAATAAAAAGCTCTTTCATCTTTTAACAAATCTTCTAGATAAATATCTTCATGTCCCATAGCCCCTGAATCTGCATATGCCGCTCTCAGTTGTTTTTCTGATAATGAATTTTGATATTCTGAGTTTTCCGATTTTGACGCACCGTAAATATTTTTTAAAGCATCACCGTCTATTTCAACAATATTATCCAATTTGCCGCTCAATAAAATATTGTTTTTGTTTTTCCAGCCGTATTCTGTTTTCAGAATACTTTCCAAATCCTCAAAAGGAACAATTCTGACTCCTGATGCGGCATCTTTTATCACAACGCTGTTACCGTCGCT
>CAYTCB010000069.1:0-5426 GCA_964436195.1 uncultured Elusimicrobiaceae bacterium
ATCCTTGTAATCAGGATTATTATTTTTCAAATCGGCAACGCATTCATCGACGCCGTTAAAAAGTTCGTCTCCGGAATAAATTATACTTTCAGACGGTATATTAAACCTCTGGGCAAGATATTCTATTGCTATCGCTTTATTAGTACTGTTCTTAAAGAAATCAATCGTAGATTTACCGCCGGCTCTTATACTGAAATGAGTCAAACCTTTTTCTTTTATTACTCCCGAACAATAATCAACCAGGCAGTCTCTTACAGCCATAGGTCTTATTTGAGTTACTATATAAGTTGTTCTTTCATTATTTGCAACCATAGGCTCTCTTTTAAAAGCTTCGCTCATAATATAATCTTTTTCGCTGAAATCTTCCTCATTCTGTGAACGGTAAACTCTTATAAGCTCAAGAAGCGAAATAAGTCTCATTACTTTTAAAAGCTTATTTTTATCGGAATCAGCCTTTGTTTCGCTGTATATAAAATTGATAATCCCTTTTATCTCTTTTCTTTTTTTTGAATCAAAAAGATTAAAAAATTCTGTGCGGTCTAACTTTAAAAGCCCTGCCGCATAATCAATTTCCGGATTATAATCATTTTTAAGAACTGCCTTTAAAAATTCTTCGTAAGAAGGTTTTCTGTTTTCGGTCAAAAGAATCTGGATACTGTCCGCAAAGTCAAGAAACAAATTATGCCACGGAACTTCAATATCTTCATAAAAAGATTCTCTTATTACCTTTTTGTCAAATTTCTGCATGCGGGCCTTTGAAAAATCATCAAGATAGGGGTCGTCCAAAGTCCATTTGCCGTCCATAAAGTACATTCTTTCTCTTGCTGAAACGACAAAAATATTATCAACAAGCTCCATTATAACCGGATTAATATCGTCTATTCTGCTTTTTAATCTTTCAAAAATGGCTCCGGTGACTATAACGGGATTCCCTATCCCGTAAAGATGAAGTTTTGAAAAAACATTCTTCATTCTTGCGCCCATTACTTTTGCCCTCGGGGCTATATTTTCATCCATATCTGCAACATTTAAGATTTTCGAAAGCGTTCCCATTTTTTCATAAAAAGATTTTGATGCGCAAAAGCGTCCGTCAAAATCTATCCAAAAATTCAATATATTGTTCTGATCGTCGTAAAATCTTACTCTTCCGTTTTTATCAATTTCCGATTTCAGCTTATGTTCTATTGCATAAATCATGCCGGCTCTTGCAAGCTTATCATCCCATGCTTCAATTTTCTGAAGCAGCATTTTGAGTTTTGAAAGATCCGAATTTGAAATATTGGTCCAATCCATCAACGCCGAAACTTCCGATATTTCTTTCATTATCATTTCGTTTTCGTCGTTAATTTCCGAAATTATAAATTTGGCTTCATATTCTTTCAAAATCTGACGGCATATATCGTTTATTTTGCTTTTAGTTACGGAAATGCCTCCGTACCAGCCTGCAGACAATATCCCTTTTTCTTTGGAAACGGCAATAGCCGTAACGGCCTTAGTTAAAGCTTCCTGCGAATTTTTTGCATAAACGACCGTATACGGCGCAAGCTCTTTTGTATCGTTTAATCCCGGCACTATTACCTCATATTTTCTTTCACCTGTGCGGCGTCCGGCAGAAACAACTGTTTTTTCAGACAGCGTAAAAGCAGGGATATTCATAGCGCAGCCGAAAATTTCCGTAAATTTTTTGGCGTTATAATTTTCCCATACGCCTCTCTCTGCCTGAAGAGCAATATTTCTATTCCCGTAGTATTGATAAAAAGCCTCAAAAAGAGCCTGTTTCGGAGAATTGGCCTCAATAGTATACGAATTAATTTTTGAAGTGTTCGGTATCTGGACTGAAAATTTAAATATATACTTATCGCTTTTTGCAGTCTGAGGATACAATTGCCTGCTTGTCTGAATCAATTCTTTTGCTTTACGGGTTTTATTTTTTTCTGAAGTTTCGCCTGCATCCGTTATTTTTGTCACTTCTGAAATTTCGACAGCTATACGTGATAAATTATCTTTATATTTTGAAATTATATCATCTGCTATTTTGTCGACATTTTTTCTGTTCAATGCGACATCAGCGTACCAGCCGCCTTTAAGTTCTCCCCTTTCTTTGGCAGCAGCCAGTTCTCTTACCGCGTTTTTGACAGCCTCTTCTTCAGATGCCGCATAAACTTCCTGATAGACTTCAAGATTTTTATTTTTGTTCAGCCCCTGGACTACGACTCTGTAAGCCTTTATGTCTTTTTTTACGTTTCTTGATACAGGCGTTTCAGTTCTTAACGGGAGCGAACTGCTTCTGTGGTTTTCAATAATGTCGCCTAAATTATAATCTTTGAAAATAAACGAAAGTATTTTTATTATATTATTGTCGCTTACCGTATTTTCAGCCGTATTTTCGGCAGCCTCTTCATCAGGAAGAGCATTATCTGCCGCGACGTACGGTATGTTGACGTATTTGCCGTTTGTAAGTCTTCCGTCTTTTATGGCTTCAAATATTCTAAACAATATTTTCGCCACCGCTCCTTTTGGAGAAGAAGCGTAAACATGGGTATATTCCGCAGGCAGTTTGTCATTTACATTCGGAATAATAACCGTAAAATATGAACCGTGTTCCGAAATATTTTCCGTTTTAACGTCAGAATTTCTCGTAAAATCTTTTATCTGCGGCGCTTCCGTTGGCTGTGATTTTGAAGGTTTGGCAGTTAATTCATATTTGATTTCAATTTTTTTCCAGAGTATTCCGCCGGCAAGAGTATATGCCGTTTTATCAAGCACGCTTTCTTCACTCGTGCTGAATTTTGTATCTATATAAACTCCTTTTTTGTATATATCGTAGTTTTTCATCTGTCCGAAAGGAGTCTTTGAAAGTTTGGCTTCGGGATGTTTTATATTCCATAACGCATGCGGAACTGTCAGAGATATAATCCATTGAACTGCCGCTAAAATTAATGAAACGGCAGGAACTGCATAAAAGAATGTAAATGCCAAAACTGCGGCTGCTATAAAAGTACTTGCTCTTACTATTGCCGTGATCCTGTTTAACCCTTTTGCTCTTATTTCTTTATTATCGGGAGAATGCTGCCTTAAAAACCATTCCCTGAATTTTTCGCTGAAACTCGACGCAAATATATAAGGCGATTCCAAAAAAGCAGTCATAAAAGCTTTTGACACGGCGTGTCTTCCGTTATTAAAGAAAACTGTCTGAGGCAATACTCCGGGATCTTCATAAATCCAATCGATAAAACTTTTTATTTTTTCAAGTTTTATCTGCGACACTTTGTCCGCTGAAGCCTTTTCATTCAATAATTCCAAAACTTTTTCGTAAGAATCGTTGCCCAGAGCCTTAAATAAATTTCTAAGACCGGCTCTTACAGAAGAAGCCTGTTTAACGTCAAAAGTTTCTATAAGAGAAAAAATAGAATCATAAATGTCTTCAGATACCGCATTTAAACCGGCATTTTGAAAAGAGTCTTTCGGAGCGATATCTCCCTTTAAAGTATAAACTATAAGCCTTGCGTATTCTCCGAGAACCGACTGCAAAAGTTCCGAATATTTTTTATTAGTCTTATTTACGGTCATGCTGTACAACGCGATATTTGCGTCTAATATTCTGTTGGCCGTGCCCATTGTCCTCATCTGCTGGACCGGAGTCTGTATTACGGCAACATTTTTAACTCCAAAAGGCAGAAGTTTTTTTGAATTTTGGATATTTTCATACGTATTTGCGGATTCAGTTTCAAGAATAATTTTCGATTCAATATTAATTTTGCGTCTTTCATTGATGCCGTCTGATTTGGCTATTACGTTGAGAATAATAAATTTTATTATTTCCGCCTCTGATATATGCGGAGAAATATTTCTCAGTTTTGTTTTAATTTCGGAAACCGGCGCTTTTGACAATTCTTTCTCAAGAGAAGAAAATTCTGCGTCGCTCATGGATATAAACCTTTCAACCGATTCGACTCCGGTATTTTTTATACCCAAATCTCTTACGACTTTTAAAAGAGGAACCGTTAAACGTCCGCAACCGCCGGATATAATCAGTTTTTTAATTTTGCCGTTTTTAACCATTTCGTAAGCATATTTAAAAGTTTCAATATCGTCATTTCCGCAAAGCAAGGCATATTCAACGCTGCCGTACACAAAATCAGAATGTGAAAGATTGTTAAAAAGTTTATCAAGCAAAATATCTTTCTGCTGTTCGGAATACAATTTGCTTCTTGTTATTTTGAAAAAGTTAAAAAATGACATTGCCGAACGCCTGACACTCTGCATTGAAGACGCTATTTTTGTCATCAGAGGCGTCGCATTCATAATTTTATAATTGCGTATATATTTATCGGTTTCTCTTTTTAAAATACCCGAAATTATCTCAGTTCCGTTTGAATATAAATCTTCATAATCCTGATGGGTTTTATTGGCCGGATAAGATCCGAAAACAACCGATTTAAATTTAAGTTTGGCTATTGTCTTTGCGCATTTATTGCATGGTGCAAGCGTACAGTAAAGCTCGGCGCTTGCCAGAGGATTTCCCAAAATGTCGTCTGCGTATTTTAAAAGTTCGTTTGTTTCTTTAAATAAATCATCAACTGTTTTATCGCCGTAATTAATCTTAAGTTTTTTTACGATTCTGTTGTTTCTGAACATATCGCTTTTTAAACTTGTCGCATTCATTTTAATCTGCGATAAGAGCAATAAAACGGCTTTTTTTTGATTTTCAGACAATGAACTTTTTGCGGCCGCGTTTTCAAGGAAATTTATTATTGTAAGAGTTTCGGCATGTATAAGAGAGTTTGTATCATTCAATCCCCGTCCTTCAATTCCGTCGGCATTTATTATGTAGCCGCCGACAGGGGGCTGTATAAAAGATAAAATCCAGCTTCTTGATTTTAACGCCAGCTGGGCCTGATGTAATGCCTGGCTCATCCCATAAACAGGATTACCATGTCCGTTTTCTGAAGAATCGGATTTTTTATATATAAGAGATATTGTTTCAAGCCTTGTGTGAAGGTCTTTTCTTATAACCTCATTTTGTATTTTTTCAACGCTCTGGGCGGCCGAATAAATTTCTTTGCCGCTTACAAATTCCGATATTTTCCTGTTTTCTCTGCCTGCCTGTCTTATTTTTTTATTTAATTTTTGAATAAGGTCAAAAGCATAAAACGCATCATATAAATTTTTTTCGCTTACTGGAACTTGTTTTTCTTTAGTTTCCGATTTTAAATTTTTTGTTTCGACATTTATTGTTTCACCGTCTGCAGTTTTAAAAACAAATCCGTCGGCTGTTTTATAAAATGATTTTAAAACTACGCCGGATTTTAAATCGGCAAGCATTGCATTAAGAATTGAAAGCATGTCTCTGTCGCCTGAAACAGCTTTAAGCACATCTGAATTAAGTACGGCGCCTTTTCCTACCTGCGACACAAACATCTTCT